>JBKGZM010000020.1:0-31436 GCA_046545575.1 Dehalococcoidia bacterium
GAAGGACACAATCGCCAGCGGTGACAGGGTAGTATACTCCCCGGAGGTAGAGGATATCATTTCCATGCACCCTGCGGTACTGGAGGTAGCTGTAATAGGAGTACCTAATGAGGAACTGGGAGAGGCGGTTAAAGCGATTATAGTGCTCAGGGGAGGCAATGAAATCACCAAGGAAGAGATGCTTGACTGGTGTAAGGATAAGATCGATGACTACAAGATGCCGAGGTTGGTTGACTTCGTCGACAGCTTGCCGAAGAATCCGGGAGGCAAAGTACTAAAGACTATCTTGAGAGAGCAGTATTCCAGATAACCCATCCCAACGGCGCATTTTGACAACCATACATAAGAGGTGTAGCGATACGCCCAATAGTGGACCACCACTGCTACTGTTTAACCTCGCTGTTAAGCCAAGACTGATTCCATGAAAGACCTTGACATTCACCAGCCTGATGGAGTATCTTTTAAGGTAATCCCCAACTTTACTCATTGGACTCCAAAATACGAGCTAAAGAGAAAGGAGATCAAATGAACGGGAGCGCAATCAATATCAGACTTATGGAAACCCGAGATTTTGAAGCCGTGGTCGGAATTGATGAGAAGGTACTCAAGACGTCCAGGCCAGATTACTATAAGCTGAAGTTTGAAATGCTTTTTGAATCCAAAGATTATTTGCCTACGTCACTCGTGGCGGATGAAGAAAATGGAAAGGTGGTGGGGTTTGTAATGGGAGGACTTTACAGGGGAGAATATGGCCTCCAGGAAGAAGCAACACTGGATACCATCGGCATTGATCCCGATTACCAGCACATGGGCATCGGTAAGCAGTTGATTGATGAATTTATCGATCACTTGAGAAAACTCGGGGTTCAAAGAATAAATACCCTGGTCGACTGGAATGATTCCGATCTGATAAGTTTCTTTAGCGCGAACGAATTCAAACCCTCGACCACCATTAATCTGGAACGAAGAATCTGATGCCAAGGGCCGTTAACTTTCCGGACATTTGGGAAGCTCCCAACGGAATCAATGGAGACATATCTGGAAGGAAAGGAGACACTACATGAGCTTCTTTCATCGTAGCAAAGGGAAAAACAAAGTATCAGTCAAGGAGTTCGGCGATGTAATGGCTCAACTTCTTATCTTTCGGATAAAGGATGAGGAACTAAAAAAAGACGCTGAGACATTTTATGTCGAGTTAAATAATGATGACGACTATCATCTATTCGTTAGTGCAATGTTTAATTTCTATATGTGGTTGGTGGATTATACATCTGCAAAAGCATTGAACAATAAGGACAAATGGAATCAGTGTATGGACAGATTTCATTGGTTTGTGTACGACCACTACAGCGAAATAGGGTTCATAACCGCTAATTTTCAGGATTGGTACATCGAGACCCGGGCAACGTGTTCACAATTTGATAATGCTGTGAACAAAGAGCCCCAGGTAGGTGAGCTTTGGGCAGTGGCGCAAGTACTTAGCAGACACCTGTTTGGCCAGGTTCAAAAAGACCGCGTTATACTGACAGCGATTGCAGATAAGGCTAAAACGGTTATATCTGACTACGAAAAAATGATGCAAGAGTTCCAAGTTGAGTAAAGATGAGGTGGTCCCGTAATATTTCTTCGGGTTATAAAGATCACTTGTTGAATCATTGAAAATCTGACCGAACAAGGTTTTGATTTCTTATGTGGATATGCTTCTTGGCCTCCGTTCTTTGCCTGGTATGTTTGGTATAGATCCTCAATATAGGCGTTATCGTTCTTCTTCCCCGGCCTTGACCTCTCTATCTCCGTCTCCAAAGGCGGCTTCAGCCTCTGTCCGCACGGGCAGTCAAATCCGCCTCTGGCGGACCATACCTCGGCCAGCCCCGTGAAACAGACTATTTCACAGGGCCAGCACTGCTTTAACCTCACCATCATGTCTCTCGCCTCTGACTCGAGGCTTCTTGGTCCCCGCATCAGACCACATTTTAACCGATCACGTACTTCCTATTTTGCCCCGTGTTCTGACAGTACTCATCCAGTAACGCCGTCTCCTCTTTGTTTCCCTTGCCGGGCTACTCAAGTGCCCATTGCCCTTTCGGTTAGGCGCTTAGCGCCTAATTATCGACAAAATGTTGTCGATACGGAATGTAGAATTCTCAATTCAATTGCCCGCCTATGGCGGGCAACCTCTCCCCAGCGAAGTCTGGGGAGAGGCGTAGATTTTAGATGATGCAATTCGCGGAATTTGAAAAACTAGTGACACCGAGTTATAATGGCACGGGTGAAAATGAGACGATTGGAAATTAATAGTAGCAAAATGGTGTTATGTCTAGTAGGGGAAATGACAAAAAAATGCCGGAATTATCTTCGAAAATGGGGTATGGAGGGGTGACCGAGTGGTTTATGGTGCCGCTCTCGAAAAGCGGTGTCCGCTTTGCGGGCCGTGGGTTCGAATCCCACCCCCTCCGGGGAGAAGTTCGAAGCACGAAATGCTGAATCTTGAATTTTAAGAAACATTTGAAATTGTTTGGTATTTGATAATGAAATTTGGAATTTTACGAGGAGAGGTGCTGGAGCGGACGATCAGGCGCGCCTGGAGAGCGCGTGTCCCCTCTGGGGACCGTGGGTTCGAATCCCACCCTCTCCGCTTTTATTTTGTGGATAACTCTGGGCGTTTAAAAGATAATATTCAGAGGAGTTCTTATGTCAGTAACTGCAGTTGTCGGTGGGCAGTGGGGAGATGAGGGTAAGGGTAAGGTCATAGACCTCCTGGCCGAGAAAGCTAATGTGGTAGCCCGTTTCTCTGGAGGTAACAACGCCGGACATACGGTAATCAATGAATTCGGCAAGTTCCAGTTGCATCTGATTCCCTCCGGTATCTTCTATCCTCATGTGGATTGTGTCATCGGCAATGGGACGGTTATCAATCCTAGGGTTTTGATCGACGAAATCGATGCACTGGAAAAGCAGGGAATCGATGTTAGCCGGCTCTCCATAAGTGACAGAGCGCACGTTATAATGCCATATCACCTCTTGATCGATGGTTTGGAGGAAGATGCGCGAGGTGCTGCGGCTATCGGCACCACGAGAAGAGGTATAGGTCCTGCCTACACGGACAAGGTCTCTCGACTGGGGATAAGGGTCTGTGACTTGCTCGCCCGGAACCTGTTTGAGAAGCGCCTCCGTGCCGTTCTGGAGTATAAGAATGATATTATGACCAGGGTTTTCGAGACAGAGCCCCTTTCTTTCGATGAAATATATGAGGAATACTGCGCATATACTGACCGTTTGAGGCCATTTGTACGGGATACAAGCATGGTGGTGAATCAGGCCCTGGAGAAGGGCGATGTTCTCTTGGAGGGGGCTCAGGGTACTATGCTGGATATTGACTTTGGCACTTACCCGTATGTGACCTCGAGCCCGTCAGCTGCCTGGGGTGGTTGCCTTGGCTTGGGTTTGAGTCCGACAAAGATTAGCAAGTTGTTCGGGGTTTTCAAGGCATATGTGACGCGAGTTGGGGAAGGCCCCATGCCCACGGAGCTGAAAGATGACACCGGTGATGCCCTTAGAGAGCGAGGCTGCGAATTCGGGACAACTACCGGCCGCCCAAGGCGTTGTGGGTGGTTTGATGCCGTTATAGCCAGGTTCAGCGTTCGGGTAAACGATTTCTCTGGAATTGCATTGACCAAGTTCGATGTGCTGGATACACTCCCGACAGTCAAGATCTGCACAGGCTACAAACTCGACGGTGAGGTTCTGGACAGCCCGCCAGCAAACATTACCATCCTGAGAAGGTGTCAGCCTGTTTGGGAAGAGTTGCCTGGCTGGCAGAAACCTACTAGTGATGTGCGTAAATTCGAGGACCTACCGCAAGAGGCTCAAACATACGTGAGGAGGATCGAGGAACTTTCAGGCTGTCCGGTGGATTTGATATCAGTGGGTTCCCGACGTGACCAGTCGATTGTTGTAAGACCCACCTTTTGAGGGGCTTGTGATTTGTTGCTCCGGCAAGTGGCTATAAGTTTGGGGAGAGAAATCTGTCCCAGGCAACATCCCTCAACTCGAATACAGGCCCATCGCGGCATACCATTTTCATCCCCTGGTTTGTAGGTATAGCGCACCCACGGCAGGCCCCCACCCCGCACCCCATCACCTCCTCCAGCAGGACCTGCACTGGTTTGCCATCACCCATCCCGTTCTTTGCCATCGTACGATACATCGGACCCGGCCCGCAGGCGAAAACCTGGTCGGCCCACTCCACAAGAGGAAAACCTACGTCGGTGGCCATGCCCTTTTCCCCGGCCGAGCCATCCTCGGTGACCTGAATGAGTTCCGCTCCTTCCACATCGGAATAGACCTGAGAGGCCGTCTTTGCCCCTGTCACTATCTTGACATAATAACCATTGGCCGCAGCCCTCTCAGCCAGGAATACCAGGGGAGCGATGCCGATGCCGCCGGCTACAAGAAGCAGATTCCGCGCGCTCGGAGTGAGGTTGAAGCCATTGCCCAGCGGACCGAGTAAGTCCAGTGTATCTCCGGGCTTGCGATCTGACAGCCATTCCGTCCCCGGCCCTACTACCTCGAAGAGCAGAGCCAGCTTGCTCTCATCAGTTCTATGGATGCTGAAAGGCCGGCGCAGCAGCGGGTTGGGTCCCTCTCCACAGCGGACGGTGACAAACTGCCCCGGATGGGCATGAGCTGTTATCTCCGGTGCCTCAACCCGGAGGAGGTAAACCCGGGGCATAACCTCGGCGTTTGAAATAACGGGAGCGGATATCTGGTACAATTAATCTGCATCCTTTCTCTCCCCCCTTTATTCCTGTCTTTCTTTCCCCCTTTCCTAAAGGGGGTGTAGGGGGATTACACCTTATTGTAACAACTCATCCAACCTTTTCGCATTCTTTACCGCAAAGCCTTCTATGTCATTGTTGAAGTATATGTAGCTCGAAGTGAGCCCCTGACTTAATTCGCCGATGCTTTGTGCCCACCTTTCCAGTTCATCATCCGGGTAGGACCCGCCGTACATGAGCGTGCTGCCGTGGAACCGGATGTAGGCGAAGCCGGCCGTAGCCACGAGAGGCGTTGTGAAGTCCGGCATATCGTAGATGCAGAAGCCGACGTTGTGGCGGCGCAGCCTCTCGAATACGCTATCTTGGAACCAGGACTCGTTTCGGAACTCGAAGACGTGTTGATAGCCCGAGGGCAGCGACGACAGAAACGACTCCAGCCGGTCCTCATCGCGGTTAATGTTCGGCGGCAGCTGGTAGAGCAGCGGACCCAGCCGGTCCTGCAGGATATCGGCACGGGACAGGAATGTTGCCAGGGCATCTCCGAGGTTCTTCAGCCTCTTTACATGTGTTATGAATCGACTCGCCTTGACGGCGAACAGAAAGCCGGGTGGCGAGGAGTCTCGCCAGTTGGCAAAGGTATTCTCCGACGGAAGGCGATAGAAACTGTTGTTGAGCTCCACTGTCGAGAAGTGCCGGGAATAGAAATCGAACCACTTTTTCTTCGGGAGTTCGGGTGGATAGAACACCTCCCGCCAGTGGTCGTAATGCCACCCGCTCGTGCCGATATGGTGTTTATTCACTCGTTCGTTCATTCAAGCTCTGGCAACAACCTTGCCCCATGTACAATCGCCGCTATTTCTACCACCTCATGTTTTACGCGATATACGATGCGGTTCGGCCAGGGCGATGACTCTTTGGGCAAAGAGCTTAGCATAATGCTCTGAGTCTCTCGATATGTACTGGCAAATCCCTTCCAAATCAACAGCAGCTTTGGGGGACCAGATTAACTCAGCCATCTTCTCAGGTGCTCCTTGGCCTGCTCATGAGTAATGCCCTTATCTTCATCGAGTTCCTGAAGCCCTGAGTCCACTTTTTGGCGGAAATACAATTCTGCCATAATATCAGCCACGCTGGCTTCTTCTGGCATCTGTTCAATCATCTTAATAACTTCTCCCTTTGTTCTCGACATATTTACACCTCCTAAGCTTCATTTTTCAACTATTCTGTCCTCGGCTGATCTTGCAGCATACTGCAGGGCTTCCTTGATGTCTTCTTCCTCCAAGTCCGGGTATTCTTGAATAATCTCGGTATCGCTTTTACCTGCAGCAACTAGCTTGACAATTGTCGAGACGGGAATACGCATGCCCCGGATACATGCTTGTCCTCCCATAATCGAACGGTCAAAGGTTATTCGGGTAAACATGCTCTCCTCCTTTTGCTGTCTCCGTTGTACATCTATACTAACTCGTGTTTAAGGGAGTTTCAATTCCCTGGTGGTCTTTGGGATTTACCCGAAAGTACGATTCTCACCCTCACCTTAATCCTCTCCCCTCAAGGGAGAGGAAATCCCTCTCCTCACCATAAACCAAGAGACATGGGGTAGCATTCTACGCGCCAGCAGTTATAGGGGGTTCACACTCTGCCCACCCGGGTGTCATTTGAGCTTTGAATATCTGGTATTGTTTAGAATTTCGTGCTTCGGATTTAGAATTTGGTGTATTATCCTTCCCGTATGTATCGGATAATCTCCCCGGGTGTCGGCCTCTTGCCATACATCAGTAGGTAAACGCGGAATACCTTGGCCACAAACCAGAGCCCCAGAGCTATCGTCCCGATCAGGATGATGAGACTCAACGCCAGCTCCCAGGCGGGGATCGCCATATTGGGAAGCCGCATCATTATGGTCACGGGGGCTGTAAGGGGGATGAAGGTCAGGACCTTGGCAACTATGCCATCAGGGTGTTCGGCGAGCACGCTCATCAGGATGAGAGGAACAACGGCAGGCATGGTGAATAGCCCCGTCCACTGCTGGCTTTCCCTGGCGGTGCCGGAGATGGACCCCAACCCGGAGAAGATGACGGCAAACAGCAGATAGCCGAGTACGAAGCAGAGGATTCCCCAACCCAGGGTGCCTATCGGCACGGACAGGTCGCTTAATACCGGTATATTCATCGAGGCGACCCTGGCGAAAACCACAATGGTCACCAGCCACACTACTATCTGCAGAAGACCGGCAGCCCCTAGCCCCAGCACCTTGCCCGAAAGTAGCTGCCTTGCTGAGATGGAGGAAAGCAGGATCTCGATAACACGGTTCTCCTTTTCCTCGGATACGCTCTGCAGCAGATATCCCGAGGTGAAGAATATGGAAAAGACGAACAGGAGTCCGAATATATAGGGTACGAATATGGCGATCATAGGATGAGGAGCCTCGGTTACCTCGCCTGTTGTCTTGTCCAATTGAAGGGATGCCAGATTGAGCGGCTGCTTGACCCGCTGGAGCAACTCCTCGCTGGTTTTGCCTGCCAGGAGGTTATTCAGCAGAAACTCGCTGATCTGCCACCTGACCTTCGACGAGGCCTTGAGCTCGCGTTCCGTGGTGTATCTTATCACCTGGCCTGTTTCCAGGTAGTCTTCGGGGATGATGAAGTACTCATCGATTTCCTCGGCGAGCAGGTCTTTTTTGGCCTTATCTTGAGTAGCGTACTGGATAAACGTGACGCCCTCCCCTTCTTTGTAGCCGGTGAACATCTCCGTTGCATCCACGTAGCCGATTTTCTCCTCTTCCTTCTCCGGTTCCGCCTCCATTCCCTGGATTATCTGGTATGCCAGCATTCCCAGAATTGCAATCAGGGGGATGCTCAAAGTCAAAAGGATAAATGACCTTCTCCTGACCGTTTGAGTGAATTCGCGTTTAAGTATGATAAGTGCTTTGTTCATTGCTTCACTTCCGCGGTCTCAGAAGGTGCCTTTGCCACCTGGACAAAGATCTCATTAAGAGACGGGGTCGAGACCTCGAACCTGTTGACTTTGGTTCCCTGCATAAGGAGCTGACTCAGGATGTCCTGTGGCGAGCGGTCTCCGTCCAGAAAGAGCTCTACGAATTGTCCGTGGCTTTTCTGCCCTGTTACTCCGGATAGCTCCCCGATCGGCCCCTCACATTCCAGGAATACGGAATTATTTCTGAACCGTGCCCTGACTTCGGAGAGTTCCCCGTACAAGACTACCTTACCCTTGTTGATCATCAATACCCGGTCGCAGAGTTCCTCGACTTCGTTCATTTGATGTGTACTCAGGACCACGGTTTTGCCGGAGTTCTTGAGTTCCAATACCAGTTCCTTCAGGGTTTCCCTGTTGACGGGGTCAAGTCCGGAGAATGGCTCATCCAGCACCACGAGATGAGGGTCGTGAACGATGGTGGCGATGAACTGGATTATCTGTCCCATTCCCCGGCTGAGCTGTTCCACCTTCTTGGTCTTGTGGGGCAGCATGCCGAGTTTCTCAAGCAGGTTGTCGATTCTGGGTCCGGCTTTACCTGGGGTGGTGTTCTTGAGCTGTGCCAGGTAGTCCAGCAATTCGGCAACGGTGACCTTGCGGTAGAGCCCCCTTTCCTCAGGCAGGTAGCCGATCTTGTCCTTGGTGGACTCATTAAGCGGCTCTCCCAGGATTTTCACTTTGCCTGAGTCGGGCCTGATGATGTCCATGAGCATGCGGATGGTGGTCGTCTTGCCGGCGCCGTTGGGTCCGACCATTCCGAATATCTCACCGGCCCTGACCTCGAAGGAGACATCGTCGACCACCTTTTTCCCTGCAAACGACTTGTGGACGTGGGAGACCTCGACGGTTTTCGTCCCGATAGACACCTCGCTTGTGGAGGAGTCAAAAACTCCCTGAAGTCCGGTTGTGGCCTTTCCCTGGTCGCCTTCCGAGGGAAGTGGTGATTCGAGACGTTTCCGGCGTTGCCTCAGGTAGTAGCGAAGCCCGAAGGCAACGACAAACGCTCCGATGACAATGGCCAGGGTGTCCATATTCATGAATGTGTCACTTTTTGGGTTCTATTATAACGTAAACCCTCGGGAATTGCACTGGACGCAGGCGATGCTGGGTAGGGGAGGCTTTAGCCTCCCCCTGAGGGCGACTAAACTCGCCCCTTCGGACTGAAGGGGAGTCGGAGATTGCCATCCGCCATAGGCGGACCAGAGGCGGACTCGCAATGACATTGGTCGAAGGCATGTCGTGCTGAAGCTGTCGCTCTTTTTAATCCCCCTACTAAAGGGGGACTAAGAGGTCCTTGCTTGCGAAACAAAGTTGGGGGGCAGGTTGACCAGGCATGGTCAACCTGCCCTGCTTCTTTAAACACCCGACGCTCAAACCGGGTGACTGCGTACTATTCCACCACGGTCACGTCTTGCCCCAGGGTCTCCCCGCTCATTGCCCGGTTGTAATATGAGTACACCTCGGAACTAACTCCCCTGGCTTTAACCGGGTACCTGGCCCGGACATCGAAGGTGAAGGAGATACTCTCTCCATCAGCCATGCCCTCGATATAGAATATGACCTTTCTGCCTGCGATGTCGTAGCGCTTGACCTTCTCATTAGCCTCAACAACCCGCTCGATGGTCTCGACAACCGGCTCAAAACCCGTCGGCACCGAGACGTCCAGAACCACCATTTCCGCCTTCATAGGCTCCGGAGGGGTGAACTCAATCTCCGCCGAGACCTCTACCAGGTCGTTTACCTCAACCTCGGTGGTATCGTAATCGACGTTGATGCTGAACGCTTCCTGGCCTGTGTGTGTAACTTCCGGCATATTGAATCTTTTAACTACCTGGGCGATGGCCTCACCTTTGCCGGCTACCTCGATGGTGACGTCGCTGTTTATCGGTACTTCTACCGTCTGCAGGACGTCGAAACTCTCCGGGGTTATGCGAAGCTCTTTCTCCTCTGTTCCGGCGCTTATGTTTACCGTGAGATCCACATCTGCTTGTGCCCCGGCGGAGTACCTGGTCAGGGCCTCCAGTGCGATTACGGTATCCTGCGTGGAACCATAGCCGCCGTAGGCATTACGCTGAGAGACCAGCCATTTAGCTGCCCTGGAGGCATTGAAGGCATCGCCATGCTCGATAAGCGCCAGAGTGGCGTAGCCGGTCGCCTCGATGGATGCGCTGTGGGATGTCCTCGACTGCGGAGTTGTCTCCTCTATTTCGTTGCCCCAGTAGAGGCCGTTTTCATCTTCCGTGGCGAACTCCTTTAGTTTGTCATAGGCTTTGTCTGCCAGGTCGCTTCCGGCGAGTTCAAGTGTGTAGGCGGTGATCGCGGCGGTATAGGCGTCGTCTATTTCACTAAAATGGGTCTCAAGGTATTCCACCGCGTCTGCTGAAGCACTTGTTTCCCCTGCTTCCAGGAGGGCTATGGTGGCATATGCGGTTAGGGCGGTCTTGCCCTGTACCCCGCCCATTAGCTCCTGGTGATGGATGAATCCGACGGGCTCGAAGGAGCCATCCGAATTCTGGTGCGATGTGATCCACTCCTCCGCTTCGTCCAGTACATTCTCGTCGATGTAGATGAGGTCCTTGGCCTGGGAAAAGCACTTGAGTACAAATGCGGTGAGGAAAAGGCTGCCTTCTTCGTCGCTCTCGCCGAAGGCGGAGAAACTTCCGTCGCTGCGTCGGTAGGTGAGCTCCCTCTGGTACCCTGTGATCATGAGCTTCTCGGCCTTGGCCATGATCTCGGGCTTGATCTGTCCTGTCTGCTTCAGGTACTCGGTTATGTAGGCATCGGGGGCGAACATCATCATATTTTGCTCGCCGCAGCCGAAAGGCATCTTCAAGAGCCCTTCCAGTCCCTCGATGGTCTGGGTGAGGAAGCTCGAGGTAACGGCCACGTATGCTCTCCCCGAGCCCTCGACAGCGCTGGCCGGGATATCCGTGTTCACTGTTTTTGACGTTCCGCCGGACAGTGTGAGGTTGTCGATGGTTTCCCTGGCCACCCCCTCCGGCTCAACCAGCACATCCTTTTTTACGGCGTCGGCAGCTTCCTCACTTTGGGCTGTAAGCTTTATCTTGCCGGTTCCCAGTTCCTGGGGACTTATAGTGAATTCCGCCCCCCCCGATGCCACTGGGAGGGACCTCGATCCATTTCTGCTCGGAATCTTTGAGATCGAACCACTCCGCATCTTCGATACTTACACGAACCTTCTGTGTCCGGTCCAGATAGTTGTAAATGGCCACGCTGACGGGAAATTCCTCGCCGCGGATAGATGAGTAGGGCAGGTCGACCTTGAGGAAGAACGGCTGGAATGCCGTTAGCTGTGCCTCGTCGATTCCGAGTCCGTTCTCCTTGGAGATACCGATGGCATGGAGCATCCAGGTGGTGATGGTATCGGGGACTTCCACGTCGAGCGATGCTTTGCCATCAGGGTCAGTGACGATTTCCTGCCAGAGCCATGTCTCGGGGAAGAACTGCCTCACTCTCTCTACCTCTGCGAGTCCTGCGGTGTCACCGGAGGGGCCTTGAGGCCCTGGCGTAGCGGTCGGCGCTGCGTTTTCTGCCTTTGGCACTGCCCCTTCGAACATGACAACTCCATCCCTCCCGACGCCCATTTCTCTTCCATACTGTTTCCCCTCGGGGACGCTCTGGTTACTCATCACTACCACTCCCGCGTCTCCAAATGTTTCCATGGCTCCGCGAGCGGTTATCCCTGAGTAGATGGAAGCCTCGTGTAATTCAACCTGCGGCTCCATGTAGAGTCGCTCCAGTTCCGCAAAGACCTGCTGCAGGTTGAGCCGGTTCTCCGCCAGGATGAAAACGGACTTATCCACTGCTGCTATTCCAACTTTGGATTGTCCCTCGCTCGATATCTCTATATCGACTTCCTCGCTCGGGCTTGCCTCGTCTTTGGAGAAGCTCGCCTCCAGGTTGTTGGGGTAGTCCGCATCGACGCTAAACGGGATGTAGTCGGCAGCCACTTCACTGTTGGGCAGGATCTGGTAGATGAGCAGCTTTGCGGACGGGGCCATCTGGGGAGTGGTACTGAACGATATTTGGTTGTTGCCCGAGAAATCCGTGAACACCACCTTGTCGCGGGAGACGACTTCATAGTAGAAGTTTGCCGCTTCCCGGGTGGAATGAACCTTGAACTCGATGTCCTGTCCTACCTGAGGAATGCCCTCGCTTACCTGTTCCACATGGATAAAGTTATCGGAAGGCGAATGGCCTGCTTCGACGGAGTTAGTGGTCTCGGCACTGCCGGCGAAGGCCTCTAATTGCAGGGCCACAGCGTCATCAGGTGGAGTCAGGGAGAGAATCCCCTGTCCCTTTGTGGTTTTTATGCTTGTTTCGGCTTTCTTTATTCTCTCGAACTCTTTGTTAAAGTAGTCTATTTCCACCCGGACAGTTGACTCAGTGGGCTGATTGTCCGGGGTCTCAGTCACTATGAGGAAATTGAACGGCAGGCCCGGTTTGAAGACCGAACTCTCGGGTATTGCCTGGATGTTTAGAGACGACTCGGAAACGGTGAGCATCCTGGTTGTTTTCTCCTGGTATCCGGTGGATTCCTCGGTGACCGTGATGTCCAGCATCACATTCCCCATGCCCTGGGCCTGGGGAACGCCGGCGACGTACCCGACCGGGGAAATCTCGAAGTCCGTCTCGCCGTCGATGGCCTTTGTAAGGGTTGTGTACTCCTCCCACTCTCCAACGTACCGTGAGGCTGAGATATGGATTTCACCTTTGACGGGTTTGCCGAAGCTGTATTCGGCCTTGACAGAGCCTTTTATGGACTCGTTGACCAGGCACCATTCCTTTGCCAGGTCCACTTCCACTTCGTACTTGGGGAGCACATATTCCTCCACCTTGACATCCAGTTGTGTTGTCTCTCCCGCTGCTTTAGCGTTTATCTTCCACTGGCCCAGGTTGGGCTCGCTGGACAGGGGAAGATCGACAGTGGCCATTCCGTATTCATCGGTTGTGACTTCCTTGCGGAAGATTTTGATTCCCTTGGCGCCGAGGACCTCTACGGTGGCCGTTTCCTCTATGGGGAGGAGGTCTGAGTTCAGTGTCACAACTCGAATGTGGATCGTCTGCCCTGGCTTGTAAATCGGCTTGTCGGTTTCCAGGAAGGTGAGGAGACTCTTCTTGACTTTAACGCTTGCTTTGTCCTGGAAGCTGGTACTCTTGACGTAGAGTTCGTAGTCGCCTTGCTGCAGTTCCTTTGGGATATTCAGTTGAATTTGGCCCTTTCCGTCAATCCATCCTGAGCCGGAGGCGACGGTCTCACTGTCCTTCCGCAGTGAAACCTGGACGTTGTCCTTTGCGAATTGACCTTTATTGTCCAGCAAAGTGAAGGTCACTGCGGCTTCCTCACCGAGGTGCAGGGCGCCGGGAGCCACCGCGAGCTAATCGGTAGCCGCTCCTGGCTCACCTGGATCATGCGAGCATGCGGAGGCGATAGAGGCCAAAAGCGATAGAATGAGGATTACTGTGATAATTCTGCCGTGTTTCATGGCATCCCCCTTTAACTGTTCTATATGTATAGACGCAAGAAAATGGAATTCGCTCACGATTCAGATCAGAGGGTAGGGGCGAATTTATTTGCCCTTACCCGGGGGCGACTAAAGTCTCCCCTACCCAACCTGGTGGGGTAGGCTGGCCGACGTCGGCCAGCCTACCCGGGTGGACTCAGCGTAGTGCGAGGTTTTACACCCCGAATTGGTTGAATTGTACTCCGAGGTTGATTTCAATCTCCTGCGGGTGTGATCTCTGATGAAGCGATTGAGGCTGTGCGGGTCTGGTATGAAAAGCAGGAAGTAATAGGGCGGAAAGCGACACAGGAGTAGCGACTGTACCTAACTATTATATAAGTTAGATGAAGCCAGGTCTTCTTCGGAAAGGTAAAGCCTGTCGTCCTCAGTCATTCTTATAATATTCCCCTGTATCAGTGCCTGAAGGGCATACGGTTTGAAGTCACGCCGTCTCATCAGGCGTTGCATGAAGGTCGGAGGCCTCAGTCCCAGTTCGTCGATGGTCTTGGCGGTATCGGGACTGATTGCCTGGGACTCCTGGAAAATCTTTATTACCTGATTCACCGCACGCTTCATGCGGAAGCGCGGGATCACGAACAGTCCCAGTGCCAGCAAGATCAGTATAATAACAATGAATAGAGCGGTATTCATTTGTACTCCTGTTGGGAATTTCTTTGCTTACTCCTGAAAGTGGCAGCGGAGGGATTCGAACCCCCAGCCTGAGGCTTATGAGTCCCCTGCTCTGCCTTTGAGCTACGCTGCCATTAAAAGGGACATTTACATATATAACATTTGATGGTTCCTCAGTCAAGTTTTATCCTGATTGGTTTGCGACGTGAGTAGTCCAATGCTAGAATATAACGGTCTTTCCTGATTAGAAAAAGGAGATTTATAGTCGGTGCTTCCGCTTACTGACAGCGACCTGAAAAGGAAAGGTTTTCCCGTCGTCAATGTGACATTGATCGTTATCTGTGCGGCGATCTTCATCTATGAGTTGACTCTCGGGGAGATGGGGCGTGCTGTATTCTTCTATAAATTCGGAGCGATACCCGCGGAGCTAACCCAGGGTCTGAGTTTCCAGACTCTGCCCACGCCCACAGGGTCAATTGACATAACATCACCAGTTCCTACCTGGGTCACGATGTTTACATCGATGTTCGTCCACGGGGGCTGGATGCACTTCCTGGGGAATATGCTGTTCCTGTGGGTGTTTGGGGATAATATTGAGGACCGCTTCGGGCATTTCCGTTATCTTTTGTTCTACCTGGCGGCCGGGCTGGCCGCTACTTGGCTTCAAGTGGCGACAAGCATGGGCTCTCAGACCCCGACGATAGGGGCAAGCGGAGCGATTGCTGGCGTGTTGGGGGCTTACATTGTCCTCTTTCCGCACAGCAGGATCACGACCGCTGTCTTTTTCTTCTTCATTACTGTGTTTCGAATACGAGCCTTCTATCTCCTTGGTTTCTGGTTCCTGCTTCAGTTCGTAAGCGGTGTCGGGTCTCTTGGGCCCTCAGCTCAAGGTGGGGTTGCCTACTGGGCTCACGTAGGTGGGTTTGTGTTGGGAGTAATTGTAGTGGTTCTCTATAAGCTTGCCGCGCGGCAGGGCTCGGGGTTCAGGGGCCAGGGTTCAGGGATTGGGGATTAGTGCGAGGTTTGGGGTAGGAGGGCCGACGTCGGCCCTCCTACCCGAGGGACTTCAACCCTACGCTGAGTTTGCCATCCTTTGCAACACCTCCCTCAGCATGTCCGTCCAGTGGTCTCCGAGCTGGTTTGGGTTAAGCCGCACGAACCGGGGATGTGCACGTATGCTGGCCCCGAACGTGCGCTGTAGAGGCTCGTAGTCTATCTGGTTCCCCTCGGCTGGCCTGAGCACTATGTATTTTCCTTCCGTGGAAACCTTCTGGATCCCTGCCTCGGAGGCCAGCAGTTTTATCTCTATGACGTACAGGAGATTTTGAAAAGAAGAGGGGAGCTTGCCGAACCGGTCCTCGGTTTCCTGTCTTATACCCTGTATCTGCTCACGCGACTGAACACCTGCCAGGCGTTGATAGAGGGCCAGCCGGCTCATGAGGTTGGGCATGTAGTCCTCGGGGATGTGAGCGGTGAGGGGTAAATCGACAGTTGGCTGCGTGACTTTTGGGGGCTCTTTCTTTTCCCCGCGTTTAAGCTCGTCCACTGCCTGGGCAAGCAGACGGCAGTACAGGTCGAAGCCGACTGCCCCCATGTGTCCGCTCTGCTCCGAACTGAGGATGTTGCCCGCGCCGCGGATCTCGAGGTCCTTCATGGCGATGCGGAATCCGGAACCGAGTTCGGTGGTTTCAAAGATGGTTTTCAACCGTTTCTGTGCCGGGTCGGTGAGGCGCTTGCCTTTCTCATAGAGGAAATAGGCGTATGCGCGGACGTCCCCCCTCCCCACCCTTCCCCGCAGATGGTAGAGCTGCGTCAGACCGAACTTATCGGCGTGGTTGACTATCAGGGTGTTGACATTCGGTAAGTCCAGCCCCGACTCGATAATCGTCGTGCAGACGAGCACATCCACCTCCCCGCCCGTGAAGTCGGCCATCACCGACTCCAGGTCCTCCTCCGGCATCTGTCCGTGGCCGATGGCGATGCGAGCCTCGGGCACAAGCTCCCTCAACTCGTTGGCCACAAACCCGATGCTCTGCACCCGGTTGTGGACGAAGAAAACCTGCCCGCTCCTGTCAAGCTCCCGCAGGATCGCCGCCCGGACGAGTTCCTCGCTGTACTCGGTAACGTAGGTCTTTATCGGCAGCCGCTCCTCCGGCGCTGTCTCCATCGTGCTCATATCGCGAACTCCGACGAGTGACATGTGCAGGGTGCGGGGGATGGGGGTGGCGCTCAGCGTGAGCACGTCCACTTCCCCTCTCAACTTCTTGAGTTGCTCCTTGTGTGACACGCCGAACTTCTGTTCCTCGTCAACAATTACCAGTCCCAGGTTGTTGAAGAAGACATCCTTTTGCAGGAGACGGTGTGTCCCGATGCAGATGTCGACCGACCCGTCCCTCAGTTTCTCCAGCACCTCCTGCTGCTCTTTGGGAGCACGGAAGCGACTGAGCACCTCGATTATCACGGGGAAGGCGGCCAGCCTCTCTTTGAATGTGGCAAGGTGCTGCTGCGCCAGCACGGTTGTGGGGACCAGAACGGCTACCTGTTTCCCGTCGCTTATCGCTTTGAAGGCGGCGCGGACCGCCACCTCCGTCTTGCCGTAGCCGACATCCCCGCACACAAGCCGGTCCATCGGCCTCTGGTTTTCCATATCGACTTTCACATCCTGGATTGTCTCCCTCTGGTCGGGCGTCTCCACGTAGGGGAAGGACGCCTCCAGCTCCTGCTGCCACACGGTATCCGGTGAGAACGAGATTCCCGGAGATACCTCGCGTGATGCGTAGATGTCGAGGAGTTCCCGGGCTACCTCTTCCGCCGCTTTCTTGACCCTCTGTTTGGTGCGGGCCCACTCGCCTGTGTGCAGTCGGCTTAGGGACGGGGTATGGCCTCCGGGACCGATGTACCGTGTCACCCTGTCTGCCTGCGTGGAAGGAACGTACAGCCTGTCGCCCTCGGAGTATTCGAGGACCAGGTACTCGCTCTCGGTTCCATCGGAAGAGAGCCTCATCATGCCTGAGAACCTGGCGATTCCGTGGTCCGTGTGAACGACGTAATCCCCGACGGAGAGGTCGGCCAGAAAGGCCTCGCGCTGGGTGCGCCGGACGGGGAAATACCGCCGCTTCTTTACGAACCCGAAGAGTTCGGCATCGGTGAAGAGGGATGTCCCGTCGAACACCCAGCCGCCGGATAACGAGCCGTGAACGAGGGCCAGCGTCCCTGGCTGTGGCACTTGATCTACCTTCTCTCGAGGGGTGACAAAGATGTCCTTTTCCTTGAAGAGCTCGGCCAGCCTGTTGGCCTGCCGTGAGACGATCATGATTCTCTCGCCGCTTCGAAGCCTGTCGCGTGTGTCCTCGATGAAATCCTCCAGCCGTCCGGCGTACTCCGGCGGATGGCGAAAATCGAAGCCTGCGGTGTTCTCGTCGGACCATTTTTCGAGCGCGAGGCGGCTCCCGACGTCTTCTGTCCTTTGCTCTATCTCGTTCCACTCGAAGCACGGCGATGGGAAGTTCTTGGGAAGCTCGCCCCGCTCTATTTGCCCATCTCGCAGTGTGGCTGCCTGGGAAGCGAGGTCTGAGAGTTCGGCGCTGATGTTGCCGAGGTCGTCCAGAACGATGAGCGATCCCTGCGGGAAGTAATCGACCAGTATGCTGTGATTGAAGAACGGAACGTAAAACTGGAATCCGTCGGGCCACTGCCCGTTGAGCAGAAGCTCGCGGTCCCTTTCGAAGGTTTCCTGTGTCTCCTCCGTGCAGCCGGAGAGGTCCAGTGCGCCGAAGGCCTGTTCCACATCCTGTGGCCTGGGCGGCAGTACCTCCCGTGCCGGGACGATGGTCAGCGATTCCGTGGTTTCGAGCGAGCGCTGTGTGGCGGGATCGAACCAGCGGATGCTCTCCACCTGGTTGCCGAAGAAGTCGATGCGTGCGGGCCAGTCGTTGTTCGGGGAATAGATATCGACGATTCCGCCGCGCTTGCTTGCCCTCCCCTGGACCTCCACAAGCTCGCCCGCCTCATACCCTGCGGCGGTGCAGTAGTCCATGAGGCGGTCCGGCTCGATGTTCGTTCCCTGCTTGATGACCTTGCAGGATGCGGCGAAATCCGCAGGCGAAATCGTTTTCTGGGACGCCGCATGCGCCGGTGCGACGACAACGGGATAGCTATTTTCGTCTGTGCTCAGGGCGGAGAGCACTCGCAACCTGCTCTGGACGGTCTGGGCATCGGGGGTAAGACGCTCATAAGGGAGGACGTCGATTTCGGGGAAGAGGTGAACCGTGGTGTCGAGATAGGACCAGGCGGTTATCTCTTCCTGGAGTGTCTTTGCCCTCTCGGTATCGGGCGTGATGACCAGTACCGGTGTGCTCAGGCTGTGGCGGAGGCAGGCCAGGAGGAACGGTTTGGCCCCGTCGATGAGCGTTATTCTCTCCTGCCGTGTGCCTAGCTTGCGAGTGAATTCGGTCCACCGGCCCGTGTCCGAGAGGAGTGGGAGGATTCCGTACAGATTCATGGTTCACACCACAAGGGCTAGCCGCTACCGACTAGCCCTGTCAAAACTCGTTATCGCTTTTTGCCCCTTTTTTAATCCATGTGATAAGGTCTGGTTGCTAGCCTATGAGTATAGGATTCTTGTCAAACTTCTCAGGCAAGCGAAAGCTGCCGCTTTTTTCTCTCACCCAAACCTCAGGCCTACCGTGTTTCCCCCTCTGATGCAGTTCGAACTGCATTTGCGTAGGGTGTCCAACTCCGACCAGTCTATGTAATTCCTGCCCTTCACGACATATATACACTGTTACTTTGCGGTGGCTGTATCCGTCGACCCCTATAGCTCTTTCTGTAAGTGGATTCCCTTCCTCATCATAGAATTCACAAAATTTACTTATATCTGCCCAAACCTCTTGCTCTGATGCTTCAGGAAGCAAGGTAATCTGTATGGAAATAGTTAGGTTATCGCACCATATTGGGACATCGCCGGAGTTGACCAAAGACAGCTGCCATCTAACGCCTTGGAACTTTGATACGTTCTGCTGAAAGCTTCCTGTTTCTGGTGGGCCTGCGGGATACAACTCAAGAACTGGTGAGTAGCGTCCCTGAGCAATACTCCTCGAAAGACTATAGCTGCGCCAAGCAAAAACAGCTAATGCTGCACCTGTTAGAAAAGTCACCACTAAGCTTGCAATATCTAAAGAACTTACAAGGTCTAGAGATTGAGTACAGTTCATTTTGCCAACTTTTTGGCTATTTGCTATTGCCTACATTTTAGCATATATGTTACAAGGCAAGCTACGAGGCCACCTCATTGAAAACGGAACTTTGTGGCCCAACCCCTGGACATACAGGACGCGAGCCAGCTAAACTGTCCATGATGGAAAAGCGCAGAATCACCCCCAATGGGCGTGCCGTATGGTATGCTATTGGGCTAGGAGGGCCGACGTCGGCCCTCCTAGCCGGGGAAGCGAGTTTTCTTCTGCCTTCGGCGTACACTCCGCAACTGCTGAATAGATTCTTCCTACGCCAGAGTGTCCTTGACAAATGCCAGGAATAATTTGATAATGAAAGTGGAGTTCTTTACTTACAGTAAGGAACGTGTCGAGGTTTCGGTCGCTGAACCAGCTTTGCGAATCAGCGACCTTTTTTTTATGGCGATGTCCAGTCCGGCAAGCTGAGAATTTGTAGAAGCGTGCGATAGTTGTCAGCCAGGAAAGCTGTTATAAATCGTGCGTTACCGCTTTTCAATAGTTGAATGACTACCACATAATTCCCGTTAGCTACAATTACTCTTCTGGACTTGTTTAATTTCTTTTTCTTGTTGTCCCATCCAATCTTGAGTTTAGCAGTGTTGTCCAAAAGAGCCGCTTCAATCCAATCTATCCTTTCAGCTCTGGGAAGTGAAAACTTATTCTTGCTGGGCCATATACTGGTGCTACATTCGTAGAACGCGTGATCGAAATCTTTCATGCTGAACCGTACTAATATCCCATCAAAGGTAGCTATCCTTGCTTGACAGTATTTCTGACGAAAATGACGACGATACTCGTCTTCGGTTGTGTATTTCACCAATGGGGGATAGCTCATTATCTACTACTGTCCAGAAGTGCCATCTTGAAGACGTTGAATTTCTTTAGCTCCTTACTCGTTGGCCCAATTGGATGGCTCAAATGATGCTCGATGCGCTTCATAACTTCTGCCTTTGCGGTGCTTTCCGCAGACTGATTGAACTTCGACGAAACAGCACCCAACAATACATCAGCTAATTGCATTAAGATCAACTCCCTGGAGGGCAGGGCCTGCACACTCATAACATTAGCCAGTATATTGGATGAACTGAGAAAATTGTGTAGAACTGGTAACCTGCGAGGAATTCGATTTGTCTTCAAATCGAGAAAGATACGATAGCTATTGAAGTCTTCAATCCAATTCTTAAGAAGCTGGTAGCAAAACTTGTAGTAACCCAGTTCCTTGTCGGCTTCGTGATATTTGTGTAAGTCCACCCTTTGGGTGTCTATAACAATACAGCGGAATCGAAGGTCTTGTTCCTGCTGGAAAAAGAACTCAATTAGTCTCAGATAGAAACCAAGTTTTGAAGGTGATACCGCTTTCCACTTTGCCTCACCAAAGCAATGTTCTTCCTGTCTTATATTGTTAATCGCTTCCTTGTACTCCTTACGTTTGGATGCTGGGAGCCAAATACCTCCAATAAGGAAAAACCTTTTATTGGTTGGTTTGCTAGCCCCTAATAGTTCCTGGTTGCTTTCATCACAATATATTTCGATGTCCATAATTCGCCTTCCGAGCTTGCTGGATACAAGCATTATACATTCGTGGAGAGCGGACAATCAATAATAGAAACTGGACACGCAAGGCCCGAGCCAGCTAAACTGTCCATGGTGAAAAAACGCAGAATCACCCTTGATGGGCGGACCGTCTGGTATGCCGTGAGGCGCAGTTCCAGGGCAATGCACGTCCGCCTTGAGATCAAACAGGGGACGGGTCTTACGGTGGTGATTCCGAAATCCTGCAAGGTCGGGCAAATCCCCGCGTTTTTAAAAGCGAAAAAACGCTGGATACTGGAAAACCTCGTAAAGTTTGGCACGGATCAAACCCTTTCCCTGGAGAGGGACCTGACCACTGGCGACGTTGTCCCGTACCTCGGCCGGAATCTGGAGGTGGTAAGGCATGACAATCACGGAGGAGATGAGAATGTAAGACGTGAGGGAAACAGGCTCCTCGTGAGCCTTAAATCACCGTCTGCGAGAGTTAACCTGGCAGTGGAGCGGTGGTACCGGACGGAGGCAAGGAAACTGATAGAGGAGAGGGTAGATAAGTTCAGCGCTCGCCTGGGAGTCAATTGTGGCCGTATTACCATAAGGGGTCAGAAGACCCGCTGGGGAAGTTGCTCTCAGAAGGGGAACCTCAATTTCAACTGGAGACTCGTAATGGCACCGGAGCCCGTTATCGACTACGTCGTCATCCATGAGCTTGCCCATCTGAAGGAGATGAATCACTCGAAGAAGTTCTGGGAGCTGGTAGGCAAACACTGTCCCCGGTGGCGTGAGCACAAGAAATGGCTCAAGGACCACGAATCCGAACTCGCTGCGAGGCTCAGGATGTGAAAGTATACCATGTGTTGTGAGGGATCCGGAAGCAGAGAAGGAAGGGCTCAAGGTTGTTGAGTGACTCCCGTCCGTCACTTGGCACTCCAAGCCACACCATGTGGGATAGGGGATGCTGAATGAGATTCTTCGTACCGCCACAGGCGGGCTCATTCTGTATTGGAAGAGAGCGCCCTATTGATTTTGATGAGCATTCTGATATAATGCCTCTAGACTACAATTGGAGTATCAATGCACGACAGGGTAACGATCAAAATTCCCCGCGAGCTCTACCAGAAGCTGGTCCAGATGATCGATGGCACCGGCTTTTCCAGTGTCAACGAGTTCATCGTGTATGTCATGCGCACGCTGGCCTCCAGCGGCGAGATAAAGGGGGAGGACCAGCTCAGTGATGAGGAAGTAAAAGCAGTGCGAGAACGATTAAGGAGGTTAGGATACCTATGAGTGAAGAGGAAAAGAAAGCAGTAAACTTGCCCGCCGACCTTTACAACAGGGTAGAAGAGAGGGTCAAGGTAACCGAGTTTGGCTCTGTCGAGGAGTACGTGACGTTTGTCCTCGAAGAGGTTTTGAAGGAAGAAGACGAGGAGGAGTCCGCCTCTGGCGGATTCAGCGAGGAAGAGGAAGAGGAGGTTAAGAAGAGGTTGAGGGCTCTGGGGTACCTGGACTGACAAAAATCAAAAGCCAAAAGTTAGAAATACTAAAAAGTCCAGACCTGAAACTCTGAAATTACCTTGCTTTTTAGTCTTCAATTTTTAGCTTTTAGTTTTAAACTTTTAACTTTTTATGGACGTATCGCTCTCTTCTTTAATGATTGTAGGTGGCCTGGCTCTGGTATGTCAGTATGTGGCCGTTTCCACAGGGGCAGGCTATGGCACTCCGCTGACGCCGTTACTGTTGATTGTGGGATTGCACCCGTTGCACATTGTGCCGGCCGTGTTGCTCAGTCAGCTTGTGGGTGGGGTGGTTGGTGGAATAGCACACCATCGTGCCGGGAATCTTGATCTGGACTTCAGGAGAGATGAACAGATAAAGAAACGACTGCGCGGGCTCGGCTATTTACCGCGCTCGTTTGACTCCAAGGTTGTTTTTGCGCTGACTATTTTGGGCATAGCAGGGGTTCTGATTGGTGTGGTTGTGGCGGTGAGTGTCTCCGAAATTGTTCTGCAGACGTATATAGGGGTTTTGATACTTGCTGTGGGGTTGAAGAGCATCTTGGAGAGAACTCGTACTCCAGTTTTTTCATGGAAGACCCTCCTTGCCCTGGGAATTGTAGGGGCTTTTAACAAGGGAATGAGCGGGGCCGGATATGTACCGATGATAACCGGAGGGCAGCTGGTGAGTGGAAGGGAAGTGAAGAACTCTGTAGCGAGCACCACGGTGACAGTGGCGATAGTTTGTGCGGCGGGGTTTCTGGGTTATCTTTTTATTAATGGGAATATTGATTGGGCGATCTCAGCTGCCGCAACTGTGGGGGCGGTGGTGGCGGCCCCGTTTGGAGCCCTCACGGTGAAGAAGGCAAATACTGGCAGTCTAAAGCTTGCCATAGGGATAGCCATAATGATACTTGGCGCTTTGACATTGATCAAGACATTTGTTCTATGAGAAAGGAGGAACGATGCTGGAATTGAAACAGATGGAGAACCGGAGCATCTATATATTGAGGGAGGCATATGCTGAGTTCAAGAGGCCGGCGGTTCTCTGGAGTACCGGGAAGGATTCAACGGCCACGTTGTGGCTGTGCAGGAAGGCCTTTTTTGGCAAGATCCCTTTTCCCGTCATCCACATAGACACGACCTACAAATTCAAGGAGATGTACGAGTTCAGGGACAGGTTGGCTAAAGAGTGGGGAATGGATTTGATAGTGGCCCGGAACGAGGAAGCGATCAAAGAAGGGGTCTCTCCCCAGGATGGGAAGTTCGAGTGCTGTACCAGGTTGAAGACGGAAGCGCTCATGAAATGCCTCGAGGAGAACGGTTTCGATGCGTTAATCCTGGCCATCAGAAGGGACGAGCATGGCATAAGGGCGAAGGAGAGATACTTCTCTCCGCGGGATGAGCAGTTCCACTGGAATTACAAGGACCAGCCGCTGGAGATGTGGGACCAGTACCAGAGCCTGATCGCGGATAAGACTCATATAAGGGTGCATCCCATTCTGCACTGGAGGGAGCTGGACGTCTGGGAGTATGTGCAGCAGGAGAATATCCCGTCAAGTCCGATGTATTTCGCCAAGAACGGACAGAGATACAGGAGCCTGGGATGTGAGCCGTGCACCTTGCCTATAGAATCCAACGCCAGCACAATCGATGAGATCGTCGAGGAGCTCAGGGATACCAAGGTAGCCGAACGGTCGGGGAGGGCGCAGGACAAGGAGAAGGCCTTCACGATGCAGAAACTGAGGGCTTTGGGATATATGTAATGGAAGGGGGTTGTAATGAACGTAAACGTAGTATTCACAGGGCATGTGGACCACGGTAAGTCCACCTTGATAGGGAGGCTTTTGTACGATTCCGAGAGCATACAGGAAGGGCGGGTTGCCGAGATACAGAAGCTCGCCGAGGAGTACAAGAGGCGGTTCGAGTTTGCCTACTTCATCGATTCCTTCGATGACGAGTTGAAGGAAGAGCGAACCATCGATACCGCCGGAGTGATGTTCAAGGGGAAGAAGAATTTCTACTCCATCAGCGATGTGCCGGGGCATAAGGAGTTCATCAAGAACATGCTTACGGGGGCTTCGCATGCCGATGTGGCTGTCCTGGTGGTGGCGGCGGACGAAGGCATACAGGAGCAGACGGGGAGGCATGCCTATCTCCTGCACATGCTGGGTGTGAAGCAATTGATTGTAGTGGTCAACAAGATGGACCTTGAGGGGTACCGAGAGGATGTTTTCACCAGCGTCAAGAACGAGGTATCCCGCTTACTTGCTTCCTTTGGATATAAGGACCTCACGTTTATTCCTGGCTCAGCCATGGAGGGAGACAACATCTACAAACCCTCGGAAAGAATGCCGTGGTATCAGGGCCCTACGCTCATCCAGGTCCTAGATGAGGTTCAGATCAGCGAGGAGGTCAAGTCGTGCCGGTTCGTTGTGCAGGATACGTACAGCGTGGATTCACAGGATGTTGTCGTCGGACGGGTTGAGTCAGGAGTGCTGAGGAAGGGTGATAAAGTGGTTTTCCAGCCTTCCGGTCAGGAAGGGACGATAAAGGAGATAAAGGAATTCAATAAGGACTTGAGTGAGGCTACGGCGGGTGATAGTATCGGGATTGTCACGGACTGCGAGCCTGTTCGGGGGGATGTGTGCGGGGTGGTGGGGAACCCACCCACGGCAACCGGGCAATTTTTGGGTGAGGCAGTCCTGCTCGATGATGTCCTGCGGACAGGGGATGTTGTGGAACTCCGGTGTGGCACGAAACGGACCAGTTGCAAGGTGAAGGAGATAAGGGAGAAGATAAATTCCGAGACAGGCAAGATAATGGAGGAAGGCCCTGCCGAAATACGGGAGAACGAGGCCGCAACGATAATCTTTTCCACCGAGCCCGTGGTTGTGGAGAAGTTCTCGGATATTCCCGAGCTAGGCAGATTTGTCCTGGTGAAGGACAGGAATATCGGGGCGGGGGTGGTTATATAGTGGCTGATAGCTGATGGCTCTTGGTTTATGGGAGGTCCCAATGTGTTATTGCTTCGTCCGCCGAAGGCTATAGGCAGTGAGAAAATGGAGCAGGGAAATTTTGAAGTTCATCATCACCTGAAAGTCCGCATGCTGCAGCGTGGGGTCAGCAGAGAGGAAATCGAAGAAACGCTGGAGAAAGGCAGACAGGCCAGAGACGTCAAATCTGGCACCCTTGGAAAGGTGTTGGTCTTCCCATATAATGGCTATTGGGAAGGGAGCTTTTATAAGCAAAAGGAGATTACAGTCTATTATAAACTTGTGACGGGGGAACAGGTACTTGTGCTAACCGTCAAAGCAAGATACGGCGAGCGTTTCGAGGAGGTGTAGCATGAAGGTGGAATATGATCCGGTGAGGGATTTGCTTTATCTCTATTTTGCTGACCCTGAGACCAAGGCGGTGGAGACCAAAACCATCTCGGAGGGTGTACATGCGGATTTTGGGAAGGATGGCAAGCTAATAGGTCTTGAAGTACTGGACGCCTCCGAGATAATGGGACAGAAAATAGAGTTTGGGCTCCCCGGAATGGTTTCGCCTAAGAGTGGGGCGTAGAGGCGCACCCTTCAGGGTGCGGATGGTGCAGGCGAACGATGAAAACGCAGTGAAGGAGGTGCCAGGTGTTTCTGGTTTTAGGTATTGATGCAGCGACGTGGACAATCGTGAGCCCGAATCTTGACAAACTCCCCAATTTCCAAAGGCTCTGCAACACGGGCAAGGCCAGGGAAATCACCCTGGCGGAGACGCCTCTTTCCCCTTCCGTCTGGTGCGGTATGTTTTGCGGGAAAACACCCGACGAACATGGGCATGAAGCCTTTGTCGCAGGCGGAGACATAGTTAAGAGGGAGGATATCAATGTAGACTTCATCTGGGACATCCTTGATAGAGAAGGTAAAACAGTACAAGCAATGAATGTCCCCTTCGTGATCCCTCCCTATTCCTTTAACGTCGATTTTAAGCCCATTGGGTTCGGGCTCCCGACCAATGAAAAGGAGTGGTGGGAGGAATTGCAGACGGTCACGGAGAAGACAAAGGAATTGATGAAAGAGAACCCCGATGTTCTCATCGCGGTGTATTCCCTTCTGGACAGGGTCCAGCACTTCCACTGGGGTGAGGATTGCGTCCTGGAGTGGTATGAAAGGGTTGACAGGAAACTCGGCGAGATCCTGGACACAGGATTTCTCGAAAATGCGAATAACAGGCTTATTGTCATCTCCGACCACGGATTTTGCTCCTTTGGCGATGCGAAGGTCCAGACCTTGCCTGAACAAACGCCTGAGGGCACTCTCAAGGGTGACCATCACGAGAACGCCCTGGTGATAACCGTCAATGTTCCGCCTCCGGCGGATGAGATAGAGAGGCCACAGGACGTTTTCTACGCCATAAGAGAAGCAGTAGGGTGATAGAATGGTGCGCTGAGATACGCGCAGGTTAGATATGCGGCTCCACTGGTAAGATTATAACTGCCTGTTCTTTAGTCCCCAAAACTCGGTCGAGTTATCTTTGTTAGTTGAGATAGCGGAATGGAATCCTCCAGAACCTCTTGAACCCTGTTCTTCTCTGAGTTTGTCTCCCTCAGTAGCTTCGTCCGGTAGCGGGTCATATCCCGGAGTTCCCACATCGGTTTAGCCCTTCACACGAAGTGCATCTGCCTCCATTCTCATCATTTGTTGGTGCGTGGCCGCTTTAGCCACATAAGGACGACTTATGCAGCTACTAAAACGTGGTATACTATCCTCAAAGAATGAAATTTGCGTTGACGCGTCCTTCCCCCTGGCTTACTGTCCTGGGGCTCCTCGCCGCAGCGGCGTTGATGGTCTACATACGCTCAGAGCCCTGGCAGGATGGGTATCCATATATACTGGGGTTCGACCCCTACTACTGGTTCCACATCGCAAAGCAGATTTTGGAAACGGGAACGCATCCCACAGTCGATCCTCTGATAAATTACCCTGAAGGCGCTCGGCCTAGCTCGGCCCTTGTCCTCCCATACTATCTTGCCTACTCGTATCACCTCGTGGAATGGACGGGAATGGAGTTCTACCGCTGGTGCTTCTTCGCTCCCATTATCCCCCTGCTCATCGCCATGGTGTTTGCCTACCTCTGCGGCAAGACGTTGAGTAACCGGCTTGGCGGCGTGGCCGCTGCAGTTACCGTAGCACTTGTCCCCGCTGCAGTGAGAAGGACCGTTATAGGGTTCACCGATACCGACTCGCTGGTCCTGCTTTTCTCCTTTGCCACGATTTACGCCTTTCTGAAGATGGCGAAGGCCAGTGACCTGAGAAGAAAGGCAATATACGCTTTCCTCACGGGACTCGGGCTCTTCCTGTTCAAGATGAGCTGGGTGGGGTTCTGGTACATGTTCATGCTGGTACTGGGGGTATGGCTCGTGTACATAATCGTCCGGGCCATCCTTGCACGTGATGCAACAGAGGTAAAGGAACTCGCGCTCTCATTTATACTCATCCTCACCGGATTCTTCACCTTTAATTCTATCGTCTCGCACGATTTCATTGTCCTGCCTGTCTCGCTAGTGCTATCAGCGTGGGTCTTCCAGCAGGCATATGGATATAAAATACACGTGCCGCAGCTGGCACAGGATGTGGTCACGGGAGTGCTCAGTCTCGTGTTCCTGGGATTCGTCTTCCAGGACATCGCTGCCATTATGCTGCCCGGGCAGGCCAGAAACGTTCTCGCCTCGGTCTTCCAGGCTGCCGCCCCGGTTATGAGTCCCGCGGAGACGGCGGAGGTGGTGAGAGAGGGAGGGGAGGTTATCGGGAGTATCCCCTCGCCGACTGTAGGCACGTCCATCTCCGAGCTGCAAAAGGTGAGCTTCGGCGAGCTGTGGAGCCGGCTCAGCGTCCCACTGATCGCGGGGTTCGTTGGCTGGGCCGCAACCCTCTTCAAGAAAACCGACGAAGGGTCCGTACGGCTGGATGACAGGCCTGTAGCGGGAGTGTTCTTTGCCCTATTTCTGGCGGGGACCTTCCTGATGGTGGTGGCAGGAGGTGTCCGGTTCACGCTCTTATGCTCGATCCCGCTGGCCCTGCTTACGGGGGTATTCCTCGGGAAGGGATACGATGTGTTAAAGGAGCGGCGGGGCATGCTGCGTTCATTTGCTCTGGTGGGCCTGGCGCTGGTCGTTATCTCGGCAGCGGTGTACCTGGAGGCGGATGACCAGAACAGCGGTCAGCGGTACATGACCACGAGCTGGTGGCAGGCGCTCAACTGGATAAGCGAGGAGACTCCCCGGGATGCGGTAGCCTTCACATGGTGGGACTGGGGCTATCCGATAGAGGCTGTGGGAGAGAGGGCCACGGTCAGCGACGGCGGGCACGGCAAGAGCGCGCGCAAGCTCCTGAAGACCGGGACGGTGTTCTTTACCGCGGATGAAAAGGTGGCCAGGGACGAGATATACGGGTTCGACTCAGTGGAGGATGCGGAAAAGGTGAGACAGTACTCAAGTGACCCGCGACTCAAGCAGTATGAGCTCGAACGTGAGATGGAGCCCCTGATAGAGGAAGGCGACGAGGCGTACATGGTCGTTGGCGAATACCTGCTGGACATCTATCACTGGATATCGTATTTCGGGTCGTGGGACTACGAAGGCGGCTCCAGCCAGCAGAGGGGGTACTTAACGTGGGGTTTCCAGGACGTCAGGAAGGTCGAACAGGGCGGTGTGGAGATAAGATACGTGACACGGGCCTCTGATGAGGCGAGACAGTTTTATCCCATCTCTCTTTTCAGAGACGAGGAGGGCAGATACCGGGCGTTTGCCGTGCATGATGAGGAGAATCTTGAGCCACTGACAGCGACGATATTTGAGAAAGAAGGAACCCATTACACGAATATGGAAGAGGATGGGAGGTCCGGGGCGGTCTATCTATCCGAACACACCTTCTCGGTGCGGTCACCGGAGGGCGAGGTAATCACTGGAATCCCGCGCTACCTGGTGTTTGTGCCCACGGACTCTGCCCCCAGAATGCTCACCAGCCTCCAGATGCTCAACGGGAGCGGCCTCGATTACTTCCAGAAGGTCCAGGAATTTGGAGATGTGAAGATATATAAAGTCCTGAGAAAGCCGGAGGCAGAGAATGAGGGGCTCAAGGTTGTTGAGTGATGACCATCCGTCATTCCGTCCGCCTTAGGCGGACGGAATCCAGATGTAGCCGCAGGCTTTAGCCTGCGGCGAGCGCCCGACTCGGCCCCTTGACCACTTGTAGTTGACGATGCTATACTCACCAGCAGTAGAGAAAGTCGGTAGGTATAAGAAATGGTCATAAGGCTCAAGAAAGGGGCAAGGAAATAGCCTGCCAGTTTAGAGGGTCGGGGGTGTCAGTCATGAGAACTTTGAAGCTCAACTTTACGATTCCCGAAGACATAGCCGAGGCATTGAAAGCCCGCGTCAGTAAACGCAAGCGCAGTGCCTTCGTTGCTACGGCCGTTCTTGACAAGCTGAAGGAACTTGAACAGGAACAGCTCACACAATCTCTTGTGGAGGGTTATCAGGCAAGGCGAGCCGAGGATGCTGATGTCGACCAAGAATGGGAGGAGGCTACGCTGGAGAAATGGCCACGATGACATGGGAAAGGGATGGCCATGGCTCAGCATGAGGCGGGACCCATCCCTGGGAGAGGGTTACCCCGGCATGGAGACGTTTACGAGGTAAACCTTGACCCTGTTACTGGGGCTGAAACTGGTAAGCGCCGGCCGGCACTGGTTGTTTCCAACGACATTAACAACGAATTCTCCCAGACTGTCACTATCCTTCCCATTACAGGGCAACCTGCCACAAAACAGTACCCTTTCGAAGTTCCTGTTCCCAAAGGTGTTGCAGGGCTTACCGTGGACTCCCGGATAAAAGCAAATCAGATTCGAACGGTAGACAAGCGTCGCCTAGTCAGCTTCAGAGGCTCATTGCCTGTACAGTGCCTCCCGCAAATAGAGCAGGCGCTAAAAATCCACCTGAATATAGAATAGCCGGGGGAGGGGGGGGCGGAGGGGAACCCTGAACTTCGTCCCCCAAACCCTGAATCCTGGCTCCTGAATCCTGTACATTGAACCCATCAGCCATCCGCCTGCGGCGGACCAGCCAACTCAACAAACTAACTGTAGACCGTCGACTCTCGACCAGGTAAGGGCGGCGGGCGTCACATTTACTATACCGAGCGGCTTGCGGATAGCGTTCTATCAAACATCAAACTCTGGAGGAGGGAGAGATGAGTAACAAGGGAGCAAAAACAGTCAAAGTTTCAGGAGAGGGGGTCATACTTAATAACGAGCTTCTCGGTGAAGCCGGAATAGAGGAAGAAGCGGAAGTCATCGTGCGCGAGGGAACCATCATTTTGAAGTCCAAGGGCATGACCGAGAAAGTCCGAGGACTTGTCAGGGGCAGTCGTCTGAGCGAGGAAGATCTGGAAAGGCTTTATAGCGAGAACAAAGGCGAGTGATGTTTCTCAAAGACTACGTTCCCAAAGACAGAATCTTTGTAGACGCAAATGTCTTCATATATCATGGGTCCACCCCACAAGGAAGGGTTCGGCAGGATCCATGACTTGAGCGATGAAACGGCTCGACTTGTCAGAGGGTTCATAAAATACCTTCAAGGAACATGACCATTGACTCCCGACTGCTGACTCCCGACTATCGACTCCCGACAGCCATCAGCCAACTAACTGTACACTGTCGACTAATTTCGACCCGTTCGGAAAGATACTGAGACTCAATACCTGGAATGTGGTACAATTTATTATTGGAAAGGTAAAAGGGAATTTGCATGGCAGGAGGTGGATGAAATGATATCACGTGATTATATAAGGAGAAGATAGAATCTTTGCCGGATGAGAGTCTTGAGGAAATCCTGGATTTCATTGAGTTTTTGGAGGCAAAGAAAGGAGAGCCTCAGCTAGCAGAATACGGTATGGGAAACTATTTGAACGAACTTTCAGCCTATGAAGAAATGCTAGCTGCTGGGAAGATAAATTGGAAGTAAAAAGAGGGGACGTTTTCCTGGTCGACTTGAATCCTGTGATAGGCACAGAGCAAGCAGGAATAAGACCCGCCTTGGTAATGCAAATCGACAGGGCAAACATCGCCAGCCCTCACACGATCATCATACCCTTTACTACAAGGATAAAAGACACTACGCCTCTCCCCAGACTTTGCTGGGGAGAGGTTGCCCGCCATAGTTATTACAGCCAAAGTCAAGATAAATCAAGATAGATTTTGGAGTATGTTATG
>JBKGZM010000021.1:0-30713 GCA_046545575.1 Dehalococcoidia bacterium
GTAAAGCAAAGGCACTACACGGAGGACAGGGGGGTTTTACACTCATCGAGCTGATGGTCGTTCTGGCCATCCTGGGCATCATCGTAGGACTGGTGGTACCAAACATGTTCGGCGTAATCGGCGAGGCAGAGGCCACACAGATACAGGGCCAGCATGAGAAGATGCGCGAGGCCGCATTCCAGTACTATGCCGATACCAGTGAGTACCCAACCGAATGGAGCGGACACGCTGTATCCGGCAATGAAGGAGAGCACCAACTGTCAACGAACGCTGATAACTCCGGCAACACAGACCCTGGCGTAAACGGCTGGGCCGGACCCTATCTCGACAGGCCCATCCTGCAGGAGAACAGCTGGGACGGTTACTGGGGAATCGTGGAGGACATCGAACTGGAGAGCGGCGAGTACTACACGGTTTTGGCCTATCAATTGATCCCCCTGGAGATTTGCCAGGAGATAGATGCGGCGATGGATGATGGCCATCAGGATTCGGGAGTAGTCCAATATGACGCTACCGATCCTCAAAAGAACAGTGATGATCGGGATCACCCTTCAGACTGGGACGCCTGGTATGGTCAGGACTTCGACACTGACGATGATAATACCCTTGTCATAGCAATCGCCAAAGAAGACTAAACACAACGAAAAACGGCTGGTGTTGGAAAGCTTACCCCGTCCGCCTAAGGCGGACGGGGTACTTTGCTATCCGCCCCCCCCACAACCCCCACCACCGGACATTGTAGGGCGGCATTCTACATACCGCCCCGGTGGTGGGGAATAAATCCCCGCCCTACAGGGTCTCTCTGATAAAAAGCCCAAAAGGATTAAACCGCTACCCCTTTAGAAGTATTAAATAATACCCTCAAAGTTTATCCCAAATTACCCCTTTGGTGAATACATACCTTCCTGCCCTCAATCTAGACTGTGAATAGGGAATAACCCAAAAAGCAAAGGAGGGAAAAATGAAAAACCTGATAGGAAAGGCAAAAGGCGCACACCAGGGACAAGGGGGTTTCACCCTCATCGAACTGATGGTCGTTCTGGCTATCCTGGGCATCATCGTGGGACTGGTGGTGCCGAACATGTTCGGCATAATGGACGACGCCGAAGCGGTACAGATCCAGGGCCAGCACGAGAAGATGCGCGAGGCGGTCTTCAGCTACTATGCCGATACGAGCGAATTTCCAACCGAGTGGAGCCGGTATGACCTGAGCGACTCCGACAACAAGCGCTTCCATCAACTGTGGTCCGACACCAATGACGAAGGGGATAGTACCGTCACAGGTTGGGATGGTCCCTACCTTGACAGGCCCGTCCTGCAGGAGAACCGATGGGACGGATTCTGGGGCGTGTTCGAGGACGTGGAGCTAGAAGCCGATGGTGAATACTATACCGTCCTGGCATATGAGGATGTTCCGCTGGAGATCTGCCGTGAGGTAGATGCAGCGATGGATGATGGCACCGGCAGCGACGACAGCGGACAGTCTACAGGCATAGTTCAGTATGACGCTGAGCAAGAACAAGATTTGACCGGTGATGACGGTACTGACTGGTATGAGCAGCCAGACTTCAATACCGATGACGCCAATGTACTGGTCATCGCAGTAGCCAAACAGTCCGGTATATCAGGGACAGAACAAACCTCATCTCACGAGTAGAGCAGTAAGTAACCAAAAACGGGAAACGAAAACGAGCCTGCCCGCGCAAAGCGCGGGCAGGCTCCTATCCCGAAAAAAATACCATACAGACCACAGTAATCCCGAGGGGAGAATGTAATGCAACAACTTATCCGTAAGCTGAGGCAACCGGGACCCGGCCATGGCGAAACAGGGTTCACCCTGATCGAACTTATGGTGGTGCTGACCATCCTGACGATCATCGTCGGACTCGTCGTGCCCAACGTATTCGGCATCGCAAAGGGGGCCGAATGCACAATGATAGTTGGCCAGCACGAGAAGATGCGTGAAGCGGTGTTTATGTACTATATCGACACGAGCGAGTATCCAACGGAATGGAGCGGGAATAACGATGCCAGCGACACTGAGGACCATGAGCTGTGGAGTGATGATTGCTCTGGCTGGGACGGACCCTACCTCGACAGGCCCATCCTGCAGAAAAACAGCTGGGGCGGAAACTGGGGGGTTGTGGAAGACCACACGCTCAGCGGTATGGGGGTCTTCGTCTGTCTGGTGTATGAAGGCGTACCCGACGAGCTAGCGCAGTGCGTGGATGACAAAATGGATGACGGAGCAGCATCATCGGGGATAGTCCAGTGGGATAATGGCTCCAGCGGCAACCGTACTCTGTACATAGGAATTACAAAACAGGGCGATACCGCTTCCCCTCCTCCAGCGGAATCAGAACCCCCATCTGTGGCTACAAATAGCGCTACCAATGTGGGTAACACCGTAGCCACTCTCAACGGCGAGCTCACCGATATGGGCACAGCAGACAACGTTGAGGTCTCATTCGAATGGGGAACGGATACATCATACGGCAACGAGACAACTGCTCAGACAAGATCTGAAACCGGCGACTTCTCCACCAGTCTCACCGGCTTGCAGCCCGATACAACCTACCACTTCAGGGCTAAGGCAACAGGGGATGGAACAGACTACGGAAACGATGAAACATTTACCACCCCGGCGGAGGGGGAGGAGATCACCTATACAGTGGAGCACAACCCGAAGAACACGTCCGGATGCATCAAGTTTGAGGATGCAGAGCCGGAAGGCCTGGGCGAAGATGGCGCAAACGAAACGGATACCTTCGTCATCGAGGTAAATAATGCCGGGACCTCCGTCAATGTTACAACCAAGGCAGGGTCCCAAAACTCAGGGAAGGGCCAAGGGAAGGGTCAAGGCCAGGGAGGATCCGCTTCAAGTTACCTCCAGGGTGTGGGCGATTTCACCACAGACGACCTGGGATTCACGATAACGCTTGTTGAAATCGACGGCAATACATATACCCTGACTGTCGAAAGCGTGAGCAATAACCACGCGCTGAGCCACGTGAAGTTCTGCTTCGGGGACGGGGCGGATGTCCAATCCCCAGAGGAGACCGAGGAAGACGATGAAAGCACATTATACACAACCACAAGGTACTAGTACTGCGCCAACCTTAGTTTGACGCATCGTTATTCCGATTATAAAAGGCCGATTCCGTCATTCCGGCGAAAGCCGGAATCCAGTAGGAGCAAACAAGCACATGCTTGGTATTGAATTGGCAGCCATACAAGGCTACAATATACACCAAAGGGATAAAAATGGGATTAGCCCCTAGAGAAACTAAAGGATTTACTCTTGTCGAAATACTGATCGTCATCGCCATAATAGGCGTTCTGGCGGCGGTGATTATACCGCGCATGGGAGGTTTTTTCAGTCAAGGCAAAAAGGCCGCCTTCGAAGGAGAAAAGAAAACCATCCGGGCAGCGGTTGATGCCTACTTTGCCAATCCGGCCGTGGAGAGAGAGGACCTCGGAAGAGAAGGTCCCGGCATCTATCCTACTTACAGCGGTAACACAGGCCCATTCCCGGACCCGGCAAATCCACAGGCAGACACGAACGGCTCCATTATCAACATGGACCTCCTGATATCATCCGACGATGATTACGCCCAGGGCTATATCAAAGAAGGATACATCAGTGACTACCCGAGTTCATCCTGCCAGCTCAATGGAAATACAGAACACTCAGGACAGTACTGCTGGTACGTAAATGAGGATGGAGAGGTGCACGCAAGATATTGGGACGCAGATGAAAGTGAATGGGCGGAGATGAATGGCTATCAGGGCGGGTACGAGGCCGGCACAGGAGATGGCAACGGCAACGGTGACGAGGGAAGTGAGGAGGAAGAGGGTAATAGTCCGCCTGTCGCGTATGCGGGAGAGGACGTTTCTGTGAATGAGGGATCCTCTACAGAGCTTGACGGTACTGAAAGCACCGACCCCGATGAGGACACGCTGGACTACTCATGGGTTATCATAACCGACCCAACCGGAGAGGCCTCACTAACTGATTCAGATACGGCAACCCCGGTTTTCTCAGCACCCTCAGTCGATTCGGATACAGACGTGACAATCGAACTCACAGTAGATGACGGCCATGGACACACCGACACTGATACTGTGGCCATAACGATCCGTGCAGTGCAGACAACCAGCTGGTGGATGGTTGGACGCTACCCTGCCAAGGTTTACAAATACGACTCATCGTGGGAGTTCACACAAGAATCCCACAATATAAATTCCCAGAGCGACTCCCCCACGGGAATTTTCCAGGACTCAAATGGTAACTGGTGGATGGTCGCAGAGGGAGGGCGTGGCCAATCTGCCAAAGTTTACAAGTACGATTCCTCATGGGATTTCACAGGAGAATCCCACAATATAAATTCTCAGAGCAACTCCCCCACTGGGATCTGCCAGGACTCAAATGGTAACTGGTGGATGGTCGCAGAAGGAGCAGGTCCCCATCAGGACGCCACAGTTTACAAGTACGACACCTCGTGGAACTTCACGGGAACATCTTACGATATAAATTCCGAGAGCGACTACCCTGCGGGCATTTTCGAGGACTCGGAGGGTAACTGGTGGATGGTCGCACGGGGATACAGCAACGCCACAGCCTACAAATACAACTCCTCATGGGATTTCATAGAATCTTATGATATAAGTTCTCAGAACCACTACGTGACAGGAATGTCTCAAGATTCGCATGGCAATTGGTGGATTGTCACAATAGGATTTGGCCCTTATGATGCTACTCTCTACAAGTACGACTCCTCATGGAACTCCACAGGAACAGCGTACGACGTGAGCCCTGAGAGCAACAGCCCCACGGGAATCTTCCGGACAGGGGAATAACCCAAAAGCCGGATAATCCAATGGAGGTACTCAGTAATACCTCTAAAGTTTACCCCATAATTACACGTTAGATGAATTGTTGCTCTCTCCTTTTCAGTGTACAGTATTACTGTAAGGTCGATCACCACCGAAAACGCAGGCAACGGAACTAAAGGGAGAAAACAACAATGAACTGGCAACTCCTCCTCACCTATGGCTACGGCGCTGAAGTTTACGGAAACGGGCATAGGCGAATGATAGTGAATCGGGATACGGGAGATATCGTCATGGAATACACTCAAGGGACTGAAGATTACGGCACAAGCCATACCACTTCTCCAGTAGCCTGTTAAACGGAGGTGATTATGGGAAGGAGATTTACCGGAGCAATGGGAAACAGCAGAAAATAATACTTTCGGGGTATTGCAATGCTCAGCAAGCTATGTCAAAATACAAACTAAAGGGGGCGAAAATGAAAAGACAAATCAGAAAACAAAAAGGGTTCACTCTTGTCGAGATCCTGATCGTGATTGCCATAATAGGCATTCTGGCGGCGGTGATTATTCCGCGAATGGGCGGGTTCTTCAGCCAGGGTGAAGAGGCCGCCTTTAACGGAGAGAAGAAAACACTACAATCGGCGGTCGACGCATACTTTGCCAATTCAGCAGTAGAGAGACAAGACCTTGATGGTGAGCCACAGGGCCCTGGACTCTACCCGACATACAGCAGTGAGGGAGGGGATTTCCCAGAGGAGGTAGATAGCACAACAGAGGAGCCAGAGGGTTCCATCATTAATATAGACTTCCTGATGTCTGCCGGTGATGATTACGACGAAGGCTACATAAAGGAAGGATATATCAGCGAGTACCCGAAGTCAGCTTGTGAGCTTAACGGGGACGATATAGAGAACGGTGGGCACTACTGCTGGTATGTGGATGGAGGCGGCAAAGTCCAGGCCAGGTATTATGATGCCGACGAAGGGGAATGGCTGGACGGCTATCAGGATGTTTATCCGTGATATAAGCCAAGTTCCGTAGCATGAGATCAGAGCAGGGCAACCGCCAGAGGATGGTTGCCCTGCTTTCGTTATAGGGGTATAGTATTTGCAGAAATCCAGGATGATTATATGAACACAAAAGGACAAACCCTCATAGAGGTCATAATCGCTCTGGCATTCGTGGCCATTACAGTACCGGTGATATTCACAACCATTTCCACCACGGTAAGCTCAACCGACCACCTGCGCGACCATTCCATCAGACTGGAGCTGGCACAAAGCCAGATGGAGTCCATCAAGTCGCAGCAGTATCAGGAAAGCGCCGATGAATATGATCTCATCTCTCTACCCGGCGGATATGAAATAGAACTGGAAACATCAACCAGAGCACACTACGAGTTCTCGGAAGAAGCAAACACTCCGGCAATGGTGCAGCAAATCACTGTGAGGGTCACTGGCCGCCACGGTGAAACAGAGCTCGAAGGGTTTAAGGTGAGGCTCAGCGAATGAGAAATGAAAGGGGATTCACCCTGCTCGAGGTTGTGCTGGCATTGATAATCGGCAGTATGTTGCTTACGGTTCTGGTAGCGGCAATGCCAGCAGTAGTTCGCATATTACCCCAGGTATCCAACACGCTCGATCTACAGAATGACATTCAGATATCACGCCAGTGGCTTGCCCGTGACGCCCACTCCTCACAAACGTTTGAACTGCTCTCTGCTCCCGACTACGGCGCATTTGAATGGTCCGACTATACCTCTACACCCCACACCCACTATATGGTTACATATTCATATCACACCGAACGGGAATCACTTGTCCGTCGGGTGGAGAGGAACGGAGAGCTTCAAAGCACAACCGACGTGGCCAGCAATGTCCCGAATGAGCAGGATATTGAATTCAACTACTCCTCGACACAGCGAACTGTAAGCGTGGACATAACCGTTGTCAGGGCAGGAGACGAAGCCCTCTCCCGCAACGCATCGTTTATCTTCCACCTGAGGCCGGTTTCGGAGGAGACACTTGAATAAGGAAAGCGGACAGACCCTTCCGATGGCCCTCATCCTGGTGACCCTGGCCATGTTGCTGGCGGCGTTCGTGGTCCCCCAGTTTCACGTCATATCGCGCAGCTATGTCTCAGCCGAGAAGGACCTCATGGCCTATTACGCCGCCGAGGGGGCAATCGATGTAGTGATAGCTGAGCTCTCTCACGGTAATAACCCCATCGAAGAAGGATATGAAGCCCCAAATGTGACAATGAACGGCTACACTCCAACTATCACCATCTCGAGGCCAAACGCAGGCAATGCCCCCGATTCGGAGGAAACCCATTTCGACCCAAACACCAGCGACCCGGAACTGGAGCAACTCCAGCCCGGTAACGGTTATCTTTTGAGGTTGCACGATATCCACCCTGGCCAGATGGAGATAAACTGGGCATACACTCCTGCGGGGTTGACCAAAATAGGTATCTGGCAGAGTGACACTCGTTCCGACCCCGGGAAGGTCCTGTCATGGCCCGATGAGGACCCTGTACACACACACGAATCCACCAGTTCCAATAACCACCTCAGCTTTACCGTATCAGAATCCGGAACCTACAACGTCGTTTTCTTTAACCCATTATGGGAAGAGCAAGAAGGGGGAGGTGGAATTGACTGGATTGAAGAATTGATAGAGGGACTGGAACCGATCCTGAGATTGCTCCAGAGATTTGAGGCCGAGGACGCTGCCTCGCTCTTGAGTGTTCTACTGGATGACTTGAGAGAGGAGGGCGAAGAAACTTCAGGCAGTGAAGTGCGTGGGAGATTGGCTGAAATCAGGGCATTGCTGTCACCACCAGCCGATCCAACAAGGTGGAGAGCCATCATCAACCGAATAGAAGCCCTGGAGAGAAGGCTTGAGGCGAATCGCGGAAACGAGGGCGGAGGGGAAAGGCCCAACAACGAGAAGACAACGATTCCGTTCGATGATACGACGAACCAAAGTAGCACCTGGATTTACGCAAATTCCCACAGGGATTACATCATAGAATCAACCGCAGGTGACGTGGGCATAAAGGCTTATGTAAGGCAAACCCCGGGACTCTTTAGTCCACCAACCTCATGGAGCAGAGAAAACCCGAGCCGGATACCGAGAGAGGCCACAATCCTCTCCTGGTCACACAGGTAGCTAAAAAGTAGGCGCACCCTTTAGGGTGCGAAGGCCAGAGAAATACAGGGTAGGGGAGGCTTTAGCTTCCCAGCCAGGGCGAATAAATTCGCCCCTACCCTCCCCCCCCTCAAACACCGAGATTGCTTCGTCACCCGCCAGAGGCGGGCTCCTCGCAATGACACATGCCCGCACCTGTGGACCGGAGCATGCGACTACGGAGTTCAGGGGTTAGAGGAGTTCCCCTGTTCAGGCGGTTGTTGCGGGGTCTGGCTCTGCTTGGCCTCAGCTTCTTTCAGCAGCTCTTTCAGCTTTGACCATGTCTCCGCGTTCATATCACCCTGGAGCAAGGTCTTCAGCTTCTCAACAAGATCATCATATGTTTCCTGTACCTCAAATCGCTGCGACAGGTGAGACTGGAACAGTTTATTGAGTGCTTCCAATTCACGAAGCTTTTGTTCCAGCACAATTTTCTCTTCAGCGAGTTCTTCCCTCCTCTTTTTCTCAGCACGATAAAGCTCGCCAAAGTCACGGGCATAAAGTTTTGCCTGTTCCAGATCCCTATCTTTGTCATTATCTTTGTCAGTCAACACGTCCTCCTATCCCAAAAACTCATTTACCTTATCCAGCAATGCCTTTGGGCTGAAGGGCTTGGTAAAATAGGAATCAGCCCCGACCTGCCTGCCACGCTCCTTATCCTCATTGTCCCCTCTCCCTGTAAGCATAATAACCGGGATTTCACTTGTCCCGGAGTCCGACTTGATCCTGCGGCAAACCTCGAACCCATCTATACCGGGCATCATGATATCAAGCAGGACAAGGTCCGGGGTGCTCTCTTTTAGCACCTCTAAGGCCTTTTCCCCGCTTTCGGCCTCAAGGAGCGAGAAATCGAATTCAAGGGTAGCTCTCATGAGATCGCGAATTTTAGGGTCATCGTCTACGAATAGTATTGTCCTGTCCATACTGTCTCCTCTACCTTCTTGGCAAATGTCCCCCTTACTCCCCCTTTAGAAAGGGGGAGTACCCCACAACGGTAAAGTGAAATAGAATGTCGACCCCCTCCCCTCCTCACTCTCCACCCCGATGCGTCCACCATGGCTCTCAACTATGGACTTGCACAGGCTGAGTCCCAATCCGGTCCCATCGACCTTCTGCTTCAACGGCGTATCGGCGCGGTAAAACTTTTGGAACACGGCCTCCCTTTGATCCGCCGAAATACCAATGCCTTCATCGGAGACCTCGATCCTGATCTCGGAGTCCTGCCTCGCAGCTCCAATGGTTATCGTCCCACCGTCCGGGGAATAGTTAATGGCATTGGTAAGCAAGTTATCCAGGACCTGCAGGATGAGATCACGGTCGGCATTGACCTCGGGCAGGCCTGACAACACCTCGGTTTTGACATCATGCTTATCTGTCCTCATGCGAGCGCTCTCGGCAGCCTGTTCCAGCAATTCCTCGACATTGCCCCCTACCCGATTTAAGTTCATTCTCCCCGACTCAAGCCGGGAGATATTGAGCAGTTCCTGTACCATGCGGTCCATGCGCTGTGCCTCAGAGTGAATCTCACTGGCCCTCTTTCGAGCCGCCGGGTCGAGGTCTTCCTGCATGGCCAGCAACTCGGAAAACCCAACAAGCGAGCTGAGCGGCGAACGCAGTTCATGAGACACCGTTGATATCACCTCGGTCTCAGGGCGAGGCTTTTCCTTACCTACCAGCTTCACAAAGGCCTCCACCACTGCCGGATCATAAATCACCCCGGCCCCTGACCTTAGAGTGGCAAGCGCTGTCTCTTCATCGGTCCCTTCGTAAACGGCTTCGGCGTACCCATCCACTACGGCCAGTAGCCTGGCGCCCACAGGGATATTTTCCCCTGAGAGATTATCAGGGTAACCATTTCCGTAGTAACGTTCATGATGGTGCCTGATAGAGAGGCAGGCCTCCTCCGGAAGACCTATGTTTCTGGCCAGCTCCTCCTCTATAATAGGATGTTTCTTTTCCGCTGCTGCAGCAGATTCTTGCCTACCTTCCCCTTTCTCCCTCTGCAATGACTCAGACCTGGGAGTAAACCCATAGTACTGAGCAAGGTCCAAAGCCGTAGGAGACGGTGCTGTACGTTCACTTTCTTCCCTTGCCTTTCTCACTGATAAGGCAATATCGTGCAGGTAAGCTGCCTCCGCCAGGCCTTCTATTTCAACTCCCATTGATTCAGCCAGTGGACCAATCCACTGTGCCACAAGAGCTGAGTGCCCCGGAGTTGCGGGGTCACCCGTCTCAGCAAAGGCCACAAGCGTTCTAAGGGCCGCAGCATATCTCTCCTGATAGTAAGAATGAGCGGACTCGAGGTCAGCTATCCTCATCTGCTGCCTTCGGAGCAATTCATTAAGTGACCTTATTTCGTGCTTGCGGTGTTCAAGTTGCGGTGCACTCTTCCCGGAGACTTCTCTCCCGGTTTCCAGTTCTTCCTTAATCCTGGTATTCTCGATCATCATTCCCAGCGCAGGAGAGAAAACGGAGGCCTTATACACATCATCTTGAGAGTACTGCCCCTGAAATTTCACGAAATTGACAGCCCCTACCACGGTGTCCCCCGCTTTTAAGGGCAAGGAAAACGCCGAGGTAATCCCCAGCTTATCGATCTCGCCCTGAAGATAGTAATCAGAGGACTTTCCGTCGAGCAACCTCACAGGCTCTCCCTTTTCCACCGCCGAGCGGGCCAGGCTCCTTATTGCACGACTGGAACCCATGACATGGGTAGCACCACCGACATCCCCTTCCAGGATGAGCTCGCCTGTCTGATTATTCCACTCCATCACTCCGGCATAGTCAGCTCCTGTCTCACGTGCAATCTCCCCCAAAGGCGAAAGGATGTCACCCGTGGCCAGCGACCTGCTCATCTGAGCCAGTGCACTCAAGGTAGAATCCTCCCTGGGCCCTCTCGAGATGGTCACCTCACTGGTGATGTAGTCCATGGGCTCAGGGACATTGCTTATATCCAGCACCCTTATGCCGAAACCGCTCAAAACCCCTATAGTATCTTTCCTGTTTTTGGGTTTGATAAGAACCGCCGTGGGCTGATGCTGGTCCGGCTGTTGGTCTATTTGCGAAGCGCCCACTATGACCATGTCACACTCATCCCTCTCCAGCTTGGTCAGCGCCTCTTTCTCATCAGTGGTGCCCATCACTTCAAACCCCTGGCTGGCCAGGACAGGGATAAGCTGAGCAAGTGCACGCTGCGAAGGGTTTGCTATGTAAATTCTTCCAGCCATTTTCTATGGTTTTAGTTTATTTCCTTTTATTTACGCTGTCAATGTAAGAAGATCATTGTCTCCCTGTAACACATGTTATAATCGATGCTAAGGGGAAAACGCAAGTGAATATAGGAGAGCTTCTCAAGTCAGGGGTGCCCGCCCAAATTCTGGGGGTATTGCAGGAGATCGGGGGGGTGGCGGAGGGGAGGGATGAAAGGGTATATGCAGTGGGAGGGGTTATCCGAGACCTACTTCTCAGACGCCCGGTTCTCGACCTGGACCTGGTTATCGAAGGGAAAGCCATCCCTCTAGCGTGGCAGATAGCAAAAGCTGGGAACTGGCAAGTAAGGACACATCCTCACTTCGGCACCGCCAAGTTACTGGCAAATGACTTTAGCCTCGATTTCGCCACTGCGCGCTCTGAGACCTACGCCTATCCCGGAGCTTTGCCAACGGTAGAATGGGGAACCATAAATGAAGACCTCTTCCGCCGGGACTTCACAATCAATGCCATGGCCGCCTCGCTCATTCCAGAATCCTTCGGAGACGTGCTTGATCCACACGGCGGACAGCGGGACCTTGAGGAAGGATTGATCCGGATCCTGCACCCCGGCAGCTTCTCAGATGACCCCACCCGCATCCTCCGTGCCATCCGGTATGAACAGCGTTTCGATTTCCGGCTGGAGGAAGATACGGAGCAGGTTATGCAACAGGATATGGACATACTGGATAACGTCACAGGAGAAAGATTGTGGCACGATCTTGAGCTGATCCTGGAGGAAGAACGACCGGAAAAGGTACTATGCCGCGCTTACGATCTGGGCGCGCTTCAACATCTCTGCCCCGCCACCAAGGGCGATGCATGGTTGAGGGACAAATTTGCACGGTGCCGGAGCAATGATGACCATACACTGCATATGCCCACAATCTACTTATGCCTCATGATCTACCGGCTTTCAGAGGAGGAAACCCAGACCTGCATCTCCAGGCTCAAGATGCCGGGATGGGCTAAGCGAGCGGTTCAAAACACCGTCGAACTCCGGGATTCTGCTGCACATCTTTCCACACCCAAGCTCCGCCCGAGTCAGATTTACCGGGAAGTGGAACGATACTCCCCTGAGGCAATAGCGGCGGCAGCCCTTGCCTCTGAGTCTCACATTGTTCAGGAACGGCTTGATCTATACCTTGATGTCCTACGTTATGTCAAGTGTTCGCTGAGCGGTGATGATCTTAAGAGAATGGGCATTGAAGAGGGGAAGAGAATCGGCCAGATTCTGCGAACAATCCACGACGCGAGACTGGACGGAGAAGTGGTGAATCGGCAGGAGGAAGAACAACTTGTGCGCAGGATGCTGGCAGAAGAAAACAGGTAGTACCTCCCGAAGTAGCCGGAACCAGATAAGAAATCGGGAAATCCCCGATGACCAAATCGCAAGCTCCACCTCCACCTTGTAGGAAGAATACCTCCCCTGCTATGATAAGCAATGAACGCTTTACCAAACATTAACGAGGAATCTCCACAAATGAAAATACTAGCTCTGGATGTCGGCGGCTTAACCCAGGACATTCTACTCTTTGACACATCACAGACGATCGAGAACTGTGTAAAGATGATAATGCCCTCGCCCAGTTTGGTCCTGTCCCATAAGATGAAGAAAGCGACAGAGGCAAAGCGACCCGTATTCATAACGGGGGTCAATATGGGTGGGGAACCGTTGAAAGGCTCCGTCCTCGACCATATTCAAGCGGGATTAAGGGTCTATGCCACGCCTGAGGCAGCCACTTCCTTCGCCGATAATATGAATAAGATCTCCGGATATGGGATAGAACTCGCCAGTGAAGAGGAGTTGCCAGAGAGCAGCAAGGTCGAAAGGATCAATACAACGGATATCGACCTGGCAGCGATAGAGAAAGCGCTCACCGCCTTTGAAGTGGACCCCCACATCGATGCCCTGGCCGTGGCCGTCCTGGACCACGGAACAGCTCCGCCCGGGACAAGCGACCGCGTGTTTCGCTTCCAGCATCTGCGGCAGCAGGTGGAAAAGGAAAGGCAATTGCTCACCTTTGCATACCTCGCCGATGAAATCCCGCCACACCTCACTCGAATGAAGGCGGCAACCCAATGCCTGGATAGGGAATTGCCTTTACTGGTTATGGATACTCCCGTGGCCGCCGCCTTTGGAGCAATGGAGGACAACAACGTCGGACGAGAGTCACGAAAGGTCATTGTAAACGTAGGGAACTTTCACACCCTGGCCTTCCATCTTCAAGGGGACTCGATCCTGAGCTTCTTCGAACACCACACCCGTTTCCTCGACGCGAAAAAGATAGATGATTTTATTATCAAACTGGTCAGAGGTGAGATTACCAGCGAAGAGGTGTATAACGACAACGGACACGGAGCCTACATCCTGGAAAGGAGCAATGATATTCCACCTGTAGCCGTGACCGGTCCTCAGCGCCACATCATGGCCGATTCAAAGCTCTCTCCTTATTTCGCCGCCCCCTACGGTGCCATGATGCTCACCGGCTGCTTCGGGCTTGTACGTGCATTTGCCATGAGAATGAAAAGCTGGCAATCGGAGATAGAAAAGGCGCTGGGATAAACATTGGATTGATATCTGAGCCGATACCCCTTATAATAATTCTCCAGTTACTCCTTTAAGGTAAATACGAATTTCGTGCTTGGTTAACTGCAGCATTCACCAGAGACATCTGGGGAGAGCGATACCATGTCTGATGTAAAATACTGGGTTGGATTCTCGATGATTTCGGGCATTGGCCAGGTCAAGTTCGGAAGGATCATGGATCATTTCGGCGATCTGCAGGAAGCCTGGCACGCTGGCCGGTCAAACCTCCAGGCAGCCGGACTCGAAGACCGCCTCGTCAATAACATCCTGAACCGCCGGCGCAGCATCGACCTTGACGAAGAAATGGAAAAGCTGGATCGGTTTGGAGTCCACGTCCTCCCCCAGAACGATCCCTCATTCCCCCCCAGGCTAAAGGAGATATATGACGCCCCTTACGTGCTGTACGTAAAGGGACATCTCACTGACGAGGATGAATCAGCACTCACCGTGGTCGGCACACGCCGTACTACTACATACGGCCGGGAAGTCACGGAGAGGCTGGTTACCGACCTTGTCCAGAACGGAATGACTATTGTAAGTGGCCTTGCCAGGGGAATAGACACAATCGCTCATCGTAAGGCTTTGGCAGCAGGTGGCCGCACCATCGCCGTTTTTGCATGCGGTCTGGACACCATCTACCCGGCCGAAAACCGGGAACTGGCTCAGGAAATCGCAAGAAACGGAGCTCTGGTTAGCGACTACCCTCTGGGAACAAGACCCAGGGCTGAGAACTTCCCACGGAGAAACCGCATCGTCAGCGGCCTGAGCCTGGGAACACTGGTTACCGAGGCCTCAGAAAGGAGCGGTGCCTTGATCACAGCGAACCTGGCCTTACAACAGGACCGCGAGGTTTTTGCTGTGCCCGGGAGCATTTTCTCGGCGGCAAGCAGCGGCACCAACAGTATGATTAAAGCCGGAGCCAAGCTCGTAGCGGATGTGAACGACATACTGGAAGAGTTGAACCTCAGCACATATCCCCGCCAAATGGAATTCGCGGAACTGGTCCCCGAAAGCGACACCGAGTCGCTTCTTCTCAAACACCTCTCACAGGAACCACTCCACGTTGATGAGTTATCTCATCGTTGCTCATTGCCCATCTCGGTGGTAAGCAGCACCTTGACAATGATGGAGTTAAAGGGTATGGTAAACCAGTTGGGCAATATGAATTACGTAATCGCTCGAGGAGTAAAAACAAGCTAATGGCAAAGAAACTGGTTATAGTGGAATCGCCGGCCAAGGCAAAGACCATTGGCCGTATCCTCAAAGACAGCTATGAGGTAAAGGCTACCTTAGGGCACGTTCGTGACCTGCCGGAAAAGAAACTAGGCGTCGACCCGGAGAACGGATTTCAGCCCGAGTATGCTTTGGTCAAGGGCAAGAACAAGGTCATAAAGGAAATAAAAGCGGCGGCCAAGGACGCCTCAATTATATACCTGGCCACTGACCCGGACAGGGAGGGAGAGGCGATCTCCTGGCATCTTATTGAGGCAGCCAGGCTACAGAATATGAAGGCGAAGCGCGTGGTTTTTCACGAGATCACCCAGGATGCTGTGGATAAGGCCTTTCGCCACCCCCGCGATATAGACATGAACCTGGTCAATGCCCAGCAAGCAAGACGCATACTGGATAGACTGGTGGGGTACAAGATCAGTCCTGTACTATGGCGCAAAGTCAGAAAAGGGCTTTCGGCAGGAAGGGTGCAGTCGGTAGCAGTGCGCATGGTCGTGGAAAGGGAGCGGGAAATCGAGAACTTCGTCCCAACTGAATACTGGTCCATCGAAGCCGAACTCAACAAGAAGGAAGAAAAGGACGGAAAATTCAGGGCGGAGCTTATAGGAACAACACGCAGTAAGAACCTGAGTATTCCTGACGAGGAGAACGCTAAAGACCTGGTTGCCAAACTCGAAGGCGCATCTTACTCGGTATCCAAAGTCCAGCATAAAACGGCATCCCGTCAGCCATCACCTCCGTTCATCACGAGCACTCTGCAACAGGAGGCATGGCGCAAGCTTGGTTTCAGCAGCAAGAGAACCATGGCTATTGCTCAGGACCTCTACGAAGGAATTCCCATCGGCGGGGAAGAACCGATAGGTCTCATAACCTACATGCGAACGGATTCCACCCATGTCACGACACAGGCTGTCACTGAGACCAGAGAATACATAAAAGACAACTATGGCTCCGACTATGTGCCCAAGTCGCCGCGAACATTTAAGAAAAAGGTCAAAGGAGCACAGGAAGCACACGAGGCCATCCGTCCCACTTCAATCAAGAGGGAGCCGATCGCGCTGTATCCTTTCCTCAATAAGGAACAGTTAAAACTGTACGAGCTTATCTGGAACCGGATGGTGGCCAGCCAGATGGCAGCTACTGTTTACAACAATACCTCAGTCGACATCCAGGCCGCCACCGGAGGTACCAAATACCTGTTTAGGGCTACCAGTTCCAGAGTCGCCTTCCCCGGTTTCCTGGCCCTCTACAGCGAAGGGAGTGATGACGAGGAAGGAGAACAGGATAAAGCAGCGCTCCCCGAATTATCACAGGGAGAAGTGCTTGAACTGCTGGGACTTTACCCTGATCAGCATTTCACCAAACCCCCGGCCCGATACACAGAAGCCACGTTGGTCAAGGCGCTTGAGGCAAATGGCATCGGCCGTCCCAGCACCTACGCGCCCATTCTATCCACCATTCAAGATAGAGGCTACGTACAGAAGGAGAAAGGCCGCTTCAAGCCCGAGGAGATGGGATTCACCGTGACCGACCTGCTCAAAGACTACTTCCCTGATATAGTGGACATCGGGTTTACCGCTCAGATGGAGAGCCAACTGGATAGCATATCATGGGGAGAACAGGATCTGGTCCCCGTTTTGCAGGAGTTCTACAGCCCGTTTACCTCGGCCCTGGATAAAGCAATAACCGAGATGCCAAAGGTCAAACCAGCCGATGAACCGACCGATGAGGTATGCGAAAAATGCGGGAGCCCGATGGTCATAAAGCACGGCCGATTCGGCAGATTTCTCTCCTGCAGCAACTATCCGCAGTGTAAGAACGCAAAGCCTATACAGAAAGAAATAGACGTCAACTGTCCCAAATGCGGAGCGAAGCTTGTTGAGCGACGTACCAGGAAAGGCAAAATATTCTATGGCTGCAGCAATTACCCCAACTGCGATTTCGCTGTATGGGAGAAGCCCCTCCCCACCCCCTGCCCCAAATGCGGCGGGCTTTTAGTCCCCAAGGGCAAGGACATGGCCAGATGTACAGGCTGCGGGCACGAGGCAAATCTGGAAGAGATTCAAGAACCGGCCCTTCCGGGATAGAAATGTAAAAAGGGTGGGTGGGCCTAGCCGAGGACCAGATGGAAGATCTACTCGATCAATATATTTATCATCTGAAAGCGGAGCGCAACTATTCCCAGTACACTCTGAGGAACTACAGCACCGACATACTAGGGTTCTTCCACTTCCTGAGAGCATCGGGGGTCGAGTCTCTGACAGACGTCGATCACCTCACCGTCCGACAGTACCTGGGATGGCTCCTGGAGAGGGGAGTAGTGCGGGCCAGCGTTTCCCGAAAGATGAGCGCTCTGCGCTCTTTCTTCCGTTATGCCAATGATGAGGGAATGCTAGCGACCGACCCAATGAGCAAGATATCAGGTCCCAAGGGCGAAAAGCGCCTTCCTTCTTTCTTAACATCCGAAGAGATTATTTCCCTCCTGAAGGCTCCCGACCTCTCAACGCCACAGGGCCTGCGCGACTTGGCTATACTGGAAATGCTCTACGCCGCAGGGTTGCGCGTAAGCGAGATCGTCTCGCTGGATATAAACAGAGTGGACCTGGAAGCTCGGCAGATACGAGTCTGGGGGAAGGGGTCCAAGGAGCGGATCGTGCTCATGGGCGAGCCGGCCGCCAGGGTTCTGGAACAGTATCTCGCTCTCGGAAGACCGAAACTCCTCGGCGACGGGAATACGAGCACCCTATTTATCAACCGCTATGGGCAAAGGATTGTGCAGAGGCGAATTCAACATATCATAAAAAAGTACGCTCGACAGGCAGGAATCAGCGGGAAGGTCTCCCCTCACATGCTGCGGCACACCTTTGCTACCCACATGCTCGACGGTGGCGCAGACCTCCGGGTTGTGCAAGAGCTTTTAGGACATGCAAACCTCTCCAGCACGCAAATATATACACACGTAACCCGAAGCCAGATGCGAAGCTCCTATCTCGAGGCACACCCCCGCAGCAAAGAGGAAAAGAGAACGGTGAAGACCGATCAAACATAACTTTGTTTACACCCCCAGACCTCCACAAGATGCTTCTTCATCGCCAAACTAAAGGAGATTTCTTAGATGTCTAATAGATTGAAACAACTTCGCGATTTGCTCCCCGAACGGGAACTGGACGCCATACTCATCTCTCAACCTGCCAACCGCCGTTACCTTTCCGGATTCACCGGTTCGGACGGTTATCTGTTGATATCCCAGGATAACGCCATCCTCGCCACCGATTTCCGTTACAGAGAACAGTCAAGGGAACAGGCCCCACATTTCAGCACTTTCGAGATCAAGTCCGCCTCCGGCGGATCAGACTGGTTCCCGCAACTTATAGCAGAAACCGGCGTGAAACGTCTTGGCCTGGAAAGCGACGGTCTTACCCTCGCCGAATACCATCAACTCGTCAAAGCTGCAAGAAAGCTGTCTCCGAAGTCCCGCCCCCGCCTCCTCCCCGCCCAGGGAACGGTCGAGTCTCTCCGCGCAATAAAGGACAAAGAGGAACTGGACTCCATGCGAAAAGCCGCCGCACTCGCTGACACAGCTGAGGAACACGCCAGAAGCGTCCTGAGACGTGGAATGACGGAGAAGGAGCTGGCCTGGGGCCTGGAGAGATTCATGAGAGAGAAGGGCAGCGAAAGCATACCCTTTGATATTATCGTGGCCTCCGGACCTAACTCCGCCCTCCCCCACGCCCAACCATCTGAAAGACCCATCCAGGAAGGCGAGCCAGTAGTCATCGACCTGGGAGCTCGCGTGAACGGCTATTGCAGCGACATGACCCGCACAATCTGGGTGGACGAACCGAACGACATGCTGAAGACCATCTACAATATTGTCTATGAGGCACAGCGCGCGGCCATTAAGGGTGTTCGCGCAGGCATGAGCGCCGACGAGGCCGACCGCCTGGCACGAAATGTTATCACAGACGCAGGCTACGGCGAAGCGTTTGGACACAGCCTGGGGCACGGGGTCGGACTTGACCCCCACGAACAACCCCGGCTTGGCCCGAACTCACAGGACACCCTGGCGGATGGGATGGTTTTCACCATCGAGCCAGGGGTGTACGTGGAGGGGTGGGGAGGCGTGAGGATTGAAGATATGATATTATTGGAAGAGGGAAAACCCCAGTCCTTGACCAAGGCAAGCAAACTAAAAATCCAGGGGGAACAATGATAGACGTGACCGAGGCCAGGAAAGGCGCAACCATCAAGCTGGACGGTGCACTTTACAATGTAATCGAGTACAATCACATAAAAATGGGCAGAGGATCAGCCCAGGTGAGACTAAAATTGCGAGACATTCGGGCAGGCCACATCGTCGAGAGAACCTTCCAGTCAGGAGATAAGGTCAACCGTGTGCAGGTAGAAGAACGCCCCGCTCAGTACCTTTATCAGGACGACAACATGTTCTATTTTATGGACCAGGAAACCTTCGACCAGATTCCTCTCAGCAATGAACAACTGGGAGACGCGCTGAACTACCTGAAAGAGGGGATGACAGTCGAACTCTCCACATATGAGGACGAGGCCATAGGGGTTGAATTACCGGTATCAGTTGAGTTGGAGGTAACGGATACCGGTCCCGGCTTCAAGGGAGACACCGCCACCGGAGGTACCAAGCCAGCAACTCTTGAAACAGGGATCACAATACAGGTCCCCATGTTCATCGAAAACGGGGAACTTATCCGCGTCGACACTCGGAGCGGAACCTACATGGAAAGAGCCTGAATTAAGGACATGGCTTCCTATCGAGAACCATGGATCAGAAGATATACAAACAACTGAAAAGCATTGCAGAACTGCTGAAAAAGAGGTATAGAGCGGAAAGAATCATGCTCTATGGCTCCTACGCCCGGGATGAAGCAGATGAAGACAGCGATGTGGATATGTTGGTTATCGCCCCCACCGATGAGAGTTTCTTTCAGAGAACAGCGAGTGCAAAACGGCTTACTAGAGAATTAAGAGACGGTTTACCCCTTTCATTTATTGTTTTGACCCCTCAGGAAATAGAGGAGAGGAAAAACAAAGGTGACCAGTTCATAAACGATATCTTAGAAACCGGTATAGAGCTATGAGCGAGCAAAGCGATTCGCTTTCATCACTTGAATGGTTAAACATTGCTCGGAAAGATTGGAACCGAGTCCGTCGCATGCTGAAAGACGAAGACTCCGAGGCAGAGGGCTTCTTCCTCCAGCAGTCAATGGGAAAATATCTTAAAGCGTTCCTTCTACAACATGGCTGGAAATTGCGCAAAATTCATGAACTCGATGCACTGTTGGATGAGGCAGTCAAATATCGTCCTGATTTAAAGGATTTCTACGATTTATGCGAGCATGTCTCAGGCTATTACTTTGTCGTCAGATACCCGCCATTAGGAGCCGCATCCCTTCCCAGCAAAGAAGTTGAGGACAATCTACAAAGAGCGGAGAAGTTTATCAAGGCCATGTTCGCGGAGGAACAGACTTAATGAAAGCAGACCTCCACGTGCATACCTGTTATTCCCCCGACTCCGTACTGCCTCTGGAAACCATCATTCAGCGAACTCAAGAAGTAGAACTCGACTGCATTGCCATAACTGATCACAATACAATTGAGGGAGCACTTAAGCTAAAGCAGATGGCCCCTTTCCACGTCATCGTCGGTGAAGAGGCTATGAGTTCTCACGGGGAGATCATTGGGTACTTCCTTACCGAGGAGATACCTCGTGGGTTGCCACCTGAGGAAGTGATCGCCCGAATACGAAACCAGAATGGATTGGTAGCTCTGCCTCACCCCTTCGATGGCTTTGGCAGACGCCCGCTTGAAGCACCAAAGCGAGAAAAACTCCTCTCCCAGATCGACATCATCGAGGTTTTCAACGCCCGTTCGCTGTCTCCGAAATACTCGGAACAGGCACATGCCTTCGCCAACGAGCACGGACTCCTAAAGAGCGCCGGCAGCGACGCCCACGGCTGGAGGGAGATTGGCAAGGCCTATGTTGAGATGCCTGAATTCAGTAGCCCCGAGGAATTCAAGGTGGCCCTCAGCAAAGGAATGATATTCGGACAGTATAACGGGCTTCGGGAGCACTTCCTGACTACTTTAGGCACACTGCCCAAGCGGTTAAGGAACATCACGTAGCCGCCCCACCATAGGCGGGTAGCCTGCGCCATCGTCCGCCAAAGGCGGACGGCCACATTTTAAGGATATATGATAATGTTGAGGATCGGCTGGTTTTCCACGGGACGCGACAAGGAAGCCAGAGACCTGCTGGAAGTGGTCCAGCGGGAAATCGCTGCCGGAACGATTTCCGCCACGATCTCGTTCGTCTTCAGCAACCGCGAGCCTGGAGAGAGGGAGGAAAGTGACGCCTTTTTCGACCTGGTTCGATCCTACAATATCCCGCTCATTTGCCTTTCATCTCAGAGGTTCAAGTCCCAATTCAACAAATCTAATATTATGTCAAGCAAGCGGCTCGAATTCGACCGCAAGGTGATGAAACAGCTTGAACCGCTAGGGGCAGACAAAGCGGACCTCTGCGTGCTGGCCGGATACATGCTTATCGTAGGCGAGGAGATGTGCAGGAAATATACAATGCTTAACCTCCACCCCGCCCCTCCCCACGGCCCCGCCGGGACCTGGCAGGAGGTCATCTGGCAATTAATCCAGAACCGGGCTGAGAAAGCCGGGGCAATGATGCACCTGGTCACCCCCGAACTGGACAAAGGCCCGCCAGTCACCTACTGCACGTTCCCCATCACAGGCGAGCCATTCGACCCCTACTGGCAAAGAGCAAAGGAACAAACCATCACCACGATAAAGGAACAGGAGGGAGAAAACAATCCCCTCTTCAAGCTAATCCGCGAGCAGGAAGTAAAAAGGGAACTTCCCTTAATCGTAGCCACCCTCAGAGCACTCAGTGAAGGGAAGGTCAGAATTGAAAAGGGCAAGGTACTGGACAGCTCCGGAAGGGAAATCGATGGCTATGATTTAAGTGAGGAAATAGAAAGGATGGTAAAGGAGCAGCAATGAAATTCATCTGTTTCGACCTTGAGGGACCCCTCTCGCCCCAGGATAACGCCTACGAGCTCATGAAATCCATTCCCAATGGCGGCCACATCTTCGAGGTTATAAGCCGCTATGACGACCTCATTACCTTTGAGAGAAGGGAAAACTATGAGCCGGGCGACACCCTCGCACTCATAGCGCCGTTCCTGATCTCCCACGGTTTGCCCGAGGAGGATATTATAACTCTGGCAGGCAAAGCCGGACTGGTCCAGGGAGCCCCTGACCTTATCTCAGCGCTCCGGGTCAGTCGATGGCAGGTATACTGCATAAGCACAAGTTACGAGCAATATGCCCGACGTATCTCCCAGAGGGTAGGCATAAGCCCACATAACATCGCATGCACACGGTTCCCCCTCGACAGTTACAGATGGTCGCTGGAAGAAGAGAATATAGCTCTGGTAAAACGAGCACAACAGGACCTTTCCTTCATGACCCCCGAGGCGGACGATAAGCTCATCAAGGAAAGACTCGATCGCTTCTTCTACGAAGAGATCCCTCCCACCAGCCTGGGCAGATTCATGAAGGAGATAACCCCAGTTGGCGGGCAGAGGAAAGTAGACGCCCTCAACACCTTTGCCGTTCAATCTAAATGTTCCCTCGAGGATACAGTGGTTATCGGCGACAGCATCACCGACTTCAAGATGCTCAAAGCCGTCAACGAAGCGGGGGGATTGGCAGTTGCCTTTAACGCGAATGAGTACGCCCTGCCCTACGCGACGATTGGTCTGGCATCCACACATATCAGCGACCTGGCCCCGATTCTGAATACATGGGAGAAGGGCAACAAACGGGCAGTGGAGGCCCTTGTAATGGAAAATGAGAAAGGTGGAGGAGAAGGTGATAGAGCTTATTTCCACTGGTTCCGCGGACGGGAAGATTTCAGCGAACCTCTGAAGATACACAAACGGATCCGAAACCTGGTCCGCGAGGAAGCTGGCAAACTGGGATAATAAATGAAGAAAGACGTCATCGGCATAGGGGCCATGAATCTGGACCGCCTGTACAGGGTGGACCGCGTCCTCGAGGAAGGAGAGACCGGTCGCCAGGATGAGACGGATCGGGAAACACCTACCCCAGCCGGGTCTGCAAGAGAGGAGCAGACATCCGCCGGCGGCTCGGCAGCAAACACCATCTACGGCCTGGCCAAACTGGGAATTGGCACGGGCTTTGTCGGGGCCGTGGGCAATGATCCGGACGGACAAAAGCTCGTTGAGAGCCTCCAGACAGTAGGGGTAGACACCAGCAACATTTCCGTCAAAGATAAAGTCCACACAGGCTCGGCCATATGCCTGGTAGACAACGAGGGCAGGAGAGCTATCTACGTTTCCCCGGGCGCTAACACCCTGTTGACCAAGCAGGACTTCTCCACGGATTATCTGAGTCAGGCGAATATCATCCACCTCTCTTCCCTTGCCGGAGAAGAACCGTTTCGTCTCGCACAGGACATTGTCGCTTCTCTGCCACTCTCGGTAACTCTGAGCTTTGCACCGGGAGCTCTTTACACCGCCAAAGGCATTAACAGCCTCAAGTGGATTTTAAAACGTACTAATCTGCTCTTCACAAACCGCGAGGAAATGGAGGGACTTACCGGCCTGGAGTTCTCCACCGGCGCTCAGAAATGCCTCGACGAGGGATGCCGCACAGTCGTGGTCACGCTGGGGGCGGGAATAGAGACAGGTGATAAAACCCCTGCAACCTGCTATATACGCAATGAGGAACAAGAACTCTTCATCAATCCGCCTTCGGCAGACAAACAAGAACTCCCCATCGTCGACACCACCGGAGCAGGAGACGCCTTTATCGCAGGATTTCTCTTTGGAATGCTAAGAGGGAAAGAGCTTGAGGAATGTGGCCTTCTGGGCAATTTAGTGGCACGATTCTGCATCACAATGATGGGAGCCCGGGAAGGGCTTCCTTCGCTTGACGAACTCACAGAGAAGTACAGTCAACTCTACAATCGAGATTTGTAGGTGGGCCGACGTCGGACCACCTACCCCACTTAAGATTTCTCCCTTCGACCGAAATGACAGTTAACCGTGGTTCAAGTGGCACACATCATTGAGGAGGGTAAGGGTGGGACGGTAGGGGTAATTATCAACAATACTCACCGAGCAGCTACTCAAGCGGATCCTCCACCAGCGGCTGAGATCCATCCCCAGGAGTTGACAGATAAGCACCTGAAGCGCTCCACCATGAGCAACTAGAAGGGTAGTCCCCTCTGACACATGCCCATCAAGGCTCTCGGTAAACTGCTTTGTTCGTGTAGCAAGATGGACTACTCCCTCGCCGTTAGGAAAAACCACTTCGAGCGGCCGGTCAATCCAGTCCTGCATATTGAAAACATCATGGTAATCCCTCTGTATCTCGTCAAACGTCAACCCCTCAAAATCTCCGAAGCTCAGCTCCCGCAGCATAGGAGTATAGTTGATACTGTCAGACATTCCATGCCTGGACGCGATGATCTGTGCCGTCGTGGCAGCACGTTTGAGGTCGCTCGCATATATCGTGTCTATCTTCTCGCCGCTTAAGCGATCACTTACTCTCTCAGCCTCCCGGAGCCCTACCTCACTTAACTCTATATCGCTCTGTCCTTGAAAACGGAATGTCCTGTTCCACTCCGTCTCACCATGCCGCACAAGTACCAGTCTGCCCACATTATCCCTCTAATTTCACGCTCAATAATTAAACAGATTCATACTCAAGTACCGCTCGCCACGATCGGGCAGAACGGTAACCACCCGCTCGAACATCCTCGACACCTTCAGGGCACCGAACATATTCGCCCCGGAACTTATCCCTACCAAAAGACCATACTTTCGAGAAAGGGTCCTCGCCATGTTTATCGCTTCCTCACTCTGGACTGTGATGACCTGATCAACCTGCTCCATGTCCACGATCTTGGGGATGAAGCCATCGCCGATCCCCTGTATCTTATGTTCACTGATTCTCACATCGCTCCCGCCGAACATCACAGCCGCCTCTTCCGGCTCAACAGCAATGACCCTCACATTGGGATTAAGCTCTCTCATAACATTCGATATCCCGACAAGCGTGCCCCCTGTCCCCACACCCATCACCACTGCATCCACTGCCCCGATCTCCTCCGCGATCTCCCGACCCGTCTTCTCCTGGGCCTTTACGTTCTGGAGGTTGCTGAACTGCTGTGGCATAAAAGTGTTAGGCTGCTTGGCTATCTCCTCGGCCTTCTCTATAGCCTCAGCAAGGCTCCCGCTCGGAGAGGTCATCACAAGCTCGGCACCAAATGCGTGCATCATCTGCTTTCTCTCGGTGCTCATATTCTCAGGGAGGACGATTATCGTTCTATAGCCCTTGGCTGCACCCACCATAGCCAGGGATATGCCTGTATTTCCGCTGCTCGCCTCAACAATGGTGTAGCCCTTCTTTAGCTTGCCCTCCCACTCCGCCGCCTCGATCATCTCCAAAGCAGCTCGATCTTTTATGCTTCCACTGGGATTAACGCTCTCAAGCTTAGCATAGACATTATCGACCTTTACGAGAGGCGTATTGCCTATGGCCTCCAGCACGCTGAAGTCTCTTTGTTCAGTGCCCGCTTTGGCGGGATCAGCTGCACTCATATCAATGCCTCCGAACCAAGCTCCGCCGTAATAGTTTAGTTCTCCGCTACTCTCCCCCTTAAGACCTGTCCTGAGCGAAGTCGAAGGATCAGGGGGATAAAAGGGGTTATGTTTAACTTCCTGAGATAGCTTGACTCTCCGCACCTATTATAGCTGGCGATCAGGTATAAATCAAAAATACGTTTTCAGGATAATTTCCTTAGCCTTAATCAAATCATCAATCAGCCAACGCCGACCTCCGTGCTACTCAGACTTCTCCGTACCACTTCCTTTCTCTCCAGTATCAGCAACATCTTTGAGATCTGGCAAAGGCTGCGACATAGCCCAATCGCGGATATTCTCCATCTCTTGAGTCACCCTGCTCAACACCTCAATCACTTCCTTGTATGCCTCCACTACCGCGAAGCGTTGATTTAGGTGCTGCTGGAAAAGGCTATTCAACGCGCTGAGCTCCTTCACCCGCTTCTCCAACTCATCGTTCTTTTGCTGCAGTTCCTCGTGTTTTTGTTCCAGCTCACGATACAGGCGATTCTCCTCCTCTTCCGACTCATGCTTGTAAAGCGCCATCTCTATACTGCTGTGAAGTTCCCTATCTTCAAACGGCTTCACAATGTATCCGTAGGGCTCGCTTATTTTCGCCCGTTGCATGGTGTTCTCATCGGTATACGCAGTAAGGTATACAACGGGGATATTATGTTGCGATCGTATTTGCTCTGCGGCCTGGATGCCGTCCATCTCCCCCTTCAACAGGATATCCATGACAACCAGGTCCGGATGATGCTCGCCCGCCTTCTCGACAGCCTCTTCCCCCGAATCCACCACAGCCACCACTGTATACCCCAGTTCCCGCAGAGTACCCTGTATCTCGCTGGCAATGACTGATTCGTCTTCTACGACCAGGATTCGTCTTTCTGCCATTCTACGCTCCTTAACTTACTACGCCTCTCCCCAGCGAAGTCTGGGGAGAGGTTGCCCGCCATAGGCGGGCAGTCAAATTTAAAATTCTACATTCCGTATCGATAACATTTTGTCGATGATTAGGCGCTAAGCGCCTAATATTGAAACCGGATGCGAAACTCCGTCCCCTGACTCCTGTCAAGTTCTACCTTTCCGCCAAGCTGTTTCTCTCCGAGAAGGGTGACCAGATCCATGCCCAGCGAGTCCGTGTTCCTGATATCGATATCCCCGGACATGCCAGCTCCATTGTCTCGTACCATAAGCTCAACCTCACCTTCACCGATTTGATGAAGGCCGATCTCGATCTCCCCACTTTTTCCCTCGGGGAAGGCATATTTCAATGAGTTGGAGACAAGTTCGTTGACTATCAGCCCACAGGGTATGGCGGTGTCAATAGGAAGATGAACATCCTCTATATCGGACTTGAGCGAGACATTGCTAATGCCGTATGACCTGATAAGGCTATGTGACAGGCTCCTTATGAACTCCTTGAAGTTGATGGCAGCCATATTCTCAGAGCGATAGAGCTTCTCATGGATGAGGGACATCGAAAGCACGCGGTTTTCGCTTTCCTTGAGCAACTCCTTCAACGTCTCGTCCTGAATCTGTCGCCCCTGACGCCTGAGAAGACTGGAGACAATCTGAAGGTTGTTCTTGACCCTGTGGTGGATCTCCCTCAGAAGCGTTTCCTTCTCCTCAAGAGATGCCCTGATCCTATCCTGAGCTTGCTTTTGCTCCGTGATGTTAACCCCATGCCCCATCACGGCCGGTCTCCCATTATATTCGATAGCTGCTGATGTCATCTCAAGCCAGAAAGAACTCCCGTCCTTTCTCCATCCCCGCATCTGATAGTGGTCTGAACGGGCCTCCCCTTTTATCTTTCGAGACACCCTCTGCTGCACCGTCTCTCTGTCGTCAGGGTGGACAAGTTTGACATCATCCATCCCTATCACTTCATCGCGCTCATACCCATGCATCTCAGCGAATCTTCGGTTCACGAACACAAACTTCTCATCCTGGATGATGAAAACGCCAGTGAGGGAGCTTTCTGTAAGGGTTCTGTATTTCTCCTCCGATTGCCGCAGCGCCTCTTCCGCTCTCTTGCGCTCGGTGATATCCATCCAGGTTGCAATGAAATACTTCAACTGCCCATCACGCCGCACGGGGGTAGAGTTGATCTCAACCCAGAACCGCTCCCCATTCTTCTTCTGGAAAAGCTCTTCAACCCTGTACCCACCACCACGGAACACCTCCCTGAAACGCTGGTCGACCTCGTCCTGAAATTCCTCCGGCCACCACGGTAAGGGAGGCCACCTTCCGACCACCTCCGAGGTGAAAAAACCGGTGAGTTCCTCAAACGCAGGATTCACAAATCTCACCGACGTGTCAGGATTAACAACTATGATGGGATTCGGGGAGTTATTTAGCAGACTGGAAGCAAATTCCTCGCTTTCCCTCAGCGATCTCTCAATTCGCCTACGCTCTAAAACGAGCTGATGGGCTTTAGCGGCCCGGTGTACGCTCAAAGGCAATCGCTCCAGGTAGTCCCCGCTTTTGGGCAAATAATCGTGCGCCCCCGCTTTCATTGCCTCCACCGCTATTTGCTCGTCGCCTTGACCCGTCACCATCACCACCGGAGGCGCTGTCTCGCTCTTGCGAATCTCCCCCAGAATTTCCAATCCATTCTTCCCAGGAAGGTTATAATCCAGGAGCACCACATCATACTCCTCACCATCGCTCAAGTGCTGTAACGCCTCTTCACCGGACTCCAGTTCCTCTGCCTGCCACTCCGGATCGTAGCTGGTCAGGGCATTGGAGATCAGCCTACGCTGGCCAGTGTTATCCTCTACCAGTAATATCCGCATCACTGTCCCTTTCTCTATCACGGTTGACTCAAGGGATATCCTTTACTTGTCATTGTACCCTAACTCAGTATCTATGGAAAGTTAATACTACTTCGATATAGTGAAACAGGTGGACATATAAAGATTGCCTAAATGATACATCTTGCTCGTTCCCTTGTCAAATAAGGTTGATGAACGAGCCGCTAAGCCACTAAACCGCCAAGCCCGCTAGACCGCTAAACCACCTACCCTATCTCAGGGGACAATCTCAAAGGAATCTATTACTGCCTCGCCTTCAGGCCACTCGTCATCTGCCTGATGTACCATAGTAATTGCGTATGTAGCGTTCCCTGACTCCTCAAAAGCCGCGACTCCACTTAACCCCTCGTCTTCGCATGTTACCTCGAATGTGATTTTCCAGTCCCATTTACCCACATCCGGCTTGCTCGAGAGTGCCGTGGGCTTCCCACATTCATACCCGTGGAGAGCGTATACAATGGCCTGGCTGCTCATAGCGACAAATCGAGATTTCGGAAATACAGCGATTTGAATACGTTTATAGTCGCTGTCTGCAGGGCTTACATCTACTCTATCAAGTGCCGTTTCGGGTGCGAGTTCGTCAAAAGACCAACCACTGGGGTAAGAAATGCGGTATCCAAACTCTTCATTAACATACTCGACACGCTTGGCACCGGATTCAAACCAGCATGAGGTAAGCGCGCTGACGGAGATGATGATCAACGCTAAAAATATTCGTATTTTCACACTCCTTCCTTCATCAAATGGATGGCTAAATAGGCGACGCATGCCCCCCCCCTCTATCGCTGGACTTTGTAAAGCTATTCTAAGCCCACTGCATCGGGAGTTCAAGTAGGCAAGGCTCTCTACTTACCTGAGGGACACTCTTGCCCTGTTAGCCAGCTGGCAATAGCCGTTGTAGACAAGCTTGAGGAGGGCTCCGCAACATGCTAGAGTAATGGATGGCGAGACTGCCTTTCGGGAATCGAGCAAGTTTACCAGTAATTATGGCCTTTGTCTCTATTTTATGATACCATTCTAAGATGCGGGGAAGTGTCGGAATCGGCAGACGAGCATGACTTAGGATCATGCGGGGGCGACCCGTGCGGGTTCGAGTCCCGCCTTCCCCATTCCCCACTACTAAAGTCCCCCTTTGGAAGAGCCCTAAAAGGTCTATCTGGTCATATTGACCCCCCGTTAGCCGCCGGGTCTATGGTGCTACTCTACAAATACAAGGAGGTAGCACCATGAAGACCCAAGACCTGATCCACGAATTCCTTCAATCCCGCAGAGCCGCCAACCTTAGCCCGGTTACCATCGACTGGTACCGGAGTAAGCTGGCGGCGTTTGCCCAGCCCTCCCCAGAGTTGCCCCTGGATCCCGCTCCAATAGAAGCCTTTCTTGGCTCCATCAACGGCTGCCCAGAGACCAAACACGCGTATTACCGGACCCTGAGGGCCTTCTACAACTGGCTCTCTGATCGCCACGGGGTGACGAATGCCATGGCCAAGGTGTGCGCACCGCGACTCCCTAAAAAGACCATGGCAACCCTTGACACGAACGCCATACTACAGCTTGTTTCCTCAGCCGCAGACCTAAAGGCAAAGGCCTTGATCTCACTCCTCATAGATACCGGCATCCGGAGCACCGAGGCCGCAAGCCTCCGCAAACAGGACATCAAGGCCCAAACAGCCCTAGTGCGGGGGAAAACCGGGGAGCGGAAGGTCCCCATCAGCGACCAGACGAGGGATCTTCTCCTGGCAACCTCTGCTCAAAGCGACTCAGACCGGGTATTCCCGGGCCTCAATCGTGATGGTGTGTACCGCATCATATCCAGCCACATGGAGACGATCGGCGTCATCGGGCCAAAGCGCGGTGGGCACCGGCTCCGTCATGCCTTCGGGCGATGCTACGTGCTAAACGGCGGGGATCTACGCTCACTCCAGGAGATCATGGGGCACGCCAGCATCACCACGACTGAGAAATACGTTTACCTCGACACGAGAGATATCGTCCGGCAGCACCATCAGTACTCGCCGCTCGCACATCACCAAAAGGCGGCTAACTTCAGAACTCGGGACAAAAGGAGCAGTCAGGCACAACATATTGAATATAAT
>JBKGZM010000022.1:0-29081 GCA_046545575.1 Dehalococcoidia bacterium
TACCGCCTTCGCTTCATGAAAGGATCCTCCTTCCTTATCTTATCCTACCTTCAGGGTCCTCTCATTCCAAGTGGTTTAGTTTATGGGGGGAAGGTCAGTCAGTGGCACTACCCACTGCTTCCTCCATCCTATTGTTAACATTGTTTCCGAAGGAGCCAATATGTGATTTGAACTCTATAGAAGCCACCAGAATCCCATCTGAGACGACAACCAGGTCCCATTGTTTGGTGCCACGAAAATAGCCTGGTAATATGGTAGCACCTCTCTTCTTGTAAACATTCGGATGAGGTATTCCACTTTCCGTGAGCAGATCATGGACAAGTGATGCAAAACCATCAAGTTGTGCACCACCCGTAACTGCGCTTCGACTACCATAGTCTTTCCTGCCAGTTACGGTGCCTTGCTTATCGGTCTGAAGCTCCCTGGTCTCCCAGAAATGCTTCACAGCCTGCGAGAGTCGCTTTTGAAGATTCCTCATATTCATTTTCTAGGTTCACACATTGAATAGACGGCGTAGAAAACATGGTCTGTGATTCCTGGCTTAAACGTGTTCTTGCAATATTGTAATAATACGGATCAACCTCGATACCAATACTATTCCGTCCCCATCGGGATGCTGCAACATTGGTCGTCCCAGTGCCCATAAATGGATCCAGCACAGTATCACCTACGAAGCTGAACATGCGCACAAGCCGATCTGCAAGCTCTTGCGGATACGGAGCAGGATGGCTCTTTGTTGAAGCACCAGCCAGACCAGTCCATATCTGCTGAAACCATTTCCTGTGGTTCGCCTCGGATATGACGCTCAAGATTCGACTTTGAAGAGACGGTTTTCTGTATCCCCCGGGTTTCCTTTCCATTAGGATATACTCAACGTCGTTTTTAATGACACCGTTCGGTTCATAGGGCTTGCCAAGAAATGAGGTTCCGTTATCAACCTCGTAGCTTGCATTAGCTATCTTTTGCCAAATAATTGGTGCAAGATTGGCGAAACCCAGCTTGCGGCAGTGTTCCTGGATAGAAGCATGCAGAGGTATCACATTATGGATGCCCTGATTCTTACGACGAGAAATGCACACATCCCCAACAACACATACCAATCTTCCACCCGGACCTAACGCTCGATAACAGATCGCCCATACTTTATCGAGTTCGGCAAGGAATTCATTATAGTCCTCTATGAAGCCAAGCTGGTTATCGTGTTGTCTATACTCTTTTAGAGTCCAGTATGGCGGGGATGTAAGGACGAGATGAACACTGTTATCCGGGATAACCTTGCAGGCACGAGCATCTCCTTCAATTACTGTATGCTTAGTAGGGATTGTTAGAATTGCATTCTGGATTTCAGCGATCGCTTTTTGGTCCCGCGCGATGCTCGGTATTTGTTTTTGGGGATCAGTAATACCCCTGAGACTTGAAGGCAAGTATTGAGAAAGATCGTCCAATTCTAATTTCTCCACGTCCCTAATCCTTCTCCTGGTATAATAGGGCAAAACAAATCACTAACATCCCCCTTTGTTTTACTATATCACCACAATATAAGCATAATAAAGTATACCAATTATATGCCAAAACGGGGAAAATCGTCAACGTTTTTCAAATTTAGTTGTGATAGATAGATGGGGTTTGCGGGCTACACCAAATTCGAGATAAGCGATCGGCAGGGGCGTAGCAGGTTACCTCTCCGACTCAATGGACTCGTCTATCCGTATCTCTCCCTCATCAAACCCGGGGCGTATGAAAGCACGGGCATCAGGAAAGACTGCCTCAAAGGCACGCCGCAGCCGATGGAGATGCACAAGCAGTTCGAGCGTATCATCTTGCTTCTCCGGGAAATGACCGAGCAGATTCGCCCATGCCGCCGTAGAATGGTCAATTGCGATGAGGGCGATCTTGGCCGAACCATCGGAATCAGCCGGCATTCCCTGAAGATCCAGAGATGGTTCCTGCAACTTTCCCTCAAGCGCCCTCATGATTTTCGCATAGATGAAGTTTTGATACCATCGTACAACTTCACCAGCATCGTTGATCTCTCTGGCTTCTTGTTCGGGGTCACGCCCCGACAACGAGAGTCGCGCCAAAGATAGCAACTCCTCTTCCTTGGTCTTCCAAAACTCCTCAGCCGACCTGAACCATCGGTCGACCTTTTCCGAATAAGCAAGGGCCGCCTGAGCGCATTAGTGGTTGCAGGCCGCTTCACGGCTTTCCTCCTGCTCTGCCATCTCTGCCTGGGCGGCCAGAACATTCAAGTCGATCCCCTCGCGGTCAGCAAAGTCCCGAATCAACTCCATTGCCAGAGAAAGCATCTCCTCTACCCTCTCCCAGAACTGAACCTTATCTTCGCCGCGTACCGGCGAACCGGAAGACTGGTCCTCGTTCTCCTGCATCTGAAACTGCAGGCAGCGTGACGTGAATGAGCAGCGTTCACACCAGCGGTCGCAGTAATTGTAAATACCGGGGATCAGTTCCCGGTTCATGGCCATCTCAAGCAGCTGGTCTTTCTCCATCAGTCTATCCGTGGCAAAACCCTTCCCACTTGCCGCGCCTCTTCATATTTGAACATTTTGCCGTTCTTGTCCTCAATCATGAGCAGGGGCAGAAGGATTTCTCTCCAATCCTCTATGCTTCCATGAACCCCTCCAATCTCCAGTCCATCTTCCCCATAGTAGATTTCAAGCCTCTGCTCACAATCCCCGCACTTAAGAAGGTATCGAGGGGACTGTTTTCCATGCGCTGCTCTGTGATATACACGAATCTGGGGGTATCCAAATCGTGTAGTGTCGTAGAATCGATTCGTCCGTTTTGGAATGATCTGTCCCATATTGAACCCCCGTGTCAAAACGGCTAATTTGAGTGGAATAGCCAGCAATGCATCTTCTTAAAACAGTGTACCAATTATATGCCAAAACAGGGAAAAGCGTCAATATTTCGACTCTGTCTGCCAAGAAGAGTAAATGCGTAAGCGTTAGGGCGGCACATAAAATGCCGCCCTATAACTCACGTACTCAAGGCCAACGCCCGACCTAACGTGTTGAAAACCCGAGCAAGTATCAATCGCTTTCAGCCGCTGTTGGCAACTGTTGGGATAGGATCGCTTGCCCAAGAATCTGATAGATATCGTTGATGCTCTGGTCTTTCTTAAACTCCTTCACGATGGGTTCAGCCTGGTCCCTGATCCATATCTTCAGTTCTGCATCGAGGTCGAATAAGCCAGCGCTTTCCTTAGCAAAGCGGACGATGCTCGAATAAGGGATCGTTTGATATGCCGTTTTCTTTCCAGTTACCCCCTGCTTGTCGACAAGGATCAGGCGTAAATTCGTAAACACAAACATGTCGCGAACCAGCTTGTAGGCTGTTGCGATCTCCTCCCCCTCGATAAGCATTGGGGCGAATTCCTCTCTAACCTTTGATACGTCAACTTCAGTCGCATGGCCCATCAGTCCTCTCAGTATTCCCATAGCTACCTCCTCCTTTTGTTTTTTGTTCACCAACAGGATATCTTAACCTGGGCCCCCTTCATAGTATCTTTTTACGTTCCTCTTTTATATTACCGTATTACGGAAAATGTAACAATCTATATGCCGAAACAAGAAAAACAGTCAACATTTTCCGAATCTGCCTGGCAAGAAGCATACGAAACTTGCCCACCTCCGGCATTCGGGCACTGCGCCATCTTGCGTAAAAGTTAGCACTCAAGGGATCAACCAAAGACAAACTGAAGATAAATCCAAATCAAACCTATACCCCCAAGGATCCCACAGTTCATAAGTCCGCGGCAGGTCGCCAGCGCCGAATCCCCACTTCCATAAGCAGTCCGTAAAGCCAATAATAAAAGGACACATCACACTCGCTACATTGAACACGGAAACCCGACGAAATGGAAATCCCACAGATTTGCGACAGCTTCCATGCATCAGTCCGGCACAGATCAAGGCCTCCGAACTCTTGACAGTGCTAAAATCAGTGGTATTCTTTTTATAAGCCGACCTCAATAGTCCTTATTTATCGGAATGAGAAATGGTAAGATTTGATCCCAGTCAACACAGCGTCACTTTCCCATATGGTCCTACATCAGGAATGCTGCAAGCGCTGCAGCTTATGCGTAAGAGCACCCCGGCAAAGGTCGATGGCAATTTTCTCCGGATGAACAAGATAGCCCCGGGAAACGAATACAAGGTAGTAGGTGCGCTGAGGTTCCTCGGGATCATCAACGAGGAAGGGCGTCCCACGGAGAAAAGCCGTCTCTTGAAGACAAAAGGAGCTACGTTTACATCAAACCTCCAGAGCCTTGTCCGTGAGGCCTATGCAAGCCTGTTTAACTATCTGGAAGGCAACGGATGTTCACAGGAGGATATCTACAACTACTTCGTTGCCAAAGAGGGCATGGGTACCGAAATGGCGACCAAGACCACTCGATTCTTCATACATCTCTGTCGCCTGGCTGAAATAGACCTCGGATTCAACGGGAAGAGAGCCTCCAGCCAGTCAGGCAGAACATCTGGTAATGGCAAGCACAATGCCGGATACGAAAACGGAACAGGCGCTTTAAGTCAAGTAGGTTCCCTCAACGGATTCCCTTTGATCCTGGCCCTTACGCCCGAGATGGCCTCCATGGATACCGACGAGCTTGCTGAGTTCTTGAAGAAGCTAAAGGAAGCCATCACCAAAGTCAATGCGGATGAGTCAAATCAGACAAGTTCCTAAGCCCACAGCCATGGCTTCATGACTTAGGTAATCAGGAATTACCATGTTCCCCTCGATAAATTCCCCGTACGGCTGCCTATACTAGTACCCCCTCTTGTCAAAAGATTCCTCAGGTGATATCCTATTGCAGGCCTTGACAAGCAGGGTTACAATAGGCGCTGATTGTAATAAGAAGGGATTCATTGTTTATGCAGTTCAAGAAGATACTTGTCGCGATAAACGGCACTGACGTGGATAAAGACATCGTTCAACTCGCCTGCAATCTGGCCAGGCCGAGCAAAGGGAAGATATATGTCACATACGTTATCCGGATGGAGCGCACATTGCCCCTGGATGCAGAAGTCAAACCGGAGATCGATAAAGGAGAGGAATCGCTCGATGCAGCGGAGCGACATGCAGAGGACATCGACTACGAAGTGGATACGGACCTCCTTCAAGCTCGTACGGTGGGGCCTGCCCTTGTAAATGAGGCAATGGAGCGCGGTATTGATTTACTTATGATCGGCCTTAATTACAAGACTCAATTCGGGGAATTCAGCCTGGGCGAGGTAATTCCATATGTGCTCAAGCACTCCCCTTGCCGTGTCATGGTACTACGGGAACCGGCCCAGACAAAGGCTGAGGCAAAACGCTAAGGCATTATATCCGTTAAAGTCAGGAAAGGACAGCTATGAATGTGATTATAATGGGTTGCGGCCGCGTTGGCGCCCTTCTGGCGGGGATGATGAACTCCGAAGGGCACAAGGTCACTATTCTGGATATAGATTCCTCCAGTTTCAGAAGGCTACCGCCTGACTTCGGCGGAGAGCCCTTGTTGGGCAGCGGGATTGATGAGGATACATTGAGGAAGGCCGGCATAGAGGAAGCAGATATATTCCTCAGCTTAACACAAGGGGATAATCGCAACATTATGGCTGCTCAGATGGCCAAGCATATCTTCAATGTACGCCGGACAATTTGCCGCATCTATGATCCTATCAGGGAAGAGATGTATAAGAGCCTGGGACTCGAAACCATGAGCCCCACTACAATAGGGGCCAATCGACTACGAGAAATCATCGGAGGGTAAACGTGTATATCATTGTCGTCGGGGGCGGTGAAGTAGGTTACTATCTATCGAGAATACTGGTAAGCCAGGGGCATGAAGTGCTGGTCCTCGAGCGGGGGCAGAGGCGAAGTGATTTCATATCCGAAGAGCTGGGAGACATAGTTGTGTCCGGTGATGGGTGCGAGGCCAGAACCCTGGGAGAAATAGGCACGGGAAGGGCTGATATGTTCATCGCTGTAACCGGCGATGACGAGGACAACATGGTATCATGCCAGGTAGCAAAGCACAGATTTAAGGTCCCTCACACTATAGCCCGGATCAAGAATCCCAGAAACAGCATTCTGTTTGAGAAACTGGGGATCGATGCCACAGTATCCAGTACAGACCTTATCCTGACCCATATAGAGCAGGAACTACCCTCTCGGCCAGTAGTTCCCCTGCTCAAGATCAAGGGCACGGGTAGCGAACTCGTGCAGTCAACAGTGGAGCCCGGAGCAAAGATTCGCGGTAAAAAAATAAAGGATATACGCTTGCCCGGTAACGCCTTCATCGTGCTGGTAATCAGTAAAACCGCCGGCCCCCAGATGCCCACCAATGATACCGTCATTCAAGAAGGAGACGACATTATAGCGGTCTCCGGGCCGGAAAACGGAGAGAGTATTAAATCCCTATTAACAAAACAATAGAGTGGCACTTACAGGGTGTCCACGAAAGGGCTAAAGGGGAAAACCCAATGCCTATTCCCGCTCTTCCGTATCTTCTTCGATCTCAGACTCCCGCCTGCTGGCCGCTTCCCGGCCTTCTTCAATGGCTTCCCGGACAGCCTCCCTGCCCTGAGCCATCAGATCCTTCAATCTGGACCTGAGGGCCTCCTGCCCTGTTTTTTGAGAGAGAATGAAGCCAAGTACGGCCCCGAAAATGCCACCGAAGAAAAACCCGGCTAGAAATCCTGAACCTTTGTTATCGTTACTCATGTTTTCTCGCCCCTTTTCCTAGTTATGGAAGATATGGCATCCATCACACTACGTATTCCCGCGATGAAATCCTGAATCCTGGAAATTGGCTCGATCACACTCTTATAAACTGTCGATGACGCATCGCGCAGGTTGCTGGCCGTTTCCTTTACATAGTCCAATATCGGCGTTACCTTCCGGTAGAGAATAGCCAGAAGAACGATGGTCATCAACGTAGCCACTATCCCGAGAATGCCGAAGATGACTATTACTAAATCTCGTAGAAAACTTAGTTCCATCAACTACTCCTTTCACAAAATGATACCACTTATAAGCGCCGTTGGCAAACTATGGAGCGGTCGGCTGCTCAGCCTTCTGCTTGAGATACTCAATCGCCCGCTCCAGCTGCGGGTCGCGGTCATTTTCTACATCCTCCTCGGGCATTTCCACCCTGATACCAGGCTCAACACCTTTTCCCTCTATCTGACGTCCATCAGGAGTAAACCAGTTGGCATATGTAACATACAAAGCCCCGCCATTACTTAGTTCATAGACATGATTCATACTCCCTTTCCCGAATGTCTTCACGCCAATTATGGGGCCTCTCTCATGGTCTTGAAAAGCGCCAGCTACCACTTCACTCGCGCTTGCGCTATTTCCATTGACCAGCACAGCCAGCGGGATATCCGTCGCTAACCCGCCTTCCTTAACCTCCCACTCCGCGCGTGTCCCTTCATTGTCCATCGCGTATAGAACGATCCCTTCTTCCAAGAACTGGCTGGCGACATCTATCGCAGCATCAAGCATCCCACCAGGATTGTCACGCAAGTCCAGCACTATGCCCTTAACGTCAGGGCTGAGGTCTTCCAGAGCAGACTTTAGTTCCCCCTTCGTCCGCGATGTAAATCCTGTCAACCAGATATGAGCGATGTCTTCCTCGACCATATCTGTCCTCACGCTCGGGACCTCGATCTCGTCCCGCGTTATCTCCAGCTCCACAGGCTCCTCCGCATCAGGATGAAGCACTGTCAGGACTACCTTGGTCCCTCTTTCCCCTCTAATCGTTAGCGCAGCCTCGTGCACCCCCATACCTTCAGTGCTCTCACCGTTGACCTCCAGTATCTTGTCCCCAGGCCTTATGCCAGCCTCTTCAGCGGGCGAGCCTTCGAAAGGGGCAACAACAGTCAACTGGTCATCCTTTATCGTGATAGTGGCCCCAATACCGCTGAACTTCCCTTCCAGGGAGAGCTCTGACAGTTTATATTCATCCGGCGATAGATATGAGGTATAGGGGTCATCCAACTCCTTAATAAGCCCCTCAATAGCGCCCTCCGCCAGTTGTTCGCTATCCAGGGAATCACCATTCACATGATCCTCCTGGATAATCTGCCAAACTTCTTTGACCAGATCAATCCCTTCCCCTGAGGCAGATCTCTGAGAACCGCCAAAGCTGATAGCACAGGCAAGCGGCAGGACAAGAAGAGAAACGATTAACAGAGACAGGATAACTTTTTTAGAATGTAGCATTAACTTCAGCCTCCTCACTCGATATATCGATGGTATCACGCTTTGTAGGAGGTTGACAACGTTATACTGGCTCTCTATGCTTAATTTCGGGAATTTGACCAGGAAGGTTTTAATAACATGAACACAGTGAAACAGATAAAGAAATTCATGGAGCCCAAATCGGTGGCCATTTTCGGCGTCTCATCAAAAACTACCGGCAAAGGTTCCTTGAATATTCTGCAGCACCTGGTTGGTTACGGCTACCATGGCAAATTATATCCAATAAACCCCAACGCCTCCAAAATTATGGGCATAAAGTGTTATTCCACTATCAAGGAAGTCCCCGAGAAATGTGACCTGGCCATTATAAACCTGCCCCGCCAGGTGATACCTGGGATTGTGGAGGAATGTGCCGAAAGCGGAGTTGATTCTGTAGTCATAGCCACCCAGGGCTTCGCAGATGCCGGCGACGAGGAAGGGAAAAAGCTACAGCACCATCTGGATGAGATAATCGAAAGAACAGGGATAAGGATAATGGGCCCGAACAGCCTGGGAACGGCCAATGCCTTCTCCAACTTCAGCTCGTCCTTTGTCAGGCTCTCCATGGAGAGAAATCCCATCGGGGTCATCTGCCAAACAGGCTTTTTCGTCGTCGGATATCCATCACTAAAGTCCGCCGGCAAGGTCATCGACCTGGGCAATGGGTGCGATATTGACTTCTCTGAGGCCATCCATTACTTCGAAGAAGACAAGGATATAAGGGTAATAGCCTTACACATTGAAGGAACGAATGCCGGGCAAAAGCTCCTGGAAGCTGCCACCGCTACAAGCCGCAAGAAACCGGTTGTGGCGCTGAAGACGGGAAGGAGCAAGGAGGCTGCACGGTCCGTGCAGTCGCACAGCGGCGCACTTGCGGGAAGCGACGAAATCTGGGATGCCGGACTAAGGCAATCGGGGATAATCAGGGTTGAAGATGTGGAGGACCTCGCCGAGACTGTGAAGTCATTTGCCTCGCTGCCACCAATGAGAGGCAAGGGGCTCGGCATCGTTACATACTCCGGTGCAGCCGGTATTATGTGTGTGGACGCTTGCCAGAGGTATGGATTGGAAGTGCCCGAACTCTCTCAATCAACGGTGGATCAGCTCGCTCCGCTCTGTCCTGCATGGCAGGAACTCGCCAATCCAGTGGACATCTGGCCGGCGATAATGGTTGAGAGGAAGGCCTCCATGCCGGAGGTTGAGGAAACCATGACCGATGTATTGCTTAACGACCCCCGCATAGACGCAGTGCTGTGCGTGATATCGGAGCTTTTCACGCCCGGAGAAGTGAGAAGCCTCAAGCCGATGGTAAAGCGGCTCGCCAGATCGCACCCTGATAAACCACTGGTGTTCCATTTGTATGGGCCCTTTGCCGCAGAAAGCAAAAGCGAACTTGAGGGCACAGGTAAAACGAGGGTGTTCGACAGCCCGGATAGAGCGATCAAGGCTCTTAGCCGTCTGGCAACTTATTCATCCTCATTAAGTATTGACTGAAAAGGGCTGTAGAGGTACAATGCTAGATGTGCCGAGGTAGCTCAGGGGTAGAGCAGTGGACTGAAAATCCGCGTGTCGGTGGTTCAAATCCGCCCCTCGGCACCAAGGAAGTTCTTTGAGTTGTGGTCTCATTGTAGGAGCGGTTTGCAAACCGCGATAATTATTGCAGGTGAGCGGAAGTAGTTCAGCGGAAGAACGCCTCCTTGCCAAGGAGGAGGGCGCGGGTTCAAATCCCGTCTTCCGCTCCAGTGAGCCGGAGTGGCGGAATGGTAGACGCGGCGGACTCAAAATCCGCTGGGAGTTCAACTACCCGTGTCGGTTCGAATCCGACCTTCGGCATGTAGTAAATCCCTTGCCGGGTAGTGTAGCGGTAGCACGACGGCCTTTGGAGCCGTTGGCCCAGGTTCGAATCCTGGCCCGGCAGCCAGTATTTTTTACAGTTTAAGCCACATACCCCCAGACGACCTTGACATCAATCTCTTACTTGGTTAGAATTCTACAGGCTTCCCTGGCAAGTCCACGGACTGGAAAGGAGACAGGTGCCTGTATTCCATCGGAAAGTACCAAAGGTTGAATATGCCGCCCCTGAAAGTCTTGACGAGGCGCTGACCATGCTTTCATCCTCACAACATGGAGAAATAAAGATGATGGCTGGTGGCACCGACCTTGTTCCCAAGCTCAAAAGAAGGGAAATTCAGAACCCCGCGTGCGTTCTGGACCTGAAAAGAATAGAGGGCCTGAATCATATCCGGCACGATAAAGACTCCGGACTGAACCTTGGACCCCTGGCCACTATCCATGACGTGGCAGAATCTCCAGTAGTTAAGGATAAATTCAGCATCCTTTCCGAAGCCGCTTCCAGTATAGGTTCTGTCCAGGTGCGAAATCGAGGCACCGTCGTCGGCAATATCTGTAATGCCGTACCATCGGCCGACACAGCCCCCGCCCTTCTGACAATGCAAGCGGAGCTGAAAATCGCCAGGACAGGCGGAGAGCGAACCGTCAACATCGACGACTTCTTTGCCGGCCCATACGAGACGGTTCTCGGAGATGATGAGCTCGTACAAGAGATACGCATTCCACCCCTTCCTCAAAACGCGAAAGGACGATATCTGAAACTTACGCCCAGAAAATCGATGGATCTCGCCATCGTCGGTGTTGCGGTAGTGCTTGTCGCCGAAAAAGGAGTATGCAAAGACATACGGATCGCCCTGGGAGCAGTGGCCCCAACCCCGATGAGGGCAAAGCGCGCAGAGGAAGCCCTCAAAGGAATTAACCTGGGCAGTAAGGCAATAGAAGATGCTGCTAGAATCGCCTCCGAGGAGTCATGTCCAATTGACGACCACAGGGCATCAGCGGAATACAGGCGCGAGATGGTGAAAGTCCTGACCAGGCGAGCAATCCACGATATCATAAGTCCTGATGAAACAACAAGGACAGCCATATGAAAACAGTAAGACTGACGGTTAACGGTACACCCTATGAACTCACTGTCAACGACTGGGAGACCCTGCTCGACGTTATCAGGCGTGACCTGGGATTGACCGGCACCAAGGAAGGATGCGGGCTGGGCGAGTGTGGAGCATGTACAGTCCTCATGGACGGGAGAACGGTTAACTCCTGTTTGATACTCGCTGCAGAGGCAGAAGGAAAGCAGATCACCACCATCGAGGGCCTCTCCGACGGAGACACGCTACACCCCATCCAGCAGGCCTTTATCGACCATGGCGGGTTGCAGTGCGGATTCTGTACTCCTGGAATGATTATTTCAACGAAATCCTTGCTCGACAGCAATCCCAATCCCGGCGAAGAGGAAATACGCAAAGCAATAGAAGGCAACTTGTGTCGTTGTACGGGCTATGTTAAGATTATTGAGGCCATAAAGACAGCCGCCAAGAACTTGGGGTGTGGAAGTTAAGGATGGCGGAGTTCTCTATAATAGGTAAGCCACGGCCTCGCGTTGACGCTCAACAGAAAGTCACAGGAGAGGCCAAATACGCCGCTGACTACTCGCTACCAGACATGCTATGGTGCAAGCTGGTGCGCAGCCCTTACTCACATGCTCGGATTCTGAATATCGATACGAGTCGAGCGGAGAAATTGCCCGGGGTCAAGGCAGTGGTCACTGGCTCCGATTTTGGAAACTGGAAATGGGGCTGGATGCCCGCAACCCGTGATGAGCCCCCTCTGGCCACCGAAAAAGTGCGATACATGGCAGAAGCAGTAGCAGGAGTAGCAGCAGTGGATGAGGATACGGCTGAAGAAGCCGCCGACCTCATTGAAGTTGAATATGAGGAGCTGCCCGGTGTCTTCGACATGGAAAAGGCCATGAATGATGATGCCCCCCAGATCCATGACTACGCGGATAATAACATTAGCGTTCAGTATCACTGGAACTTCGGGGATGTGGAGAAGGCTTTCAGCGAATCCTATATCGTTCGCGAAGATAAATTCAGAACCGCAAGGGCAACCCACGGCTACCTGGAGCCACCCGCTACCCTTGCATATTATGATCCTACAGGTTATATCACCGTTTGGGCTTCCAAACAAAGTCCCTATTTCCATTACCGGCATCTAGCAGCATGCTTTAAATTGCCACTGAGCAGGGTCCGGGTCATACAACCATTCATCGGGGGAGGCTTTGGGGGTACAAAGAATGATTCTCTAGGTGGCGACTTCTGTGCCGTAATGTTATCAAAGAAAACCGGCAAGCCAGTTAAATATGTTGAGACCATGGAGGAGGAGCTATCCACCAGCCGGCGACGACATACCGTGACCATATACAGCAAAATGGGCGCTAAAAAGGATGGCACCCTCACTGGCATACAACACACGGTGATCGCAGATGGCGGCGGTTATACCGCTATTGGCCCCCTCACAATGTACCTCTGCGGATTTGCAACTACCCTCCCCTACAAACTCCCCAATTTCAAGTATGATGCGTACCGTGTCTTTACCAACAACCCGCTGGGAGCGGCAATGAGAGGGCACGGCATTACCCATACACGATTTGCCGCTGAAATACAGATGGAGATGATAGCCGAAGAGTTGGGAATCGACCCTGTCGAAATGAGAATGCGGAACGCCATCGACAACCCCAAACCAGGCGATATCTACGAAACAATCAACAAGGTTTCCCTGAAGACATGCGGCGTAAAAGATGCTATCCAAAAGGTGACCGAGGATCAGCTCTGGCGGAACAAATCCCAAATGCAAAAGAAAGACGGCAATACGTCATGGGGCGTTGGACTCTCCGCTGCCCCATACCTCGGCGGCGCAAGGCAGATGGGGCACCAGTCCTGTGCCGCTATAATCAGGGTTTGCGAAGATGGGGCTATTAACCTCATCACCGGTGCTACCGACGCCGGACAGGGGTCCGACACGGTGCTGTGCATGATAGCCGCGGAAGAGCTCGGAGTGAAACTGGAGCAGGTCGACATTAAAAGAGTAGACACCGCCTACACCCCTGTCGACCCCGGCACCTACGGCAGCCGTGTCACCATCCTCGCAGGTCAGGCCACCCAGAAAGCCGCTCGCGAGGCCAAAGCACAACTCATGGATGCCGCTGCCAAAACATGGCAAGTAGCACCGGACGAGGTTGAGATCAAAGATGGGAGTGCTTTCGTCAGGTCAAATCCCGAGCAGACCATGCCATTCAGCAAGCTTGCCAGAATCGCAAGCTATTCAGGTACAGGTGCCGTTATCTTAGGAAAAGGATACTCCAGCTACGGAATAGAGCCTCTGGACCTCACCAATGGCATCGGCAACGGTGGAACCTCCTACAGCTTCACCGCGCACTCCGCTAGGGTAGGTGTTGACATGGAAACTGGAAAGATAGGGGTTACCGATTTCACCATTGCCTCGGACTCAGGCCGATTGCTCAGTCCGCTGCAAGCCGAGGGCCAGATCGAGGGAGGTTCCATACAGGGGTTAGGACAGGCTATATATGAAGACTTCGTAATGGATAAAGGGCAAACAATGAACCCCACCTTTTTGGATTACAAGATGCCCCACTCAACTGACGTACCAGCAATAAAACTGATAGACATAGAGACAAACGATCCGGACGGGCCATTTGGTGCCAAGGAAGCCTCCGAAGGCAGTATTGTCAGTGCACCACCGGCCGTAGTAAGTGCTATACACGATGCCACAGGCGTGTGGTTTAAAGAATTACCGGTAACACCCGAGAAGATAGTAAAAGCACTAAGGGAAAAGGAACAACTCCCGAATAACCAATAAACCTTAAAGAAAGGAGCTGTGATCAGATGACGGAGGTACAGAAAGAGCTAGCAAAAGCTGTCGGCACCAACAATTTCATGGACAGTGCGGAGGTGCTGAGCAGCTACGCAACGGACTATAGTCTTACTCCTCCCGGGCATCCCAACTGGGTAGTAAAGCCAAAGGATGCCGCTGCTGTACAGGAAGTGGTCAGAATAGCGAACGAGAATAATCTGCCGATAGTACCCTGTAGTTCGGGCGTCCACTTCAACGGCTGTACTATCCCAAAGCAGGGCGGGATAGCAATGGACCTAAGCGACATGAATCGCATCCTGGAGATCGACGAAAAGAACAAGAAGGTACGAGTCGAGGTCGGAACCACATGGGAGCAGCTTTCCAACGAGTTGGAAGGCAAGGGCTTCAGGGTAATCATGCCCCTCGCACCACATGCTCAGCGTTCGGTCGTCACGGACCATCTCGAGAGGGAGGTCCTTACCAACACCGTGTACGATTACGGTGAACCGCTGCAGGGGATGGAGGTAGTATGGCCTACCGGAGAGCTGTTTAGAACAGGGTCAGCCAGCGTAAACGGATATCCGGACTCCCCGTCCAAAGGGACAAACCCATCCGGTCCGGGCATGGACTTCTACAGGTTCCTGCAAGGTGCTCAAGGAACGATGGGGGTCGTAACCTGGGCAAATCTGAAAATCGAGCCCACAACGGCGATTAATAAAGTATATTTTGCAACTGCCAACGACCTTGAACCACTCCAGACATTCCTGTACAAAATCCTGAGACTCAGAATCGGGCAGGAATGCGTCCTGCTCAATAACGTGGATCTGGCAAGCCTGCTCGCCGACAATTCCACCGAGAATTTCGAAAAGCTGCGGGCTACATTGCCGCCCTGGACCCTTGTTCTGGTGATAAGCGGACTTAAGAGGCGTCCCGAGGAGAAACTGCAATACGAAGAAGAGGTCCTTCGCGACATCCAAAAATCCAAACCCGTGAACCTTTTCCTGACGGACAGTCTGCCGGGATTCCCAAGTGCAAGCAAAAAGCTCTTGAACATTCTTCGCAAACCCTGGCCCAAGGAACTGCCGTACTGGAAGCACCAGTACAAAGGAGCTTGCCAGAGTCTGTTCTTCATAACCAAGCCCGTTTACGCTCAAGAATTTGTTACCACGGTAGAGGCAATCGCTGCCACCCACGGTTATCCGATTCAGGATCTCGGTGTTTATGTACAACCTATAGAGCACAACCGGGCATGCCAGGTGGAATTTAATTTCTTCTATGACCCGGATGACGAGATGGAAGTGGAAAGGGTTTGCGCGTTATATGATGATGCTGCGCCCGCTCTACTGAACGAAGGAGCCCTTTTCACCAGGCCATACGGGCAACTTGCTAGGCTAGTATACCAGAGAGCAAGTGACTACACCGAAGCGCTGAAAAGACTCAAGGATATCTTCGATCCCAACAACATCATGAATCCGGGCAACCTGTGTTTCTAGTTAAGGAGGAATAAATGCTCAAAGGAAAGGTTAGTCTAGACGTAACGAACATAGACAATTTCGTCTACGATATGACGAAATGTACAAAGTGTAAAGGCTGCTACTGGGTAGACCATACCTACATGCCAGGCATGCAGTTTAGCACGCGATGCCCAAGTGCTACCAGATATCAGTTTGACTCATATGGTATGTACGGCAAGTTCAGGATAGCCCTTGCATTGACAGAAGGCAGACTGGACTACTCCGACGAACTGATGCGCATAATTTATGCATGCACACTCTGTGGGGCCTGCGACGTGGCATGCAAGCGCAATCTCGACCTTGAACCGGAACTCACCCTTGAAGCGCTCAGGGTAAAGGCAGTCCAGGACGGCAAAGGGCCAATGCCAGAACATAAGAAGGTGGCCCAAAACATAGCTTCAACACACAATCGCTTTGGATCTCCGCACGCAAACCGCACGAAATGGATCACCAGCGACATAAAGCCTGCCGAAAAAGCCGATGTGCTCTACTTTGTAGGATGCTCGGCAGCTTATACTCACCCTGAAATAGCTCAGGCAACTGCACGAATCCTGCAAGCCTCGGGGACTCCTTTCATGCTCGCTCCCGACGAACAGTGCTGTGGCAATATCCTGTATTCCGTCGGGATGATAGACGAAGCACGAGAGATAGCGAAGCGCAATATCGAGGCAATCAGGCAAACAGGTGCCAAGACGCTCCTGACCAGTTGTGCTGAAGGATACAGAATGTGGAAGGTCGACTACCCCAAGATGCTCAACATGTCGACCAGTGACCTCGGATTCAGGGTCGTTCACCTGACGGAATATCTGGATGAATTGCTTCAGGAAGGAGCCCTCGAACTATCGAACGAGATAGACATGCGCCTTACCTACCATGATTCCTGCAGCCTGAGCCGGCTCAGCGAACCATGGGAACCATGGGAAGGCGAACGGATAGAGTGGGGTATGACAAATCCCCCGCTGCAGCGAAGGCGCGGGACCAATGGTGTGTATTACCAGCCCAGGAATGTCCTGAACGCGATCCCCGGACTGGAGCTTGTGGAAATGCCACGCACAAGGGAGAACGCTTTCTGCTGCGGGGCTGGGCGGGGTACCCAGGAGGCCTTTCCTGATTTTGCGGCATGGGCAGCGGAGCAAAGGCTAGAGGAAGTAAAGTACGTTGGCGCTGAAGGGGTCGTCGCAACATGCCCATGGTGCAAGGATAATTTCGAAAAAGTCGTAAAACGCAATGGCGAAAATCTGCAAGTCTTCGACATTTCAGAGCTTGTTGCCAAGTCAATCAAACAGAAGGGTTAGGAGGTAATCAATGGGTATTTCCAAAGAAGCATATACCGTACTCGAGGACATCGTTGGCAAGGAATACATCTCCGATGACCCGGCAATCTGCGAAGGCTACAGAGCCGGGCCCGGGGGATATGAGTGCGGACTGGGCTACGAGAGGGTTATGACCTATATTCCCGGCTGCATTATCATGCCACTGACTACCGAAGAGGTGCAGAGCATCGTCAAAGTCTGCAACCGCTATGGCATCCCCTATGTGCCCTACAGTACTGGGTTCTACGGCGCCCGTTCTCATCCGCATGTCGAGAATTGCTTACTTATCGATATGAAGAGGATGAACCATTGCATAATAGATGAGGACCACCTGTATGCCGATGTGGGCCCCGGAGTCATATACTCACAGCTCCAGGAAGAGGCAATGAAGAGGGGTTGCTACGTAGTAGTCGGCGGTGGCGGAGCACAGGCTTCCGCAATTGCAAACATGATAGGCGACGGGTGGTCACCGTTAAGTTACAGGATAGGTCTGCCGCATCGCCGGATTCTGGGAACCGAGAATATCCTCCCTGATGGGGAACTGGTAAGGATGGGCTCACTGGCTTTGCAGGAAGATCCTTTCTGGGGAGATGGGATAGGCCCTGACCTGCGCGGTCTGCTACGAGGCTTCACTGGGCACAGAGGCTTTCTCGGCATTGTCACCAGAATGGCAATAAAACTACTGCCTTTCCTGCCGGAGAAACTCGAGCCCTCAGGGATTTCACCGCGAACCGCCCTGCAACTCCCACCCGAGAGGATAAAGTGGATAAACTTCAGTATGCCCAGTAAGCAAGCTATCAAAGACGCTATGGACTTGATGGCTCAGGCGGAAATAGGTGCCGCAGCGACCAAGGTGCCGCTATTCTGGCGGTCCCTTGCCAAGGCAAACTCCAAGGAGGAGTTCTGGCAACTATGGTCACAGGAAAACGAGGAAAGCATCAAGAATTTCCATATTCTCAGGGTGATGCTAATAGGGTTTGCTTCGGAGGAACAACTCGAATACGAAGAGAGGGTCCTTATGGACATCATATCCGAGCTGGGAGGCGAAGCTCGCCGGACACGTCCCACCGACGAATCATGGATTAAGAACGCAGACTCCACAGGTATGTGGCGTATGTGTGGTGGATATGTCTCAGTGGACTACGTCATCGAGAGTGTTGAGCACGCGGTCCCACACGGGCAAAACTACGCCAACCTCAAGTGGGATTACACGCCGCCGCTCATGCCTGACTACGGCGACCCTGGATGGTTCCAGAGCTTCGAGCTGGGGCATCAAGGGTACTCCGAATTCCTTATCTACTGGGACCCGGACGAGGATACTACAGGAGTCGATCACTTCTACTTGGAAACATCAAAGGAGAACATACGGAAACGGTTCTATACTTCACTTCTAGGTGCTCACCAGCCACTCTACCTAACGGGACCAGCATACGGCCCGAACTACCATAAGTGGCTGCTGGCAATTAAGAATGAGTATGATCCCAATCACGTGAGCCATCCACCTACACCATTAGCCCACGATGCCTTTGTAGAACGAGCTGAGTGGATGAGGCCACTGAAGGATTGGGAAAGCCCAGAAATTAGCTGATTTCTGGCGGAATAGATTTTTGGTAGAATGGAGACACAATGGCAAAGAGGAAGATTTGTCCCTTCACAGGGAAACCATGTACGGAGTGTCCCTTGTATCGAGCAAGGCACTGCAACTTGGGTTTCTCTAAGAGTTATAGAGGATATCTGGGCGAGAAAAAGGGCGAGGAAAAGGAACCCCAAAAGCCAAGCACCCCCAGCGTAAGAACCCGGTGGAGCGGAGGCCACCGATTTGAGTTCGGACCTGTAAATGCCCCGAGCGCTATGGATCCGGTTGCTATTGCTCTAGGGGAGATAGGGGAAAAAGAACAAGAAAAGGGAAAGGAGGATAATAGATAAAATGCGAATTGAGGGGAAGTTTACCTTAGGAGCGCCGATACAGCAAGTATGGGACTTCGTTCTCAAGCCAGAGGTGTTGGGAAACTGTATACCCGGTACTGAGAAAATGGATGTAAACGAAGACGGCAGTTATCAAACTGTTGTCAAACAGAAGGTTGGCCCAATCTCCGTGAAGCTGAACTTCACCACCGCCTTGACCGAGACAAACCCACCATACTACATCAAGGCAGAGGGCAATGGTGCGGACATGTCCAAAGCGGGGACCTTCACCCAGGAGACCATTATCAACCTCCGAGAGGTATCCGAGAATGAGACAGAGATCTCTTATACCTCAGACATAAGTATGGTTGGTCGCCTGGCTACTTTCGGAGAGCGCATAATGCGCGCCAAAGCTGACAAGGTAGGGAAAGAGTTCACCGACAACCTACAGAAGATGCTGAAAAGCCATCTAAGCGGACAGGAGGGTCAAAAATGATAAATGAATTCGAGCATGTCACCCCGACCACCCTTAAGGATGCTCTGACCTCGCTCGAGCAATATGGAGAGGATTGCAAGGTAATTTGCGGGGGGCAGTCCTTGCTCGTCCTGATGAGGCAAGGGCTTGTGGCACCTGAGTACATAGTGGATATCAAGGGAGTATCTGAGCTGGACTATATCCAGGCCGACAGTGACGGAGGAGTGAGAATCGGTGGTACTACCACGCATCGCGAAATCGAGAACTCCTCGCTTATCCAGGAGAAGTTCCCAGTGCTAGCCAAGATGGAAAAGCGGTTGGCATCGGTCCAGACCCGCAACTGGGGTACCATCGGGGGCAATGTCTGCCACGGCGATCCAGCAGGGGACCCCGCACCTGTGATGATAACTTTAGGCGCCAGCGTAAAACTGGCCAGTGCGAAGGGTGAAAGAACCATGGCAGTTGAAGATTTCACCCTGGACTTCTTCGAGACTGCGCTGGAAGAAGGAGAGTTGCTTGTTGAGTTTCAGATACCAGCTCCTAAACCCCATACAGGTGCCGCCTACACAAAGTTCAATATCATACAAAGCGATCTTGCAACAGTAGGAGCTGGAATATCAATTACTTTGGGTTCTGACAAGGAAACCTGCGAGGATGCTCGCATCGGGCTCGCATCTGCAGGACCAACTCCTCTGAGAGCCAAACAGGCAGAGGAGAAACTAAGAGGAAAGAAGCTCACAGAGAAGCTCCTCCAGGAGGCTGGTGAGGCAGCTTCCGAGGAAGCCGAGCCTCTTTCGGATATCGCTGCCTCTGAGGAATACCGCCGGGAACTGATAAAGATCCTGGTAAAACGAATGGGTAATGAAGCCTGGACCCAGGCTAAGCAAAGATAGCATGGAGGTTTGTTGACATGAAGAAACAACTAAATTTTAAAGTAAATGGACAAGATTACGAACTCTATGTGAAACCAAAGACGCTGTTGGTAGAAGTGTTACGCGATCAGTTGGGACTGACCGGAACCAAAAGAGGATGTAACAGCAGTTCCTGTGGGGCCTGTACAGTGCTCCTAAATGGCAAGGCAGTTAAATCATGTTCAATATTGGCCGTGCAAGCCAACAACGCAGAGGTGGTAACAGTCGAGGGCCTGGCCAATAGAAACGAACTAGCACCATTGCAAAAGGCGTTTCTCGATTACGGTTCATTCCAATGCGGGTTCTGCACTCCAGGCATGCTAATGTCCGCTCAGTCTCTGCTCAATGAGAACCCCAAACCTACGCAGGAGCAGATCAGAGAAGCCATTGACGGCAATATCTGTCGGTGCACCGGATTCAACAGCATTATCCGAGCCGTAACCGCCGTTGCAGATGGACAGTATAAGGAGGAGGTCAAATGAGTCAGTATTCAGTAGTTGGTACAAAGGTCCACAGAGTTGACGGGCCTGAGAAGGTGACAGGCAGTGCTAAATACACTTTCGATGTCGTGCTGCCCAACATGCTCTATGGCAAGATTCTCAGGAGTCCGCATCCGCATGCAAAGATCGTAAGCATTGATACCAGTGCGGCAGAGAAATTGCCAGGAGTAAAGATGGTAATAACGGGAAAGGACACGCCAGGGAACAAGACAGGCATCTGGCGGCGTTTCCCCGAACTGTGCGATGAGGAAATACTCTGCCGGGACAAGGTCCGCTATATCGGCGATCCGGTAGCAGCAGTGGCCGCCATCGATGAGGATACTGCTGAGATGGCATTGGACTACATTGAAGTTGAATATGAGCCTCTGGAAGCCGTCTACGACCCCATGGAGGCAATCAGCGATGAGGCTCCTCAAATCCATGAGGGAGTTGAGGCCAACATCAACCTGAACCGTCACATTGAGTGGGGTAATGTTGATGAGGCATTCAAAGAATGCGACGTTATTCGCGAAGATTACTTTACCTGCTCATCACAGGCACATGTATGCATGGAAACACATGATGCCGTAGCTAGCTATGACTACGGTGGCAAGCTTACGGTATGGACATCAACACAGTCCTCGTACTACATCCAGAGGTTGCTGGCTGACATGTTGCCCATTAGAGAGGGCGACATAAGGGTCATAAAACCCCCTACCGGCGGTGGTTTCGGGAGCAAGTTTGAGCTGGATTCTGCCCAGTTCTGTTCAGCTCTTCTGTCAATGAAGCTATGCCAGCCGGTTAAGATAGTACTGAGCAGAGAAGAGGAATTCACAGCCACAAAGCGCCGGACTCCCATGTACTACTCCCTTAAGATTGGTGCTAAGAAGGATGGTACCATCCTTGCCAAAGAGGCCCGGGTTCTTACAGAAGGCGGAGCATACACCGCCATGGGAGCTACAGCGCTTTACCTGACGGGCTTCTTCTCATCATTCCCATATAAATTCCCCAACTATCGGTTTGATGGCTATCGAGCATATACTAACACAGCGCCAACATCGGCAATGCGCGGTTTTGGGGCTCCCCAATCCACCTTTGTCGGTGAATCTCAGATCGATAATTTAGCCGCCGACCTGGGAATGGACCCGATTGATCTACGTCGAAAGAATGGAATGACGCCCAATTACGAGGTCCCCGGTCAAGCTTACATCCAGAGCTGCGGACTACACCAGTGCCTGGACGAGATCGAGAAACACATCGAGAATCACGGCAAGCTTCCCCCTAATCATGGCATAGGTGTTTCAGCCTACGGCTTTATGTCAGGGGGTATCTTCAACTGGTTTAACACCCCCTACTCCTTCTCATCAGCCGTAGTGAGGGTCAACATCGACGGTAAGGTTGACGTATTTACCGGAGCCTGCGACATCGGTCAAGGTTCCGATACCACCTTGAGCATGATTTGCGCTGAAGAGCTAGGAGTACGGCTTGAGGATGTACGAATTCACGCTGCCGACACCGGCATCTGTCCTCCCGACCTCGGAGCATGGGGAAGCCGCGAGACGTTGATGAACGGCAACGCAGTGAAGATGGCAGCCGCAGAGGCCAAACGGCAGATATTGGAGTTCGCTGCCGCCAAACTAAAGCCCAACATTGTATACGATCTGGAGATCAAAGATCGCTGGGTTCACCTGGCCGACCGCCCTGAGAGAGGGCTCTCATACTTCGATGTCGTCAAGGAAGCGATTCGCGGTAAAGATGGCGAAGCTATTATGGGCAGAGGCCACTATACCCCCCATCGCAAGGGGATGATCTCACCGGCCTACAGCTTCGGTGTACAAGCAGCTGAGGTAGAAGTGGATCCTGAAACCGGCAGATACAAACTCGTCAACGTAACTACAGCCCATGAAAGCGGTACCGTGATCAATCCTATAGGAATTGAGGGGCAGCTAGAAGGCGCAATTCATATGGCTGGAGGCTATGGCTTCTGCGAAGATCAGCCGATGGATGAAGGTAAGATCCTCAATCCCTCAATCGCCGACTACAAGATCATCAGAGCGCTGGATATGCCTGAAACCGAGATTCTGGAAATCCACACCTACGAGCCTGAGGGCCCATTTGGCGCAAAAGAAGCTGGTGAGGGATTGACCAATCCTACTGCAGGAGCAATAGGAAATGCTGTGTTCCACGCAGCAGGGGTAAGGATCAACGACCTGCCTATAACGCCAGAGAGAGTCTTCAGAGCATTAAAGGAAAAGGAACAACAAAAGAGTGGCGGAGGTAAATAATGGCAAAGTATCAATGCCCAGTATGCAACAAAGTCTCAGATGATCCTATGGACTTGACCCGCCATATGCTCGGTCGCGGCGACAAGGTTCATAGAGACTGGATCGAGTCCAAAGGTTTTAAGTATTCCCAGGTGCTCCGCGACCAACTCCAGTCATTTGGGAATAAGGGTTACGCACCGCTGGCAGAAGTGATAGATAAAGAGTGCAGAGCTTAGCTCCGACATCCAAGAGCCAAGACATCATTGCCTGACACTAAGGCTTTCGCATAGGAGACTGCACTCTGCAAGGGGAACTATGCGCAGTTTCCCTCTGAGATGACAAAAAAAGGAAGGGTCCCTTAAGGGGCCCTTCCTTTTTCAACTTATTCTACTTCCCAGTTTCCCCTATAGCATCCGGATAAAGAGGCAAGGGATGCTGAGCCCCCTCCCGCAGGACTTTCCGTGCAGTCTTGATAAAGCCCGCAAAAAGTGGATGAGGCCTGTTAGGACGGGAAGCAAACTCAGGATGAAACTGTGTTCCCACCATCCACGGGTGATCAGCGATCTCAGCTATCTCCACGAGCATGCCGTCAGGGGAAAGCCCGCTAAGAACCAAGCCATCTCTCTGTAGCACATCACGAAACTTGTTATTAAATTCAAACCGGTGGCGGTGGCGCTCATACACTGTGGAATCGCCGTAGCTTTCAGCAGCCTTCGTGTTTGGAACCATGACACACGGATAAAGGCCCAGTCGCATTGTTCCACCCTTTTCCTGAACATCCTTCTGCCCAGCAAGAAGGTCGATCACCGGGAATCTTATGTCAGGAACGAATTCCCCGGAATTAACCTCTTCAGAGTTCAATACACTGCGAGCATATTCCACGACCAGAACATGCATCCCCAAGCAAAGTCCCAGATACGGTACTTTGTTCAATCTCGCATACTTGGCTGCCTTTATCATCCCTTCGATACCGCGATAGCCAAACCCACCTGGAGCAATAATGCCCTGAGCATGCTGCAACACAGCCTCGGCATCATCATCTTCCTCCAACTGTTCTGAATCAACCCAGGAGATATTAACGTCTCTATCATAGGCCAGGGCAGCATGGCGCAGTGCCTCCCGGACAGAAAGGTAGGAGTCCTTAAGTTGTACGTACTTACCCACCAGAGCTATATCAACAGGTTCCTTCGGATTTCCCATGTGTTTTATCATACCACGCCAGTCATCCAAGTCCCCTTCTCCAGCAGGTAACCCAAGCCGGTCGACGACATAGTTGCCCAATCGAGCTTCCTCCAACATCAGAGGAACTTCGTAGATGTTAGTTGTAGTCACCAGCGGGATAACGGCCTCTTTCTCCACATTACAGAAAAGAGCGATTTTGTCCCTCTGGTCCTCGCTAACAGGGTAATCACTTCGACAGATGATTATGTCAGGCTGAATACCGATCGAACGCAATTCCTTCACGCTGTGTTGCGTGGGTTTAGTCTTGACTTCCTCCGTAGCGCCTATGTACGGAAGGAGGGTAACGTGAACGTACAGAACATTGTGCGGCCCTACCTCACTACGCATTTGGCGAATGGCTTCCAGGAATGGCTGACCCTCAATGTCACCAACCGTTCCCCCGATCTCGGAGATAACCACATCCGCTCCACTCTTTTCAGCCACCTTGAAAATGTGCCGCTTTATCTCGTCGGTTACATGCGGAACAACTTGAATAGTCCCGCCCAGGAAGTCGCCCCGCCGCTCCCTGTTGATTACCTCTGTGTAGATTTGCCCTGAGGTTACATTCGAGGTCTGCGTCAGATTTACGTCGATGAATCTCTCGTAATGTCCAAGGTCGAGATCGGTCTCAGCACCATCCTCGGTCACAAAGACCTCACCATGCTGATAGGGGGACATTGTGCCAGGGTCGACATTCAGATAGGGATCCAGCTTCTGGGGAATGACCGCCAGCCCCCGGCTTTTGAGTATCCTCCCAACAGAAGCGACAGCAATTCCCTTCCCCACCGAACTTACTACGCCACCGGTGACAAAAATGTACTTAGTCATAGGAACTCTATAGGTGCATAATAGCCAATCGTGTCATCGGTGTCAAGCACCCTCTTTCTAAAGTTTAGCTCATGAGCACCCCGGTTGACAAGACCGTTTATAGGGCCGTAGAATGAATGTCAAATGCCCTATCAGTAAATTCCAGTAATCAGATCCCGCCATAGGCGGATATCAAAACCCAGGAGGTCGACATGAGAAAAATACATCCTGTCTCACTCCCTGCTACAATCTGCCTGATGCTCATCCTGTTCTCCCTTCCTTCTCCAGTCCTTGCACAGGGGAACGGTCCCCAATTGTATAATGCCCAGGCTCACCCCGTCATGGTCAACACCGGTACACAACCCGGTGAATCCCCGCTTATTCTCTCTGTTGAGATCCCGGGGCCGGGCGGAGAAATATCCTCAGTCATAATTGACCTCGACAGACTAACAGGAGCAAAATTCTATGACCCTGTTTCCGACAAAATCAAGGATGTGGGCGTTGATAATCCCATGCACAGGGTCTACGAGATAGACGGGAAAGAAGCATATCTGGTTGGAACCAAGAGCACGTCTGCACATATCTATCGTGAATACAGAAAGACGTTATCCCACGAAAGGATTAAGTCAGATGAAACTCCCGATCCCACCAACAAATGGCAGGTTGAGCTCCCTCACGCAGGAAATACAGAATGTAACACTCGCCTTCGGGTAATCGCCACCAATGTCTTCAACGAGCAAGGGCACGTGTTTCTCCCTCTGGAGGTAGTAGACGATTCCAATGCTCCTGAACTATCACTGAGTGCCAAATACCCCACAAATAGCTCAATTGTTCGTCCTGGAGACAAAGTGGTTATCAAAGCAGAAGCAATGGATAATTCAAGCGAAGTGTTTTCTGTGCGCTTGGGCGGAGAAAGTGCAAGGGCAATATTTGGGGATTGCCCCACCTTGGCTTTCACCAAACAATCTGAGCCCGGCATTTGGACAGTGGGAAATAACGTAGCGCCAGAGACCAAAAACGGTGCTTACACCATTCAGGTCCACGCCATCGACCGATCAGGGAACGAAAACGTGGAGGCCGTCGATATAGAGGTGAAGAGAAATATCTCCTCCCTGCAATTGGACCTGCACCAGGGTTGGAATCTGATCTCGGTTCCCAAAAAGCTGGAAGAGCCAGCAATAAGCAAGGTCTTCTCCGATATGCCAGTGGAAAGCGTTCGAACCATGGTCGGAAATGAGTGGCTGGAGGTTGACGAAATCATCCCTGGACGAGGCTATCTGGTAAAATCATCTGATGACGTAACACTGACATGTACATTTGAAGAAAATATCCCTTCGACCATGCCACCTGCCGTGAACTTCGAACAAGGTTGGAATTTGATAGGTTATGCTTCTCAAACGCTAGAATCTGAAATGCCACTTAGATTCTATTTGGGCGATGGGCTCAAAGATAAATGGTCAGTGTTATATACGGAAAATTGGGAATCTGCTCGCTATCAATCCACCAAACCATACGTATGGGCAAGCGATAACTTTCCTACAACCACCGGCGAAGCCTATTCCGATAATCCTTCAGCAAATCTACCTGTAGTTGAATTAGGCAAGGGATACTGGATTTACTTCAATGAAGGGGGAACGCTAATTCCATAAGAGGCAACGGTTCATCCATCTACGAATTCCTCGTGGGAGCGGTCTGGAGACCGCTCCCACTTATTCCTGGTGTTCCAGCACCACTACCTGAGTCTCGTCGGGGAGACCGGACTTGTTGACATTTAACTTCGGGATGGGAGAGACTTCCTTAACCCCCATCTCCTTGAGGAATTTGTCCAGCGGCTCCAGCTGAATGCCGGTGGTTTCCGTTTTGTAGTGCATGGGAATCACAATCCTGGGGCCGATTACGTTTACCACCTCCGCGGCAGTAGAAGCATCAACGGTGGATACACCTCCGACAGGGATGAGGAGTATATCCGTGTCACTCATATCCTCCACCTGCGCCGCCGAAAGGGCATGCCCGAGATCACCTAAGTGACATATTTTTACACCATCGAGTTCAATTAGATAAGCGGTATTCTTACCTTTCGTCTTGCCTTGATCGCTGTCACGGAAGGTTCTGATGCCATAGATAAATACGCCCTTGATCTCATACTCACCAGGGCCACGAAGCACCTTGGGATCGCCTTCGACATTATCGACGGTACTATGCCGGGGATGTTCATGGCTCACCGTAACGATATCCGCCTTAAGAGGCTTCACAGCATACCCTGCCGTCTCATCGAAAGGGTCGGTTATAATGGTAGCATCCTTGTTCTTGAGCCTGAAGCATGAATGCCCTAGCCAGTTTATTTCCATTTCTTTCCACTCCCCGGGGCTATCCAGCTAACCCCGAACAACAGTATAACACAAACAGCCAGCGCTATCAGCTTCGAAATCCCAATCCCCGACAATTCAATGCCCAAACTCACACCACCCCCACCAACAATGCCTGCCAGAGCCCCGACAGGCTTCAGTTTTAGCTTGTCCTTGTAGAATCCAGCTAAAAGAGGAATTACAACGCCACTGGTGAAGATCGTATATGCCAGGAGAAGAGAATCAATTATCCCTCTTAGCTTCAAGGCAATGACCAAAGCCAGGAGGCCAATAACCACTATGCCGATCCTGGAAATAAGCAGAGTCCGGTGTTCACCAAGGTAGCGGAAAGCACGCTTGCATATATCGACACTGAGGATGGTGCTGGTTGTCAAAAGGCAGGTATCCGCCGAGGACATCACAGCAGCCAGCAACGCAGCGATCACGAGTCCGCTTACACCCACAGGCAGCAGATCGTTTATAACCGTGGGAAATGCCTCCTCGGCTGCAATACCAGGGAACAGGACAAGGGCCCCCATTCCAACAAACACAATGAGAAAGGCAACCGGAATTGTAGTCAGGGCAGCCCATCCCGCCGATGACCTCGCTACGGCCTCGTTTCTGGCACAAAACAGGCGGGAGTATATGTCAGGGCCCACGATATACGGTCCTCCGACAAGAACCAGAAAGGAAAGAATATTCGCCCATCCAAAGCCGGGACTGACTGGGAAAGACAGATGTCCCTGTGGCAAGGAGGAAGCAAGGCCCCCGACACCTCCAACCTGGGAAAACACCAACCACGCACTCACCAGAAGGCCCATACCCAGTATACTGAACTGAATCAAATCCGTGTGGAGCACGGAATACTGTCCCCCTAAGACCGTATAAATAATGAAAACAAACGCAGCGATAGCCATCATGAGAGAAAGATTCCCGGGAAGGATGACCGTCAATATCTTGCCGGCTGCCACTATCTGCCCGGCTATTACCGCGATCCAGGCAACCACTATCAAGATAGAAGCAGCAAGCCCTGTGAGCCCTCCATACTGGCTCTCCAGAACCTCCGGGAGGGTATAAAGTCCCAGACTCCTCACCTTCCTAGCGAAGAAGAGGAAAAGTATAGAGAGCCCCACTGTCCCTGCCAGCAGCCACCAGGCGCCACTCAGTCCTCGAGTATACCCCAACCCCGCCATCCCAACCACCACTGATGAGCCCATTATCGTAGCACAGAGGGAGCCCACTATAAGCGGAGTCGATCCTTTCCTGGCCGCCACGAAGAAGCCGCTGCTGGTCGACGCTTTCCCCTTCCGATATACCACTACACTTACAGCTATCATGGCAGCAAAATACAGGGCAACGATAATTGGGGTTATCATGCCCTTATTTCTGCCTCCCTTCCTCACCATCCCTCAGGGAAACATCACCAGCCAGAACACGCTTCATACTGCCATCCTCTTCCCGCAAAATCAAAGCACCGTACTCATCCACGTCGATAGCCGTACCGCTTAACACTTCCCTCTCGCCCGTTATACTCACACTCTTCCCAATTGTATCGCTAAGCTCCTTCCACCGTTCCCTCACAGGTCCGAATCCGGAGTTCATACAATCCTGATACCGGACCTCAAGGCGGGTAAGAATGGCCTGGACCAGGTTCACTCGGGGTACCCTCTCTCCATACTCCTCTCTCAACGACGTAGCCCTCCCTTTGATATCTTCAGGAAAACCGGACCGCTCAGCGTTCACATTCACCCCAATGCCAATAATTATATGGTTTGTACGATCTATCTCAGCCCCTACCTCGATAAGTATCCCGGCTACTTTTTTACCGTGGACAATCACGTCATTGGGCCATTTCAAAGCAGTACGGAGG
>JBKGZM010000023.1:0-27680 GCA_046545575.1 Dehalococcoidia bacterium
CGAAGAAAAGAATAATCCTCTCATTCCATCTGGTACATAAATCGGGGGTAAGTCAATGTTTAATTGCCGACAAAAGATTTATTATAATTCAATTGGCATTTCTACTCTTCACCCTTTGCTGGTTTAATCGAGAATTAACTGGAGAAATGGGATGAGCATTGCACAAACGTATCGATCAATTAGAGATGAAGTACCGTCTTCAGTAACCATTGTCCTGGCGGGGAAGACCCGGACCCCCGAGGAAATTCTGGAGGCCATAGATGCGGGCGCTACGGATATCGGCCAGAACTATGTCCAGGAGGCTGTGGCTGTCTACGAGGCTTTAGGGGAGAAAGCTAAGAGTGTCCGGTGGCATATGCTGGGCACTTTGCAAAAGAACAAGATCAATCAAGCGCTGCCCGTTTTCGACGTGATTCAGACGGTTGAGTCAGTGGAAAAGGCGATTGATATCGATAAGAGAGCACGGAGCATCGGGAAAAGGCAGCCTGTCTATGTAGAAATCAACATCGGCAGTGAGGTGACAAAAGCGGGGCTTGAGCCCAGGTATGAGATGGTTGAGAATGCGGTTCGGGAGATTGCCGGACTCGAAAATATAAGCGTGGAGGGGTTGATGACCATGGGACCGCGCGTCGGTGACCCCGAGGACAACAGGTCCCATTTCCGGAAAACCAAGGAGATATTCGATAGAATTCGGGACCTGCAGTTGCCGAATGTCAACATGCAGACTTTGTCGATGGGCATGTCCAACTCCTACAGGGTGGCAATAGAGGAAGGCGCGAACATGGTGCGATTGGGGACGGTAGTGTTTGGCGAGAGGGACTACTGAGGGTATACACAGGCCCGGGGAAAGCATATTGACAAAGGAAATGCCTTTCTGCTATAGTTACTTCACTTCTATAAAGGGAATTGATAGTCAGGTCTTCCGCGTGCGATTTAGCTGATTCCTTCCATCTCTTCAGGATCTCTAAGAAATAAAAATATATATCCTGTAGTCGTTTCTCAGGATAGGATTGAGATGTGACCCTGCACGTTGCAAACAATCTCACATTATTCTTGCCTCTTGACGTCTTTCTTTGGTTAATGATATAGTAATAACGATTACTATTATTGAGCATGACCGGCAAATTATTTAGCAGGAGGAAACAATATTGAAAGTCCTCGGAATAATGGGGAGCCCCCGCAAGAAGGGTAACACTGATTTGCTTCTGGATGAGGCGCTCAAAGGTGCGAGCAGCATGGGAGCTGAGGTTGAGAAGATCGTGCCTGATAAATTGAATATAGAGCCCTGCCGGGAATATTACGGCTGTCTGCGGGATGGCAATTGTGTTATCCAGGACGATATGGACGAAATATACCCTAAGCTCCTGGAGTACAATGTCATAATCGTTGCTTCACCAATGTTCTTCTATGGAGTAACAGCTCAGGTAAAGGCGCTCATTGACCGCTGCCAGGCTCTGTGGGCCAGAAAACATGTTCTGAAGCAGGACTTCCCGGATGGAACGCGTAAGGGGGTGTTTATCGGCGTGGGAGCCACGAAGGGGAAGAACCTGTTTGAGGGGTCCATACTGACGATGAAGTATTTCTTCAATGCTATAGGGGTGAAGTACGCTGATGAACTTCTGGTTTGGAGCGTTGACAAGAAAGGGGAGATCAGGGAGCACCCGAGTGCGCTTCCGGATGCCGTTGAACTGGGTAAGAGGGTAGTGCAAGACTGAAAAATTAAAAGGAGGTAGAATGTCTAAAAAGATCGAGGACTGGGCCATGGCCAGGGAATCGCTGAGAGAGGAGCTGGATGCCATCAACAAGTACGAGGAGCGGATCGCTGCCACTGAGGACACGTCATTGAAAAAGCTCCTGCAGCACAATTCCGATGAGGAGAAGGAGCATGTCGCTATGCTGGTGGAGTGGCTGAGGGAAAATGATCCCACCCAAGACAAGGTGTTCGAGGAACACGATTAGAAAGGAAGGGTATAAAAATGGGAGCCGAACAGGACAAAACCCTCCAGGCACTTGAGATGGCCATACAGATGGAGAACGATGGCCAGAAGTTCTATTTGAAAGCCAGTGAAGAGATTGGTAATGAAATGGGGAAGAGACTGATGCAATCGCTGGCCGCTGAGGAGGAAGTTCATCGGAAGAAGTTCCAGGAGGTCTACAAATCCATTCAGAACAGACGTGGATGGCCTTCGGTTGACTTCGAGCCTGATGGTGGGAAGAAACTGAGGACTATCCTTGCCACGGCAACTGAGGATATGGGTGCGGACGCAAAACCGTCCGGCAGTGAAATGGACGCTGTGGAAGAGGCTATGGAATTGGAAAACAAGACTCGTGCTTTCTACAACAAGCAGGCGAAGGTCGCGGCGTATGATGCTGAAAGGGAATTATATGAGACTCTGGCCAGTGAGGAACAGGAACATCACCTTATCCTGCTGGATTACTACGAGTACCTTAAGGACCCGGCGGACTGGTTTACCACCAAAGAGCACCACTCTTTGGATGGCGGATAAAGCCCAGTCCTGTCTTTGGAGGCGGATATGCTGGAGTTAAAAGAACTCAGTGTTGCTATTGAAGAAAAGGGGATATTGCACGATATCAATATGAAAATTGGTGCAGGCGAGACAGATGTCCTTTTCGGCCCCAATGGCAGCGGCAAAACCACTTTGCTCATGGCCATAATGGGTTTCCCCAAATACCGGATTACTAAGGGCAATATCATCTTCAATGGCGATGATATAACGAAATCATCTCTGGATGAGAGAGCACGATTGGGGATTGGCATGTCCTTTCAGCGTCCTCCGATTGTGAGAGGGGTAAAGACCCGCGATATGGTTCTTGCCTCTCTGGGCGACAGGGGTAATGAGGCAACGGTTGAAAGCCTTTCACAAAAGGCTGACATGAGCGAGTTCCTTGACAGGGATATAAACTACGGCTTCTCAGGCGGAGAACTAAAGCGCTCCGAGCTCATGCAGCTCCTGGCGCAAAGGCCCGAACTCACCTTGCTCGATGAACCGGAGTCAGGGGTTGACCTGGTCAACATAGCCGTGATAGGCGAGCTTATGAATGAGTTGCTGGAGAAAAACTGTCATATACGTGTCCGCAAGTGCATGGGACTTATAATCACGCACACCGGTCATATTCTTGATTACGTTAATGCCCGTACGGGCTATGTGATGCTGGATGGCACTATTGTATGCGAGGGTGATCCCCATGAGATCTTGGCCACTATTAAAGAAAAGGGTTATGAGGAGTGCGCTCGATGCGTGAGATAAAATCATCTCAGGAATACAGAGAAAAAGCAGAGGCTGCCTCAAACAAGGCAGCGGCCCTTGGTGAGGACATAGATCTGGGCAGCTATGAGGAATCGGGGGAGGAGCAGCCTTATCAAACTGACCTGTCACAACTCCCTGCAAACACCAGGGAGGCGATGCTGGGGGTTGGGGTCACCACGGACGACGTGAGCCAGAGGTCGGGCACCTTTATCCAGATGGATAATAACCCTGTTCACACTTCGGTGAGCCAGGAAGGAATAGAGGTGATGTCCGTGAGCCAGGCCCTGGAGAAGTATGACTGGCTGCCCGATTACTGGTGGCAGGCGGTGGCCGTGGACAGCGACAAGTACACCGCTCATGTTGAACTCAACCAGAGCGACGGCTACTTTATACGGGCTTTGCCCGGCTCGAAAACCGTTCACCCTGTTCAAACCTGTCTCTATCTGGCAAAGGCGAAACTCGCCCAGAACGTCCATAATATCATCATCGCCGAGGAAGATTCCGAACTCCATATCATCACCGGCTGTGCCACCTCCGGCCATGAGCCCGGACTGCATCTGGGAGTTTCTGAATTCTATATAAAGCGAGGGGCCAAGGTTACCTTCACGATGATACATAGCTGGAATCCGGAGGTGGTGGTGCGTCCCCGCACGGGGGTTATCGTCGAGGAGAACGGGGTTTTCCTGAATAACTACGTGATTATGAAGCCGGTCCATTCGCTGCAAACGAATCCTGTGATCAGGTGCATTGGCGAAAACGCTACGACCCGGTTTAACAGCACCTTATCCGCGCCGCCGGGATCGAACATGGACGTTGGGTCCAGGGTTTTCCTGGAGGCCAGGGGCTCAAGGACGGAGATAATATCGCGGGCTATTACAACGGGGGGCTATATCGCTGCTCGCGGTTATATCGAGGGAAATGCCCCTGACGTTAAGGGCCACCTGGAGTGCCGTGGATTGATTCTGCGGGGAGATGGAATAATCCATGCCATTCCCGAGTTGAAAGGCCTGCTTGCGGGAATCGACCTCTCGCATGAGGCGGCTGTGGGGAAGATAGCCGAGGAGGAAGTGGAATATCTCATGGCCCGTGGACTCACCCGGGACCAGGCTACAGCCACAATAGTGCGTGGCTTTCTCAGGGTTGATATCGAGGGGCTCCCGCCGATGTTGCAACAGGAGTTGCAGAAGGCAGTGGAAATCAGCGACGCGGAAGCCATGTGAAAAATCACAAGGGGGGACAAATGAATACAAAAGCACTGCACAATATAAGCTATGGCCTGTATGTGGTGACCTCGCGGAAGGGGGACAAATTCAACGGGCAGACGGCAAATACAGTTATCCAGATGACCTCTGATCCGCCGACGATTGCCGTAAGCATCAACGGAGATAACCTGACACATGAGTTCATCGAGGATAGCGGGGTGTTTGTGGTTTCTGCCCTGTCCCAGGAGACATCTCTTTCTTTCATCGGACGCTTCGGCTTTAAGTCAGGCAGGGACGTTGATAAGCTTGAAGGCGTCAACTACAGGATGGGTGAAGCTGGAGCCCCGATAGTGGTGGATAATGCATTGGCCTACCTGGAAGCCAAGGTGGTAAATCAACTGGATGTCGGGACGCACACGATATTCGTTGGGGAGCTTATCGGTGCGGATATCCTGGCAGAAGGAGAGCCCATGACATATGCCTACTATCATCAGGTGAAACGTGGTACCACTCCCAAGACAGCCCCCAGCTATGTTAAAGAATAAATGAAAGGAGGAATCGAAAATGGCGAAGTACAGGTGCACAGTATGCGGGTATATCTATGATCCCGAAAAAGGCGACCCTGAGAGTGGCATAGAGCCAGGAACCGCATTTGAAGACTTGCCCGAAGATTGGGAGTGTCCGGTATGCGGGGCCGCGAAAGAGGAATTCGAAAAAGTAGAGGAGTAGCATGAGACCACGAGAGATCAAATCCAATATCTGGTCGGTAGGCGCAATCGACTGGGACAGGCGGTTATTTGACTCGCTCATCCCACTCCCCGAGGGCACGAGCTACAATGCCTATCTGATCAGGGGTAGTGATAAGACGGCCCTTATCGATACCGTAGACCCTCCGATGACGCATATGCTCCAGGACCAGCTCAGTGAACTCGGGGTTGATGCTATAGACTATGTCATCGCCAATCACGCCGAGCAGGACCATTCGGGAGCCATTCCCCAGGTCCTGGAGAGGTACCCCAAAGCCCAGGTGGTATCCACTCCCAAATGCAAGGATATGCTGATGGCCCTCCTGTCAATGTCTGATGAGAAGTTTGTCACCGTGAGCGACGGCGAGACCCTGTCGCTGGGAGACAGGACCCTGGAGTTTATTCACGCTCCGTGGGTCCATTGGCCCGAGACCATGCTTACCTATCTTGCTGAAGACAAGATCCTCTTTCCCTGCGACCTTTTCGCCTCTCACTTTGCCACCAGTGACCTTTACGTAAGCGATGAAGGGCGGGTTTATGAGGCTGCCAAGAGGTTCTACGGGGAGATCATGATGCCTTTCCACACCAACATTGAGAAGCACCTGGAAAGGCTAAAGTCTTACCAGATGGACATCATAGCTCCCAGCCACGGGCCAATGCACGATAAGCCCAGCTTCATCATGGATGCGTATCGGAGCTGGGTATTCGATCCTCCCAAGAACATTGTTGTTCTGCCTTATATATCAATGCACGACAGCACGCGGAAAATGGTGGAGCATCTGGTTGGTGCCCTGGTGCAAAACGGCGTTACGGTAAAGCAGTTTGACCTTACCGTCACTGACATAGGTAAGCTGGCGATGGCCTTGGTAGATGCAGCTACCCTGATTGTTGGGACACCTACCGTGCTGGTGGGACCGCATCCCCAAGTTGCCTATGCTGCGCTTCTGGCCAATGCTTTGAGGCCCAGGCTTCAGTTTGCGTCCATTATCGGGTCCTACGGGTGGGGCAGCAAGGCCGTCGATCAGATCAAGGGCATGATCCCCAACCTGAAGGTGGAACTGCTGGACCCCGTACTTAGCAAGGGATTCCCCGGCGAAGATGACTTCAAAGCTCTGGACAACCTCGCCAGTGCGGTAGCGGCAAAGCATAAGGAGCAGGGTTTCATGTAGGCAGTGTTACCATTATTAAAAGAGGAGGGAAAATGAAATTCGCAGATATCTTGAAAAGTCCGGAGGCTGAAGGCAAGGAAAAACATGTTCCCGAGATAGAGGTTGGTAAGGGGAAAGGGGAAGGGGGTGCGGACATTGTCCACGTGGTCGTGGGCAAAGAGGTCCCGCACCCCAACACCGTGGAGCATCATATCGCCTGGATAGAGCTGTATGGGGTTAAGAAGGATAATGGGCAGGTGGTCGACCTTGGCCGTGCTACCTTTGGGCCCTCTTATACCAATCCCAATGCAAGGTTTCAGGTCCCGGTGGACCAGTTCAAGGCCTTCTGCGCGCTGGAGTACTGCAACATCCACGGGTTGTGGGAGAACTGCGTGGAAGTCTAGCGGGATATCAGGTTATTGTTTTTCTAAAAATCAAGGAGGTTAATGGAATGGAAGAATTACAGGAACCACAGGCAGTCACTCTCCCCCGTCTGGGAGAAAAAGCACCCGATTTTGAGGCACCGACAACTCACGGGACGCTCAAGCTGGATGATTTCAAGGGAAGCTGGTTGATCATGTTCTCCCACCCGGCGGATTTCACCCCGGTGTGCACGACGGAGTTCATCGCCTTTACCGAGATATTCCCGGAGTTGCAGAAGCGAGGGGTGGAACTTCTTGGACTGAGTGTCGACAGCACGTCTTCACACATTGCCTGGGTACGCAATGTGGAGGAAAAAACGGGGACGAAGATCCCGTTTCCGATAATCGCCGACCTCAATAAAGAAGTCTCCACAGCCTATGGCATGATCCATCCGGGGCAGAGCAAGACCGAGACCGTCAGGTGCGTATTCATTATCGATCCCAATCAGGTCATAAGGACGGTGCTTTACTACCCGCTCACGACGGGCAGGAACATGGACGAGATAATAAGGATTGTAGACGCCCTGCAGACAACCGACGCCAACGGCGTGGCCACGCCGGCCAACTGGAGGCCGGGCGACAAAGTGGTTGTGCCACCGCCCAATACGCAGGAGATGGCTGAAGAGAGACTCAAGGAAGGCTACGAGTGCATTGACTGGTATCTGTGCAAGAAAAAACTCTAAATGGGGAGGATGCCATGGCTTGTATCGGCACTGACGGAAAGCCCACTGAGTCGGGGACGAAAATGCTGCGCGCTCTTAAGTCGGGGCTCGGTTCTCCTGAGGAGATCTCTAAGGATGCGGGACTTCCGCTTTTCAGGGTGCGGAGCGGGCTGCGCGAGATGACTCAGGCTGGATTGGCTGAACAAAAGGGTGAAGGATACGAAATCACCGAACAGGGACGTAAGCTGGTTGAGTGAAGTTGGTAAGGGGCTGGCAACCCATGGTTTGTGCATCCGGGAGTGCACCATGTGTTCTGGCCCCCTCTTAACAACCTGCCCAAAATTCTGGGGGCACTTCGATGACTGACGTGGCGACCCCGCACACCTTTGCGCGGTACACAGGAAACTGGAAAGGCACGTTCATGACCTGGATACTCTCAAGTGATTTCCAGCGCAAACATGCCTACATTCCCGAGACCGTACCGGAGCTCTCTGGCTTTGACCTTGCGAGCATGTGGACCAGTCCGCCCGGCGGTGTCCCGGGGGTGGCGGGGGTGGGGAGGGGAGTTGTGCAGCTACTGTGCCACGAGGACCGGAAGCGCTTTCTTGCCTCGACACCGTGAGCGAGGCCCCCGGGGCTGGCTGGCACGCTCTAACTGCAAAGCCTGAAGTCGGAAAACGCCCCCTTGCATCATCTTCCCAATGGTAATAGAATGGATGCAATAACAGGGATTCGCTGCTATGCCAAACTGCTGAGCATGATGTTATTAAAGTAGAAGCCTGTAGCTGTGTAATTCATGCTGGGGAAGTTAAACTTGGTTTGGGCAAGGAGTAAATATAATGCCTTCCACTGTCCTGAGTTTAAGAAGACAGCGTTCAAGTGCCCTCACTGTGGTGCTTTCGCAGAGAGGGGCATTAGCCGAAACGGAGACACGAAGTGATAAGCATAAACCCTCAGAAAATAGCAGGTGATTGGGATGAGGGATTTGTGTTGGATCTCCACACGATTAGCAGCACGCTAGTGGGATACGATGAATTTGGGCACGAAGTTTTTGACACAAAAAGAAGTGAATTAGGTGAGTTGCTCTATAGGCTGAAATACCAATCTGATAAGTCAGGCCTTAATGATATACTTGATTGTGTGGTAGAATTTCTACGGAAGAAGTGGAAAATCATTGATTCATTGGACTTTATTGTGCCAATGCCGCCTTCAAATACTAGAAGACATAGCCAACCCGTGATTGACCTAGCAAGCGGAATTAGTGATCGAACTGAAATCATCCTAGCAAGAAACCTTATAATAAAAACCAAGGAAACGACTCAACTCAAGAACGTATATAGCTATCGAGAGAGGATTGATATCCTGCAAAATGCCTTTGAGGTCAAAAAGTCAATTGCTAAAGGAAAGACTTTGCTACTTTTAGATGATCTTTATAGATCTGGGGCTACTTTAAATGTGGCTCTATTTAAATATATTGTTGCTTAGAGAGCCATTTTTGTGCTGTACTACGTGTAGAACGTATGTGCGCACCAATTTATAGACCAAACAAAGGCACTGGATTCCATACATAACGTCGTGAAATGTTTAAGCGATCGTTACTAAAACCTCTGAAAACCGTTGGAACAAAGCTGGCGGAGCATTGCGAAGACCGATACCAGCAATAGTCCTCTAAGCAACAATATATTTAAATAGAGCCTTAAATGTTGTTTCTCAATTGCTGCGCACCCAAGGGAGTGCGGGAACAATCTATGTTTTAGCCTTGACTAAGACAAGGAGTAAATTATGACGAAGGTGTTTGTTGGTGGATCGAGAAAGCTATCGAGAATCAACATCAATGTGAAGGCCAAGATCGATGCCATGATACAGAAGGGATATATAATACTAGTAGGCGACGCGAATGGTGCAGATAAATCATTCCAACGATACCTTTTTGAGCAACGTTATGGTAATGTTATTGTCTTCTGCATGGCTAATGGTTGTAGAAATAACCTCGGTCGATGGGAAGAAAGACGAATTAAGGTTAATAATAATAAAAATGGCTTCGAGTACTATGCTGCAAAAGATGTGGAAATGTCTAAAGAAGCTGATTATGGATTCATGCTGTGGGATGCTAAAAGCAAAGGGACTGTGCAGAACATTATCAATCTTTTAAAAAGTAATAAAAGAACGCTGGTCTACATTTCCTCTGAACGGAATTTTATAGTACTGGATACCCTCGATGATATTCCAAATCTTCTAGAAAAATCCGACATAAAAGATCGTAAATTGATCGAGGATAAACTCAAAATATCAAGCATGCTCAAGACCAGAGCAATGCAAAGTGAATTTGATATCATAGTGAGATCCTAGATTATTTCCTCACAAAGTACTTTGACTTACCCCTTATTTATGTACCAGACGCAATGAGAGTGTCTTTTCTCTGAGGCGACAAATATCTGGGCACGGAGGTTGCTTCGTCGTACGCCTCAGGCGTACTTCCTCGCAAAGACATTACATGCGGATACTGAGGATGGCATCTGGCGGCATGTAATTGGATGGCAATCTCATCATAGAGTCGATATTATGATACGATGGTTAATATGGGAACGACAGCGCTGGCCATTCTCTGTGCAATCCTCATGCTGGTTGGGTTGGTGGGGGTAATATTACCGTTCCTTCCGGGTGTGCCGCTGGCATGGCTTGGATTGTTCATATACGCTCTTGGTACCGGTTTTGAGACGATATCGATTGCAGCAGTGGTCGTCTTTTTCGTCTTGACAGTGCTTATCTCACTTCTGGATTTCGTGGCTCCCGCCCTGGGTGCCAGGAAATACCGGGCGAGCAAGCCGGGTATCATCGGCGCCTTTCTGGGCTCTATAGCGGGGATATTCGTGCTTGGCCTCTGGGGGATTATCCTGGGGCCTCTAATTGGCGCTTTTCTGGGGGAACTGGCAGCGAGATGGAAATTCCAGCAGGCACTTGGTGCCACTGTCGGAGCTTTCCTGGGCTTCATAGTAGGTAGCCTGTTCAAACTGATACTTATCCTCGTTATGGCCGGGTTTTTCGTAGTCTCTCTGTTCTAAGGATGACTTTCCCGATTTATGCGCCAGATGGAATGATAATGTTGTTTCTGTGCGGCAATAGATAGCTGGATAATAAGGCCAATGATGTTGGGGACAAGATTCTTCGCCCGACGGAGGCGGACTCAGAATGACATCCTTGGGGGCTAGCTTGGCCGGCTCAGAATGAGCCACCGTCTGACTTCTGGCAATCAGGGCAGAGCCCGTAGAACTCCACCTGGTGGTACAGGACCCGGAACCCCGATTTCTGTTCTACCTCTCTCTCCAACTCGTGGTTGACCGGCTTGTCCACATCGAAGACACGCCCACACTTGACGCACCTGAAGTGGTAATGATTCTCCGGGGTTCCATCGTAGTGGCTTGGCCCGGATCCTACGTTTAGCTCCTGGATAACACCTTCCTGCTTTAACTGGTTTAGATTTCGGTAGACTGTCCCCAGGCTGACGTTGGGTATGTCCTCGCGCACACGGTCATAAATCCAGTCGACAGTGGGGTGAGAGGTTGTACTTCTCAAGACTTTGAGTATTGTGTCTCTTTGTTTTGATCGTCTGGCCATAATAGGAATCATTATTAGTGTAAGCCATGTTTATTAATATGTCAAGTGAGGGGGCATCCTGCGAACCTGAGTTGCGTAGAGCCCTGCTTGCTGACATAATAATAGAAAGTAAACTTGAAGCAGGGTCATAAGGGAAAGAATGCAGCTTAACGTCTCCTTTGCGCTGTTGCTGGCCACGCTTGCCGGTCTCTCCACGGCGATAGGCGGTGCTATCGCCATATTTATGTGCAGGCCCAAGTGCTCGCATCTGGCACTAATTCTGGGCTTCTCCGCCGGAGTAATGCTCTATATCTCGTTTGCTGAACTGCTCGGCACAGCGATTGAACAGGTGGGGCTTATCACTGCAAACATCGCTTTCTTCGCGGGGATAGCGGCTATCGGGATACTTGACCTTCTCGTTCCTCACGAATACAAGGAGGAACACGTCGAGGATTCGCATCCCTCACTGGCTGCCAGGATGGTGTCGGATCAGGAAAATGTGAGTCAGTCAGGGTCTGCGACCAAAAGGTCATCGATCCTTATGCGTGTTGGAGTTCTTACTGCGCTTGGCATGGCTATTCACAATTTCCCCGAGGGACTGGTCGTGTTCAGCAGTGCCGTCGGGGGAGATATGCAGCTCGGGATAATAGTGGCCATTGCCGTTGCTTTACATAATATACCAGAGGGAATAAGCATATTCGTGCCGATATTCCAGGGGAGTGGGAGCCGGCGTCGTGCCTTCTTCTATTCCTTCCTCGCGGGGGTAGCCGAGCCGATCGGAGCGCTTCTTGCGTACGCCATTCTTCTGCCCTTCTTAACCCCCACCGTAGTTTCGGGCATGCTGGCATTTGCCGGTGGGGTCATGGTATATATAAGTCTGGATGAGCTTCTGCCAGCCGCGCACAGGTACGGCGAAGCGCATCTCGCCATAGTTGGAGTCGGAGCCGGTATGGCCGTTATGGCGGTGACATTAATCGTGTTAGGGTGAAGGGTTTGATGTAGTAATTGCTCCCGCTCTATGTGATAATAACTTCGTAAGGAAAATACTACTCGATTGGGGGTTTTCTTGGAATCGATATTGGATAAGGTAAAAGGATCGGCAGAGGAAGCAGAAGTCTTCTCGGTGGCCCATCACAACACTGAGGTCATGTTCGAGGCCAACCGTTTAAAGCTCGTGCAGACTAAGGAGTCCAGGGGCACCGCTCTGCGGGTGATAAAGAATGGTCACATGGGCCTTGCGGCGACCAACAAGTCGGGCGATGAACAGGAACTCCCCGATAAGGCGCTGGAAATGGCTCCGTATGGTGTAGAAGCGAAATTCAGCTTCCCGAAACCCCAGGTTTATCCATCTGTCTCCACCTTTGACCCGGAGGTAGAATCGGTCTCGGAGGAGAAGCTGGTGGAGATCGGGCAGGCGCTTATTGACCGTGTCAGGGCCTCGAACCCCGATCTCCTGTGCGAAGCCAGTGTCCACCGTGGCACGGCTTCGGTTCAGATAATGAACTCCAATGGCGGAATGGCCGAATACCGGGAATCCGTCTTCTCGATTGCCGTCGAGGGCGTTCTCATTAAAGGTACGGACATGCTTTTCGTCGGCGACCAGGAGAGCTCCTGTCATCCTGTACTCACATCCGACAACGTGGTGAAATCAACCCTGCAACAGCTGGAACGAGCAAGAAATACTACTTCCATCTCAACAGGCTCCATGCCGGTTATTTTCACCGCTCTGGGGGTTGCTGCCGTCCTGCTTGAACCTCTACTTGTGGCCTTCAACGGGAAGACGGTGCTGCGAGGGGCATCGCCGCTGGGCAAACGGAAAGGGGAGCAGGTATTTACCCCTGATTTATCCATCTGGGATGATGGTACCATTGATTTCTGCCCTGCTGCCTCCATTTGTGATGATGAAGGAGTTCCGAGTCGGCGCACTCCTCTGATCGATAAGGGCGTGGTGAGTAATTTCCTTTACGATCTCCAGACCGCCGCCGAAGCCGGCGCTGAGAGCACGGGCAGCGCAACTCGCTCTCTGGCCAGCCTGCCCAGTCCTTCCTCAAGTGCCGTGATAGTGAACGAAGGGCAAATGAGCTTTGCGGATATGCTCGCCGAGATCAAGGAAGGGTTGATAGTTGAGGAGGTTATGGGGGCGGGGCAGGGGAATGTCCTGGGCGGCGATTTCAGCGGCAACGTACTCCTCGGCTACAAGGTCGAGAACGGAGAGATTGTGGGAAGGGTAAAAAACACCATGATCTCGGGCAACGTATATGACGTCTTCAAGGAAGGGGTCGCGTTTGGTTCTGATTCCCGATGGATAGGCGGGTCTCTGAATACTCCTTCCGTTTATTGTCCTCGTGTGTCAGTGGCTGCTACTGGTTAACGGTTTGTAACAAATGGCGGGCAAAATCAGTGCCGGTCTCCTGATGTATTGCTTTCGTGACGGCGAGTTGCATGTGCTGCTGGTCCATCCGGGTGGACCGTACTTCAAGAGCAAGGATGCGGGGTACTGGACCATTCCGAAGGGTGAACCGGGGGAGAATGAGGAGCTTCTCGCCACGGCCATCAGGGAGTTTGAGGAGGAGATCGGAATCAAGCCCGCAGGGGAGTTCATTCCCCTGGATTGGGTAAAGCAGAAAGGCGGCAAGACGGTTTACGCCTGGGCTTTTCAGGGCGATTACGACTCACCGCCGCCTTTGAAAAGCAATCTTTTCGAGATAGAGTGGCCGCCCCGCTCGGGCAAAAAACAGCAATTCCCCGAGATCGATAAGGCGGAGTTCTTCCCTGCGGAGCGAGCGAAGCAGGTCATAAATAAGGCGCAGGTGGCGTTCATTGAGAGGCTGGAGAAGTTGCGTTTCTCAAGGGCAGTGTGTTAGGATTACATCAAAGTATCCCCTCCAGGATGCAATATGCTTGACCAAAGAGGTTGGTGACAGTTCCTATGGCAGAAGAGCGTGACCTGTTTGATGTAAGCTTCGAGAAACAACGCCAGGCGGAGGCTCCGCTTGCCACGCGCATGCGCCCGCGCAATTTCGATGAGTTTGTGGGGCAGGAACATATAATAGGCAAGGGGAAGGTGTTGCGCAAGCTCATCGACCAGGACCAGCTCCCCTCCATCATTCTCTGGGGTCCGGCCGGCAGCGGGAAAACCACGCTAGCCTTCGTTATCGCTTCCGTCACAAAGTCCAACTTCAGTCCGGTCAGCGCCGTTAGCGTAGGTGTAAAGGAGCTGAGGGAAGTTGTTGAAGATGCGAAGAGCCGTCTGGGCATGTATGGACAGCGTACCATACTCTTTATTGATGAGATCCATCGATTCAACAAAACCCAGCAGGATGCGATACTTCCCCACGTGGAAAATGGAACCGTGACTCTGATCGGGGCTACTACGGAGAATCCATCGTTCGAGGTGGTATCGCCTTTGCTCTCCCGCAGCCGCGTTTTCACCCTGAATATGCTCACCGACGATGAGATAAAAATCATTATGCGGCGAGCGCTGGAGGATGAAGAGCGTGGACTCGGAGGGGCGAATGTTAACATAACCGAAGACGCTCTGGATCATCTGGTTACGATATCCAATGGTGATGCTCGAGTAGCCTTGAATGCCCTGGAAATGGCGGCAATGGCTACTCCGCTGGATGACAAGGGTAATCGCTGGGTTACGCCCGAGATAGTCGAAGATGCCGTACAACATCGTGCTTTGCTTTACGACAAAGGCGGGGAGGAGCACTACAACCTGATTTCGGCTGTCCATAAATCATTGAGAGGCTCTGACCCTGATGCTGCTCTTTACTGGGTGGGGCGGATGCTCGAGGCCGGGGAGGACCCTCTTTACATCGTGCGAAGGCTGGTTCGGTTTGCATCGGAGGATATCGGTCTGGCCGACCCTCAGGCCCTGGTTCAGGCCAATGCCGCTCAACAGGCGGTGCACTTCATAGGTCTGCCGGAGGGAAATCTGGCGATAGCTCAGGCGGTCGTTTATCTGGCCTCGGCTCCCAAGAGCAACTCCCTTTATAAGGCGTATTCTCAGGTCCAGGAGGATGTCCAGACGACCCGTAACGAGCCGGTGCCCGTTCACTTGAGGAATCCGGAGACTCCGCTGATGCGCCAGCTCGGGTATGGAAAGGGGTACAGGTATGCCCATGATTACCCCGAGCACTTTGTGAAGCAGCAGAACCTCCCCGATAGTCTTCAAGGCCGGAAGTATTACGAGCCCGGCGACCAGGGTTTCGAGACGGAGATCGCGAGGCGGTTGGAGGGGTGGTGGGAAGAAGGGTAGGGGCGAATTTATTCGCCCTCCTCGGGAGGCTAAAGCCTCCCCTACCCAACAGAGGGTGGAGATTCTGAATCAATACTGAATGAGATTCTTCGCTCGCCTTTGGCGGGCTCAGAATGACATTCATAGCAGTAATTATGAGAGTCCCAAACCGCCAAACCGCTCCTTGAGGGCTTGAGCGTCTCCTATAATCCTGTCGATCAACTCCTTGACTGAGGGTATATCCTCTATCATTCCCACTGCCTGACCGCACTGTGCTATCCCTGCATCGAGATCGCCCTCGAGGAAAACCTTCTTGTAGCCATCTCCACCTATGAGCGGCAGCAGGTCCTCCAGTGAAGCGCCCTTTTGTTCCAGTTCCAGGACCTTATCAGCAGTCCTGTTGTTTAGAGCTCTACGGGGGTCCCCAACGCTGTGTTGTACTGTTACCGTGTCCGTTTCCCTGGCACGCAGCAGCCATTCCTTAAGGTCAGGATGCGCCGGGCATTCCTTGGTGGCCACGAGCCTTGTTCCGATGGTTACGCCTTCGGCTCCTGACATCAACGCAAAGAGGAATCCCCTGCCGTCGGCGATGCCACCGGCGGCGATGAGTGGTATTTTAAGCGCATCGGCTGCCAGAGGAGTGAGGACAAGAGCGCCCACTGACTGCATTCCCAGATGGCCACCCTGTTCGGTGCCAACTACGGTTACCGCGTCAACCCCCATCCGCTCCGCTCTCTGAGCGTGTCTCAACGTTGTGACTTTGTGAATTACCTTAATATTCCCTTCTTTAAGTCGAGGAATGTACTCTTCGGGGCTTCTTACGCCTGAGGTTTCCACTGCGGTAACGCCCTCATCAATCATGACCTCGATAAATTCCTCGTTGGGAACAGGCGGCATCGGCCTGGCGAAGAGATTTATATTCACCCCGAACGGTTTATCCGTAAGGTCCTTTGTTTTGCGGATCTCCTCCCGCAGTTCGGGCGCTGTGCTGAAGTGAGCCGAGGTAAGAATTCCCAGTCCGCCTGCGTTGGATACCGCCGCTACAAACTCAGCGCTTGAGAGCCAGTGCATTCCTCCCTGGATTATGGGATATCGAATTCCCAGTAGCTCGGTTATCTTTGTCTGGAACATAGCATCCTCCTGAAAAAAACCGTAACCCCAAACTATAGTAGAGGAAGTAAGAGGGGTGTGTCAAAGCTGCAACTTGTGCTGTGGAATTGTTCGCTGGGCGATTTTAGTGTTACAATAAGCGAGGTGACGGCTGATGCACGGTCCGTCCCGACCTTGATTTCAGCGGGAAAGCGGTTCGTGAGACAGGAAGGACTAGCGCCAAGACCAAATACCTCGACTGTAACTGCCTATTTCGAGGTTCTAAAGCCCAAAGAGACCAGTCTCCTTATCTTTGTGGGCATTTGCTCTGCCATTGCCGGCGCCGGCGGGCAATTCGATTTATCTCGTTTCCTGCTTGTTCTGGTTACAGTGGGCTTGCTTACTGGCGGCGTAAACGGTCTTACCAACTATCTGGACCGGGATGTCGATGCCCGGATGATCAGGACCAGGCATCGCTCGATCCCCTCCAAGCAGATCAGCCCGCCTGAAAGGGCTCTGATTTTTACAGCCACAGTAACTGCTATTGGTTTGGGACTGGCATGGGTCCTTCATCCCTATTGTTTTGCGGCGGGGTTAGTAGGAACTATTGCCGCGGGCGTTGTTCGGAAGACGGTTTTGTGTCCTGTCCTTGGAGGCATAGCAAGCTGTAGTCCCGTCCTCATAGGCTGGTTGGCCTTCGACCAAAGTTTGGGACTTCCTATCGGGCTTATATGTCTTTTGATAGTTATCTGGGTGCCTCTCCATGTGTGGAGCGTGATGATCGCCAACCGTGAAGACTACCGCAGTGCGGGATTAAGGTATTTCCCGTTAAGTCACGATCCGAATGAGGTGGTGAAGGTCTTTCCCTGGCTGGCTGTTGCCATTTACGGGTGTTCCATGGCGCTTTACTTCGTGGGCGACTTCAAGCAGATATACCTCGTGGTAACCAATATCCTCGGTATCCTTCTGGTATATGCCAGTCTCAGGCTGAACCTTTCTTATTCGTGGCGAGATGCGTGGAGGGTATATAAGATATCGGCGTTTCCCTACCTTGGAGTTTTATTTCTGGGGATATGCCTGGATGTCTTTCTTTTGTGGTGATTTGAGAGAAAAGGCGCACCCGCCGCAGGCGGGTGCGCCTTTTTAAGCACCGAGGTGAGTTTACCAGCTTACTCCGAGATACTCTCCGCGACCAGCTCGGCGATGTCCTTTAGTTCCATTGTTTCTTCCATTTCCCTTGTTTTTATGCCGTCATCGAACATCAGCATGCAGAAGGGACAACTTGTGGCAATCACATCACAGTTGGTCCTGATGGCATCATCCGTGCGCATATATGCGATTCGTGTACCGGTCTCCTCCATCCATGAGCGTCCACCGCCGCCGCCACAACAGAATGCCCCTTCTTTTTGCTGCGCACGCTGGATGAGTTTGTTGAAGGGAACCAGTGACAGTAACCCGCCTGTGTTCCCGGTGGTGCTGTATTTGAAGCCGCTCTGTTTCTTGTGGTCCATTTCCGTAAACTGGAGCTGTGGGATAGCGGCGAGTATGTCTCTTGGAGCATCCCAGACATCGTTGTACCGTCCCAGGTAACATGGATCCTGGTAAGCTATCTTCTTTTCCACTCCCTGAGATAGTTTCAGTTCCCCTTTCTTTATCAGGTCGGCGATGAATTCGGTGTGATGGACGACTTCGAAGTCGCCTCCGAACTGAGGGTATTCATTCTTGAGGGTATTAAAACCGTGAGGACAGGCTGTTACGATCTTCTTTATGCCGTAGCCCTTGAGAATCTCGATATTCTGTTCCGCTTGCATCTGGAACAAGTATTCGTTGCCCATCCTTCTTGCCGGCTCGCCACAGCAGGTTTCTTCCTCGCCTAAGATTCCGAAATTGACTCCTGCTGCGTTCATGACCTTGACCATGGCCTGTGCTATTTTCATGGCCCGAGGATCAACAGCCTCAGTACACCCGACCCAGTACAGGACATCCACTTGGCTGTCCTCGCTCTCCCCGAGTACTTTGACGTCCAAGTTCTCATACCAGTCAGACCTGGTAAACGTGGCCCCTCGCCATGGATGCCCTCTCGTTTCGATGCTGTTCAGGGTCCCGCCAACGGTTTCCGGCATCTGTGCATGTTCCATGACCAGAGCCCGCCTCATCTCGATTATCTTATCTATGTGCTCCACAAACACTGGGCAGTGCTCCTGGCATGCCCGGCATGTGGTGCAGTCCCAGATCACCTCTTCTGTGATTACCTCAGTGAGCAGGTCTTGCACATCTCCTTCCGTGCCCTTCTCTTTCCGCTCCAGCATGGCCGTTCTGAGGTCTTGAACGAGGTTCATCGGGGAAAGAGCCTTGCCGCTGAGGTAAGCGGGGCAGTTATCCTGGCACCGACCACAGCGGGTGCAGGCATCCAGGTCCATGAGGTCCTTCCATGTGAGATCCTCGATATTGGATGCACCAAACGCCTCCAGCTCCTCCAGATCGGGCATTGGTGAAAGTGCACCTTTTGGACGGAGAGACCTGAAGAAAGCATTCAGAGGTCCTACGAAGATATGGGATAGCTTCGTGAAGGAAAGCAGGATATAAGCTGCCACACCGAAAGTGAAAATGGAATGGAACCACCACAATCCTTGGTACCAGGCAATTGCGGTGTTTTCTGCCATACTAGCGAATGCCTGATAGAAGGCAAATCCGAAAAAGCTCCATTGCGCCCATTCTTCCAGGGCTAATACACCGGGCTCCGCAGTGGAAGCGGCGGCGATTCGGAGTCCTTCAAGTATGAAGCCGGTGATAACGATGACAAAGACCAGCGTTATGGCTATCCAGTCTTCAGCCTTGCTATCCAGTCTATCCGGTTTCAGGATATACCTCTTCACCAGAGCCAGTATGATACCCAGGATAAGGAGAACGCCTCCCACCTCGCTCAGGGCGGAAATCGCCAGGTAGACATTACCCGTGAGGAACTCAATCCAGTAGTGAGATACGACATCCAGGGCGGTTCCCACAAGGAGAAGGAGTGCGCCGCTGAGGAGAGAGAGATGCATCAATCCGGAGTAGATTTCCCTGCCTCCGGCGAAGAAGCGCCAGTGAAGCAGGCCATCAAAGATCGCCATTCTGAGGAATTCTTTGATTCTTGGGCCTAATGGACTTATCCTGTCTTCGGGTTTGCCCATGTGCCACAGGTGGTAGCGCGAGTATAGAGCGTAACCGATTGCCCCCAAAGCGATTATGGCAATGAGATATACCAGAACCCAGATGGGGAAATCGCCAACGTATATTTCCCATCCTATCTCTCGAAATGCTTCCATTTAGTTATCCCTCCTGCTCGCTTTGTTCTGAAGAATTCTCACCGGATTTGTCGGTGCCCAGGTATCTCTTTTCTTCCTCATATATGGCGTGTAATATGAGCGCGACACCTGCCGGTAAGTAGAGGTAGATCAGGAAGAGAAGTGCACTGCATTCAAGTACAGTCACTATGAAGGGAATTATGAAGGCCACGATGAGGGAAGAGAAAAGGCCTAGATAGAACTCAGTTTTTGTGCTCAACGTTCGCCTCCTTAGCCAGTTTCAAGTACACTATTGCTATCCTACCATAATATTAACGAGTTGTTAAACTAATGTGCAATCGTAAAAGAGGTTCAATGGGGGTGAAAATGGGCTTCGTTTCTGTTCCTTGTGAATATAAGCGGGTACACGATATCGCTTGTGCAGCAGGGAACCCACACTGCGAGGAAGAGGAACACGAAGACGGCTATTATCTGAAACCAGTTTATCATCGCCCCTACGGATAATGCCATAATGACGTGAAACAGTGAAGCCCATGTGCTTATTAAGACATGTCCGAAATGCGGGAACTTCGTTATCTGTTTCCAGTATCCGATCGCGATACCCAGGAAGGCCGCTGGATTTGTCAATAAAGGTTTTTCGATAAACCCGATGTGTATACCTTTGTCGAACCCCAGGAGTGTTTCCCCTATATAGGGGATGATGCAATCGCTGAGTGTAGCTATGCCTAACGAACCGGTTATCCCAACCACGACTGCTTTCCAGAGACGGTGGCCTTCGAATTTCATGTAGATAGAGGTGGTGGTAAGTGCACTCAGGAAGACGTGAGTCGGGTGTAGTACATAGAAAATATCCTGAGAGATGGGGCTGATCTTGGGTAGAAAGTTGCCCACGGCTATTACTATTATAAAGATGATTCCTGTGGCAGCTCCGAGGCTTGTGAAAGGGGCATGGCTTTTTAATTCCCCGGTGATTCTTTTGAGCACTTTACCTTCTCAAGATCGCAAGTGTAAGACTTACCATTTAGAATCATGCAACAAGGGACGTCAGTTGTCAAGCGCTCAGGGCCATCTTTAGTTGTCTGTTTTCTTATACCTTCTATTTTCAGGGGAAGAACTGCTCCAACAGCCTCCCCAAAATTCCGGGAGAGCCTCAGAGTTTACATATGCGGTGCAAGCGATTAGAATAATAAACGTGCGCATACCGCATGTTGGAACCAAGGTGTAGAGTGAGCGGAATCAACGAGGGAAATAAGATGTTGAATCTATCAGAAGATAAGCTAGCACATTCTGGTTTCACCCCAAACAAAGGAGGCGTAAATGAAGGCTCTTGAGAAACTCGATTCCTATCTAAAGACCAGGCTCACTGACTTGAGCAAGGCACAGGAGCAAGGGCATAAGGTTATCGGATATCCCGCCGGCGGATATTTACCCGAAGAACTTGTGTTGGCCTGTGACGCCATCCCCATATCCTTCATCCAGGCTGGGGATAATGCCATATTAAGGGATGCAGGCGCTTACGTCTGCAGATGGTTTGACCCCTTTTGGCGAAGCCAGATAGGCTACCTTACAACCGGTAAAGACCCATATTACAATACCGTTGACCTCATCGCAATTCCCGTAACCGACAATCATGTACGGGTTTTTTCAAATTCCGTGGGTTTTGATACTCCCGAGAAGGAATCATTTATCTTTGGCGTCCCACACGTCAAGGACGATACTGCCCTTGGGTATTATCTTCAAGGAATAAGAGGGCTCAAGGAGAAACTGGAGGAATTCACAGGTGTAGAGATAACAGAATCAAGGCTCAAGCGATCAATAGAGTTGTGTAACAGGGAGAGGGAACTGTTTAGAGAGATAAGCCAGATGAGAAAATCCGATGACCTTGCCGTTAGCAGCAAGGACTTCGTTGCCCTTAATCATGGATCATTCCTTGCCGATAAGGAAGTGATGGTTGACATTCTCGAATCATTTATAAAAGAGGTCAAGGATAGCTCCCCGTTACCCCAGGATGGTCCAAGGATTCTACTTACCGGGTCGACCCTTGCCAGGGGAGACTCGAAGGTCATGGACATCATAGAGGATACCGGGGCGGTGATCGTGATGGAGGAGTTTGCCGAGGGGATTCGCCCTTGCTGGGGCGAGGTAAAACCCGAGGGCGACCTCATGGCCAATCTGGCGCAGGAATATTTCATGGAGCGGGTGTGCCCTGGCTGGTTCAGGCCCGGTACCGAGCGCCTCGATTTCCTGGTGAAGCTGGCCAGGGACTATAAGGCAGAAGGGGTGGCATGGTACCACTTAATGTATCGGGAGTCGTACAAAACCGAGTCATATTTCTTCCCCAACAAATTAAAGAAGGAGACCGGACTCCCCATGCTCGTTGTAGAATCCGAATACGATGCCATGGAGACCGGCCCCATGAAAACACGCATCGAGACATTTATCGAAACGATAAGGAGGTAAAACCCATGGCCAATTATTATGACGGGCTTCTCAAGCTTTGCGGGTTTGAAGATGAGGAAATTAAAGAGGAAAGGCCCAGGGTAGAGAAATCGTTTGAGAGACTGGGCATAGGGCCTGAAGATATGGAGACAGCCGAGATTTGGGTCAGGCAAAACCATGACGTGTCATTGGAAGGTGTAAGGAAGCTCCTGGGTGCATGGCTCAAAGAGCTGATAGATCTGGTTTTGTCCAAGGACGAAGGCAAGAAGGTTGTATACTTTGGATTCCCTGCCATACTTGGCCCAGGACTGATACTAAGCGCTGCTTCGAAGGATGTGTTTGTCTCCGCTCCGGACATGGTTCTAGACCACACCATGGGGCAGATTTTCAACAAGCTTAACCCCATACTCGAAGCTGGTGAGGCAAACGGATTACCGCCGGGTCATGCAATGTGCTCGTTGTGGCAGGCGAAGATAGGAGGGGTTGCTAAAGGGATGATTCCGGTACCGGATCTGGCCCTGGCTTCCAGCTATTTTTGCGATATGGGGTCCAAGGCTGATGATCTTGTAACAGCACAGTATGGAGTCCCCGTTGCTTATATTGACGGGGTTATGGATTCTGAATGGGGTGAATACCCCAACTATTCACCGGAACGTGTCCAGTATCTAGGGACTCAGATAAACCAGGCCCTTGATAAGGCCGAAAAAGTCTTGGATATCAGGATAGACCCTGAGGCCTGGGAAAGTTCCCAGAAGGATAGTCGGTCGTTTGTCGACAGCTTGTTAAGACTGATCGAGCTTATGAAAGCTGATCCGGTTCCGGTGAGTGTGGCCGAACTTGAGTTACTGGAAGCGCTCTCGGGTGCCTCCACGGGCCGGGGCATACAGCAGGGGATCGAAGCTATGAAAATCCTTGTTGATGAGCTGGAAGAGAGAGTTAAGGCTGGTATAGGTGTATCAGAACCGGGGGCCCCGAGGGTCATGATCGGGGCTGGCCATACCGTGGACCCCAGGATAACGCTTTTGGCACAACAGGTGGGGTTGGCTGTCCCATTGACCTCTATATTGGTCTGGATCGGAGGTATGCAGGTCGAACCAGTTAAACTCACACAGACTTATGCCACCCCTGGGGAGAGGATAGCCGACTATGAGTTGGCCGCGGGGACGTTTCATGGCACTGAGGCAATGATCAGCCAGTGGGAAATGGCACCCAAGGTAATGAATTTGGATGGGTTTATCATGACTTATCCGTATAACTGTCGTCCTGCAGCGACCACATCTCATGTCGCTAAGAAATCTCTGGAAGAAAAAACCGGCCTTCCCGTTCTTTCTCTCGAGGTTGATCTTTTTGATAGCAGGGCTTACAGTGCTGATTCACTGAGAACCAAAGTAGAGACATTCGCTGAAATGCTTAAGGCAAAAAAGGGTCAGTGAGGGCGTGGAAGGATTATGCTGAAGATGTAAATAAGCACCCAATGCGGGGGCAGAAAGGGATGCAGGTATGTTAGTCGCTGGAATTGATGTAGGGGCAGCAACCGCCAAAGCTGTCATTTTGGGAGACGGCGAGATCCTGGGGTATTCCGTTAAGCCGGTAGGTTATGATGTTAAATCGGCGACAAATGAAGTAAGCGCAGAGGCGCTTGAGAAGGCTGGAGTCTCGATCTCCGTAGACGATCTCGATTACATCGTCTCAACGGGTTATGCCAGGGAGTCCATTGGATTTGCCGACAAAACAGTGACGGAGATAATCTGCCATGCAAAGGGGGCTCACTTTATGATTCCCTCAACCAGGTTCATCATTGATATGGGGGGGCAGGACTCAAAAGCCATCGAGGTGGACTCTGAAGGTAATGTCACCGATTTTGCCATGAATGACAAATGTGCTGCGGGAACTGGAAGGTTCTTAGAGGTTATGGCCCATATTCTTCAGGTGGGATCTATGTCTGAGATGGGGCCACTGGCTCTCCAGAGTAAGGAACCTTGTTCTATAAGTAGCACCTGCACCGTATTTGCTGAAACAGAGGTGGTTGTGCTCCGGGCTGAAGGAAAAAGCAGAGAGGATTTGATAGCCGGGGTTCACAAGGCAATTGCATCCAGGATAGCCGCTATGGCCTCAAACCTTACTTGTAGACCAGACGCGGTTTTTACAGGCGGTGTAGCCAGGAATGTGGGCGTGAAAAAGTTTCTGGAAGAGGAATTTGGGAATGAGTTCCTTGTTCCCGATGAGCCCCAGATCATAGGAGCCCTTGGGGCAGCCCTGATTGCTCAGACGCAACTTGTTAAGCAGAATCAGGGTTGAGTTAACTGACGAGAAGTTGGCCTCTCTTCATTTATCTACTGTTTTTCATCTGGTTCCAAAGGAGTCTCGTGTATAAAGATAAACCCTGATAAGGTTATAATGGACAGTACTGCCCAGGTTATAATGGCTGCACCTCCGCCGTAAATGCCAGCAATAGCTCCACCTAGAGGGGGTGCGAAAGAGGCACCTATCATAGTAACACTAGTTACTACCCCTATTGCGGTTCCAGCATACCTTGCCCCAACGCCTTTTTGCTCCACCGCTAGAGAAGTGAAAAGAGGAAACATGCCTCCTCGGAGGAGACCAGTTACAATGATTAGTGCCCATATTGCATAACCATCAACGAACGGGATTGCACCAAGGCTAATAGCCACTATAAACAAGGATGGGACAAGCACGGCTTTCCTGGAACCGATTCTGTCAGATATGATCCCCATTGGAATGGAGCTTACAGTGGTCATTCCGATAAAAAGGGTAAGTGCGCTATCGGCAGTGGCAGCATCCCAGCCGATTCCTCGAAGATAAGTAGGCAAGTATCCAACCATTGAATTAAAAGCCCCCATTGCTCCCATAAACACCAACCCGATGATCCATACTTCTTTTATGCGGATCACTCGTGAGAGGGCTTCCCTGAACGGGACTTCACTTACTTTATCGGTAGGCCGGAGCTTACTTCGCTCAGGCTCCCTGGCAGTGGTGAACCACAGAATGCTGAGCAAGATAGGTGGTATGCCATAGAGGACTAGGACATAACTCCAGCCGCCAAGTAGAGGAGAGAATATCGTTGCGCTTGTCATTGTTCCAAATACAGCTCCGCCAGTCATACCAAATGCCAGTACCCCGTTTGCCAGCGCCAGGCGCCGTCCTATAAACCATATGGAGGTAACCTTTGGCAATAGGGTTAACATGGTGGTTACCAACAGGCCGAATGTGAACATGGTTGCTGCCATGCTGATAAAACCCACTGAGAGGCCTCTTAACGCACCAAATACGCCGACGAAGAAGCAGATTGCGGATAGGGTTTTCTTTACCCCAAACCGGTCTATGAGCAGTCCAGCTACTAGACTGACGAATATCCCGGCAAGGGGGTCCATTCCCCATACCGTCATCATCTGAGTCATGCTCATGCTCAGGGACTTTCCTATTTCCGGGAATAGAGGCGGCAGACACATTCTTTCTGCTCCGGATATTAAAGCGTGGCTGGCAGTGGCCAGAATCAGTATGTACCATTTGTAGTAAGGTTTGTTGGGGGTGATTAATGATATATCAGTTCGCATGTCATGATCCCATCAGTGCCTATGTCCCTTTCAGTTGAGTAGACCGTACGTCAGGAAAAGAGTAGCCTCTGACATGATTTACCACCCTTTGAGAGGGTGGTACTTGGGCATCTTATTTTGCATTCCCTCCACCCGCGGGAATAACCACGATAGAGGGGCAACGGAAAGAACTATTGAAAACTCCTGCTCTTTTATTCTTGTGCGTCACAGTTCTTATGTACTGCTCACATCCGGGGAAATAGTACGTTATGACACTACCATATATTAAAGTGCTTGTCGATGTCGGTATTGTATTTGAATAACTCAAAATCTGATGCCAAGAGTGGAACTGGTCGTGCAGTTTGGAGCATTTGATCCTCTGTCGATTTGCGTTTAAAGGCTCGTTTTTGGATGGGTTCCCGATTTGAATTATTAAGTGGCAGTATCGGAGCACAAGCTTTGCCTCCATCAGAATCTGCTTTTTAGTGAATTCCGTGAGAGATATTGACATCTGTCAACTTTATGGGGTATTTTTAAACCACTTGCTTTTTATTGATTGAAGACTTGCAGAGTTGCGGAATTGAGGAGCCCAGCATCTCTTGAAACCGCCTGAATGGGAAAGGAATCGGTATTATGAGCATGGGTAAGATCATGAGGCAGAAAGGTCTAAGGAAGTGGCTGTTCACTCCCTGGACCTGGAACCCGATTGTAATCTGGCGCCGGTGGCGCATATGGCGCTCACTAAAGTAAAGAGGTTTTCAATGAATGGCATATGGCACGACATGGAGAAAAAGGATGAACTAAACCGGGTTAATGCCTCGCATGAGCTGTGCTATACTTCAGCAACCAGATTGATGATACGTAAGACAGGCGCAGCTGTGACATCCGAAATTGACACAATGGAGGTAGGCTTACAATGTTAGATTCCACAATTAGTCTTCGAGACACCAACCCAGAAGCAATCCTGGAGGAGATCGATGTTCACCCGAATGCCTCAGCAATCACGAGGGGGTTTATCGAAAGGCTTACAGAACAGAATCCTGATCTACCTGCCAATCAGGCGGCTGTCATAGCTCTTGCCTTTCAATCTGGTTACATTGCTCATATCTGCCGGGACATCGAATATGATATGTGGGTTAATTCGGAGCGGTAGTATATCGCCAGAGCCGATTTGGGGGGGCAAATAGAAAAAGGAGGATTATATAACCCACAAAACTATATGATTACTATCCCCGATCCAGGTGAACAGGAACGGGCTCTAACTGATGAAAATAAGATTATCTTCTCCATGACAAAAGATAAAGTGCAAATTCTGGTAGAGGGCCTGAGGCACTATGATGAGATAAAACTCGGGTATACCCATTTAACGAAGCTTATGCAGGCTGATTTCGAACAGCCCAAATTTTATACCCTTCTATTTAAACGATGGGGACTCGATGTGCCTGAATGATAAAGTGAACTAGCGGCTCTATCCACATCTTGGGCCTGGGAATTGCACCAACTTAGTAGCGTGTCTACGTCGATGCCAGCTTTTTGATGACCTGTTCAGTTGCCTCTCCACTCATCAATATGTCTAATCTAAAGTTCCCCCAAGATTTTGAGCGTAAATCGTATGTAAACCATCTGTGGCAGGTCTGGCTACATGGCCGGTGGAATCCCGAGCAGCTCAAAGGCTTTGCGCTGAAGGGGAGTGGGTATGGTCACAGCATCGAATTCCGGGACGCTGCTTGTTGAGGCATATGCTGGGGATACCTGGACCCGGTTCTTGACTATCGTGGCCAGCTGCTTGAGTAAACCCTGGAAACTGGATACCGGGTAACCATCCTCGGTGCGCTTCCTCTGCGCTTTTCGCTGTGAACTTATGCTCCGCTTTGCCGGAGAAACTGGCGAGTGACGAAGTTGTTCCGCCTCTTCACGCTGATCATCATCGAAGAGAATGGGAGCTAGATTGCGACGCATATTCCATTCAACGTAGTAGGCCAACATACATATCACTGCATGTGCTCGCACACGTGCCGGAAGCCT
>JBKGZM010000024.1:0-26735 GCA_046545575.1 Dehalococcoidia bacterium
GGGTTAATGCTAATAGCAGAGCTGACCTCAGGCGAGGTATCACCGACGCCATCAGCGCTCAAAACGTGGCCGAGTACTTGATTGCCCATCCTGAAAAAGTGTCGTATGAGGCAGAGGACAACCTGGCTAGCTTGCGAAAGCAGTGGACCTTCGTTAATATGCTCACCAAGCAATGCACCCAGTTGTTCAATAACCTGGAATCCTTGATTTACAGTGCCAATCCCGAATTGTTGCCCTACTGCAAAGATGGGATTCCAAAATGGGTGCTAATACTGTTGACCCACTACCCCACTACGGCGGATGAGAAATATTTCATAACCCCCTTCATCCCCCTTATCTTAAGGGGGAGATAAAGGAAATGTTCGCTCGAATTTTTAAACCAAAGACAACACTATCCAATGAAGAAGTAGCCCATGGACTACGCTGGCTGACCTGGGAAGGGACCGTATCCATGGGTTTCTTCAGTATCACCACAAGCGGCTTTCTGGCCGCTTATGCCCGAGCCACGTATGCAGCCCCCGCCCGAGCCCAAACCTTTAATCTTTTCCATGTTGTTCGACCCCTTCCGGGATAAAAACTATAAACATCTTTTGCGGTTCCTCTTCCTCTAGGGAATGACAGCAAATCTGGCCACCCCGTTTTTCGCCGTGTATATGCTGCAACGTCTGGGTTTGCCCCTTTTGTCCGTTATGGCCTTCAGTGTCCTAAGTCAGGTATTCAATATACTCTTCTTAAGAGTCTGGGGAGCCCTTGTCGACCGCCTCGGGATGAAGGTGGTCCTCTCATCATGCGCTTCCCTGTACCTGCTGGTCATCTTTGGCTGGGTCTTCACAACCATGCCCGAACGGTATTTCATGACCATCCCTCTCCTCGTAATTCTTCATATCCTAGCCGGGATCGCAGTGGCGGGTATCACCATTACGGTCGGTACCATCGGGATGGAAGATAGCCCCCGAGGGAAAAACGACTTCCTACCTCGCCGCAGCAGCTCTTGCTACTAGCCTCGGGACGGGAATCGGACCTTTACTGGGCGGACGTTTTTCCGACTTCTTCAGCGTGCGGGAGCTGACCCTGACATTCACCTGGGTAGACCCAACCCACACCCTCGACCTGCCGGCCCTGAGCCTCACCGGATTTGACTTCCTGTTCGGTATTGCGTTTATCCTGGGACTATTCACCTTGAATACTATCGTTTCCCTCAAGGAGGAAGGGTAAGTAGGACGAGAGGTTGTCCTGGAAGCATTAACGGCTCCTGCCCGGGAAATGTCCCGGCCCATGAGCTCGGTCCCCGGACTCGGCTTTCTAAGCGAGTTCCCCTACGCCAATGTAAGACGAGTACCTGTACCCGGACTCGATGTAGCTCTGAGCGTAACGGCTTATCAGATCGCGGAGGTAACAAGGGCAGTAACTACGGCAGTAAAGCAAGGGCAGCTTGCGACAACAAAGGTTGCAAAAGCAGTCGAGAAACAACTATTGGAGAAATGGGAAGCTGGAGAAAAGCCAATAACGGATGAAGCCAGCACAGCTCAAGAGACAACCAAGGTTCCTATTTACTCTCCAAAGACCACGCCTTTAGATGTAAAGCGCTTAACGCACCTGGCTCTTCTGGGAGTTGTTCGTGCCCTGAAGCACGCCGGGATGGAATCCAATGATGCTTTGCGAGGAGCCGGTTACGGAGTTGTAAAAGGGACCGGGGACGCAGGAGGCGACATGGGAGAGTCAGCAGTTAAGGCGGTGGAAACAGCCACAGAGGCAGCGAAGCAAGTCGGCATCTCAGAGGAAGACGCCGCAGCCCAGGTTGCAGAGGGTGCTTTGGGAGCTGCAAAAGTCCTCGGACCGGAGGCAGTAGCTGAAGTCAGGGAACATCTGTCCGGGGAAACACCAGAGGATGAAGATAGTCGCAAAACAAAATAAAGGAGCTAACAATGAAAGTTCTTCTTGGCAAATTCGCCAAACGTTCAGTGCTGATCATCCGGGCTGCCGGTGAGCCCATTTAGCTTGCCAAGTCGTGAACTATTGTGCAAAATGGGGAAAGAGGGAATACAGGATGTCGAATAAAAAAAGCTGGTATCAGTTACCCGCTTGCGAAGTATTTCAATCCCTCACAACAAGCGAAGCCGGCCTCACCTCCGAGGAGGCAAAGCTACGGCTGACCAAATACAGCCACAATGAGCTGAAATTCAAGGGGCGCAGTTCAATTGTCCGGCTGCTCCTCCAGTTTCACAGTCCCCTGATCTACGTTCTGCTCGCTTCCGCAGCGATCACCGCCTTTCTGGACATGTGGATCGATGCAGGAGTTATCCTGGCCGTGGTCCTGGCAAATACCGCAATCGGCTTCATCCAGGAGGGAAAAGCTGAGGCCTCCCTTGAAAGCCTGAAAAAGATGCTCGTGCCAACCTGTACGGTGCTGAGAGATGGTGAAGCAAGGGATATACCGGCACGAGATCTGGTCCCTGGAGACGTAGTAACCCTGGAGGAAGGGGACCGCATACCTGCCGACCTGCGCCTTTTCTATGCAAAGAACCTTCACGCTGACGAAGCAGCGCTCACCGGCGAGTCAGTGCCGGTACTCAAGGATACTGCTCCAATCGACACCACCGATCTGCCACCGGCTGACCAGTACAACATGGCATTCAGTGGCACATTCATCACGCGCGGCTCCGGTCGGGGAATTGTTGTGGGTACCGGAGCGGAGACCGAAATCGGCAGAATCGCCAGCATGATGAAAGAAACTCCCCGGAGTCTCTCAGCTCCGCTCATCAGAAAGATGGCCCAGTTTACCAAAATGCTCGTCATAGCAGTCCTGTGCCTGGCATTTCTCAATTTTGTACTCGGGTTTGCCCTCGGTTATGACCTCATTTATTCCTTCCTGGCATCAGTATCCCTTGCCGTCGCAGCAATACCTGAGGGACTGCCTGCCATACTGACCATAGCCCTGGCCGCTGGCGCAAGGGCCATGGCTGGCCGCAATGCCTTAATAAGAAGACTCCCCGCAGTGGAGACACTGGGCAGTACCACTGTCATTTGTTCGGATAAGACCGGCACTCTCACCAAAGGGGAGATGACCGTACTCCGAGTCCATTGTGGCGGCAGAGACTATGAAGTAACGGGATCGGGATACGACCCGGCCGGTGAGTTCCGGGTAAACGGGGAGAGGATTGTCACGGATCAACATGCCGTTCTAGCACAAACACTAAGGGCAGGGTTCCTGTGTAATAACGCAACCCTGGAAAAGAGTGAAGACGGATATAAGCTTTCAGGAGACCCCACGGAGGGTGCACTCGTGGTCTCAGCAAACAAGGGCGGCATAGTTAGCGCGATGCCCAGGCTGGACGAGATACCCTTTGAATCCGAACACCAGTTCATGGCTACTCTACACCAAAACGGGGAAGGTAATACCATTTTCGTAAAGGGAGCACCGGAACGCATCCTGTCAATGTGTCAATCTCAGATGGTCGACGGGGATGTGGAGCCTCTGGATAGTGAGAAGCTATCCAGCGTGGCTGTGGATATGGCAATGCAAGCTTTAAGAGTGCTCGGCATAGCCTATAAAAACGTGCCCGGGGACAAGACGTCGCTCACCAGTGAAGATCTGGAGGGAATGGTATTTCTGGGACTGCAGGGTATGCTGGACCCACCCAGGGAAGAGGCAATAGACGCTGTAGCAAAATGCAAAAAAGCTGGCATAAGGGTAATAATGGCAACGGGAGACCATGCTCAGACAGCAAAAACCATTGCAGAGCGGTTGGGCTTCTCCCCGGACGATGGGGTAATGACCGGGCAAGAACTGGAGAAAATGACTGATCATGAACTGGCTGAGGTTATCGATAAAGTATCTATATATGCCAGAGCGGCCCCGGCACATAAGTTCAGGATTGTGACTCAACTGCAAAACAGAGGCCAGATTGTTGCCGTCACCGGAGACGGCGTAAACGACGCCCCCGCTTTAAAGACAGCCGATCTTGGAGTATCCATGGGCATAAAGGGCACCGAGGTCAGCAAAGAGGCCTCCGACATGGTCCTGGTCGACGACAACTTCGCCTCCATAGTCGCAGCCGTGGAGGAAGGCAGGCATGTCTTCGAGAACATACGCAAGGTTATACTCTATACACTGCCCACCAATGGGGGGCAGGCATTGCTTATTATGGGAGCTATAGCCATGGCATCATTCATCCCCCTCTTCCACATGCGATTGCCCCTAGAGCCAGTGCAAATCCTTTGGATTAACCTGTATGATGCAATAGTTCTGGCATTGCCTCTGTTGTGGGAACCCCGGGAAAAGGGTTTGCTAAATCGGCCACCACGGGATCCCAAAGAGCCGATAGCCAATACGCTGTTTTTCCGAAAGGTCGGACTCGTATCCGTGATAATGGCAGCTGCCGGCTTTGTTGTCTTCTATCGCTACGGCATGCCTGCAGTTCAGGGCTCCCAGGTAGACGAATTACTTTTGACCCAGGCCCAGACAGCAGTCCTCATCAACATAATGCTGGTTCATATTTTCTATCTGATGAGTGCCCGCTCGTTGAATGTATCCGCGTTCAAGGCAAATCCATTCTCAAATAAGTGGCTCGTGGGCGGCATTGCGATAACCGTGGGGCTCCAGCTTATAGTGGTGTATATTCTTCCTCAAACCGGGTTCAATCCCCTCAGGACAGCCCCTATCCCTGCAGGGTGGTGGCCTTTCTTGATCCTGCTCGCACTCCCCGGACTCCTCCTGACCGAGCTTGAAGAATTCATAGTTGACCGCTTCAAGCGGCGCTCCGAGCAGGTCTGATAGGAGGCAATTTTTCCCGAGTGCGATGTTATGTCAACTCATAGCTGGTTCACTACCTCGTCGAGGGCGGAGATTCTCGGGCATTCCGCATCCGGGAAGAATCCGCCTCTGTCGAGCAGAATACCCTTCATGCCGGCCTGTTCCGCTCCGACTACGTCAACTTTGTACTGATCCCCAACATACACTGCCTCCAGAGCTTCCACTCCAGCTCGCCTTAAGGCCTCCTGGAAGATTTCAGGTTGGGGCTTCGATTTTCCCGCGTCACGGGAGGTAACCACTACTTCAATCAGAGAGGAAATCCCCAGTTCATCGCAAAGAGGCCTGAGGTCCCGATCATCGTTGGAGATAAGGCCAAGAGTCAATCCCTTATCTTTGAGTTCGGTTAAGGATGGAACAACATCATCGAAGGGGATCAGCTTCAAGTCGACCTCCATCATTTTGCCAAGCAGACCTTTTATCAGCTCCTGTGTCGTCTCTATCCCCGCTTCCTCGAGTACGATTTCTTGGTGCCTGGCATAGAGGTCCATTTTCTCCTGCCTGGAACGTTTACTCAAAGGCGACTTCGCCTGTTCCTGGTGCATGAACTCATCGGCAACGAGGAAAGGTCTAGCAAATTCCTCTGGCCTTGACTTTATGCCAAACTCCGCCAGAGTTCTGGCCAGCAACTCCTCCCGGGGTGGCTCATACCGAACCAGGGTATTATAGAGATCGAAGAATACAGCCCTAATCATTATGATGTCCTCCTATTCGTCTACCATAGCGCAACAAACAAAATAAATCCAGCACTTGCTCCCAAAATATAACCAATAATATACCCCAAGTCAATGGGCTGTTACCATCAATAATACCATAATGCTGAATTCTCACAACCGAATTCTATCGCGTTAATAATCTATGCACGCATTGACATTTTTGACAAATACCTTCAGAGTAAATAAGTGATGCCTGAATCCAAGTTATACCGACAGAGGAACCTGCAGATCGTCTTCGCAGTGACGCTCATGTCAGTCCTGGGCATATCCACCATCACACCAGCTTTCCCTCAAATAATCGACGCGGGTATCGCCACCAAGGGCCAGGTAGGCCTCCTTCTGACCTTCTTTGCCTTGCCCGGCATTTTCATAGCTCCCTTCCTGGGGGTGCTGGCCGACCGGCTCGGTCGCAAGAAAATCCTGGTTCCGTCCCTTTTCCTTTTCGCCATTACCGGAACAGCTTGCGCCTTTGCTCACGACTTCGAGCTTCTCCTACTGTTGCGAGTTCTCCAGGGAGCCGGGGCGGCTGCACTTGGCTCGCTCAACCTTACCATCATTGGAGACTTGTACTCCGGAACTCAACGTGCTGAAGCGATGGGACTGAACGTCAGCCTGCTCAATATCGGTACAGCCCTCTACCCTACTATAGGAGGGGCCCTGGCACTTCTGGGATGGTACTACCCATTTGCCCTCCCTATCCTGGCTGTTCCTGTTGGAATCCTGGTACTCACTTCCCTTGAGAATCCCGAGCCCACCAGCACCCAGAGCATGAGAACGTACCTGAGTGGCACATGGCGTTATCTAAAAGACATCAGAGTCATTGGCCTGTTTGCCGCCGCAGTGGCCACATTCATCTTCCTCTTCGGCTCCTATCTTACCTACTTTCCCATGCTCCTCGATGAGCGCTTCGGGGCCTCCTCCTTTATCATTGGTATTGTTATGTCAAGCATGTCCCTGACCACAGCAGCTGTCGCCTCGCAGCTAGGGAAAATCAATAGGAAATTTTCACTGGGGATACTGATCAAGGGCGGGTTTGTTATCTACGCACTGGGAATGCTTCTCATAGCTTTCATCCCTAATCTCTGGCTTCTATTAATTGCAACGGTTGTCTTTGGCCTGGCCCATGGAACAGTCCTGCCCGGGATTATGACAAGTGTAGCGTCTTTAGCGCCACTCGAGCACCGGGGAGCTTTCATGTCCGTAAATGGGGCAGTGCTCAGATCAGGACAGACAATCGGCCCTCCACTTATGGGAGCAGCATATGCCCTTTGGGCATTGAACGGTCCCTTTATCGCAGGAGCAGCCCTAGCACTTACTGCGGCCATCGTAGGAACTCTCTTTGGAATAAAAGCAAGACAGACAGACTCCCCAAAGGGCACGAATTAGTCCAATCCACAAAGTCACCATGCTTTACCAGCAGGGTTATGATACAATTCAGTTTGTAGGAGTTATGATAAGCGCGACGCAAATTAATTGAGGTGATGTAATGCGTAACGAAATCGAACACGCCCTGAAAGGGCACGATGCTGACTACGTTGAAATCCGTATCGAGGAGGCGGAAGGTACCCGCATCCAGTATCGCGACCAGCATATAGAGGATATTGGCCGAACCACAAGCTGCGGCGGCAATGTCAGGGCACTGGTCAAAGGAGGATGGGGATTCGTCTCCTTCAACAACCTTGACGACCTGTGGAGTAAGGCAACTCTGGCCGTGAAGCAAGCACGGATGGTAGGCCATGGAGAAAGCCAGCTTGCTCCCATAGAACCAGCAAAGGATAAAGTGGAGTACCAGGTGGAAAAGAACCCTGCCGATATCACTGTGCCAGAGAAGAAGCAACTTCTTGACGAGTATAATGATGTTATCTGGAGCACTCCAAAAGTGCAAAGCTCAAGCATAAACTACGGAGATACAAGCAAGAAGGTCATCTTCGCCAATTCCGAAGGGACTTATATTGAGCAAATTAAGCCCGATGTTATGCTAAGGCTTGCCGCAGTAGCACGCGAGGGCGCCGACGTTCAACAGTCGCACTTAAGCCTGGGGTCCAAAGGCGAGTTCAAGTCGGTTGAGGGACTTCACCAGGACGTTCAGGAGATGGCTAAGAGAGCAGTGGAACTTCTTTCGGCCCCCCAAATTAAAGGAGGAGAATACACAGTTGTTTGTGATCCGGTGCTTGCTGGGGTTTTTACCCACGAGGCATTCGGGCACCTGTCGGAATCCGACCATATTTATGAGAACGATAAATTGAAGGAAATCATGGTTCTGGGGAAAAGGTTTGGGGAAAACCATCTTAACATCGTCGACGGTGCTACCGTGCCCGACCTGAGGGGAAGTTACAAATACGATGACGAGGGCACGCCAGCAAGCAGGACCTACCTCATAAAGGAAGGAATATTGGTAGGACGGCTTCACTCCAGGGAAACGGCAGCCAAAATGGGAGAACAACCTACGGGAAATGCTCGTGCCATAGACTACCGGTATCAACCCATCGTGCGCATGACCAACACCTTCATCGAGCCAGGAGAGACCTCATTTGAGGATATGATTAGCGATATCAAAGAAGGGGTCTACGCCAAGAACTGGTATGGAGGGATGACCTCGATGGAGATGTTCACCTTCTCCGCAGGAGAAGCCTACATGATCCGAGACGGGAAGATCGCTGAACTCATACGCCCTGTCGTGCTGACTGGGAACGTATTCACTACCCTTGGAAATATCGACGCCATTGGCAACGATCTGGAGATGAATGAAGGCGGTGGCTGTGGGAAAGGAGGGCAATCTCCCCTCCCTGTCTCCAATGGGAGCCCTCATATAAGAATAAGACGGTGCCTGGTAGGAGGAGGATAAGGGAGTTTGTTGAGTTTGTTGAGTGGTTCATTGTTTATGACTGTCAACTGTCGACTGATAGCTGTCAGCTTCTCAGGTTCAATGATATGGGCTGTTTGGGACTTTTCATACTGCTGCTAATCCTGATCCCGATACTGCTTTTCCTCTTCTTTTCTCAGGTCATAACGATCTCCTTCGCCAAGCTCGGACTATCCCCGGAAGCCGCCGCAGTACTCCTCATTCTATCGCTCGTGGGCAGCATGATCAATATTCCTTTATCCCGGCGCCAGATCTCCATAGAGGAACCCGGATCACAGCGCACTTCGCTGCCATTCATATTCTATACTCCCCCAAAGGTGAGAAAACAGACACTGGCCATCAACGTAGGCGGAGCGGTAATTCCTATATGTTTTTCCATATACCTGCTTATGACCAGAGCTCCCCTGTGGCCAACGATCATTGCTACCGCTGTTGTAGCAGGAGTGGCCAAACTGCTTGCCCGGCCAAGGCCCGGAATAGGGATAGGACTCCCCCTATTCATTCCACCCCTGGTTTCAGTCGGACTGGCCCTGCTCCTCGCCCCTGACAGTTCCGCACCCGTTGCTTATATATGCGGGACCATGGGAACGCTTATAGGAGCCGACCTCCTCAACTTCCGCTCCTTCCAAAAGCTGGGAGCACAGGTCCTGAGCATCGGGGGAGCAGGGGTATTCGATGGCATTTTCCTGGTGGGAATCGCCGCTGTGCTGCTGGCTTAATGTTTTTGGCAAAGCGAGTATGCTACAATTTTATAGGAGTCCAAGTGAAATAGTACAGGAACATGACCGTGAAACGCAGTTTGACACTGGCTACAGGCTTATTTATCCTGGCCCTCGCCGCGGGAGCACAGGCAACAACAACCACTTCCTCTGAGACATTAGAAGAACTCAGCAGACTCATCGAGCCCCTGGAATCGTTGAGTCCTCTGGCCCTGGCCCTGGTCATATTCCTGAACAATGTCCTGAAGGTCCTCGGCGCACTCGTCTTTGGCATCGCATTGGGCATACCTTCGCTCCTGTTCGTCACCGGCAACGGGTTCATTCTCGGAACCGTTGCAGCAGAGGTTGCAAGCACCAAGGGATATGGATTGCTCATCGCGGGACTGGTGCCGCACGGAGTAATCGAGATACCGATGCTCATCCTTGGCACGGCAGTTGGTTTCACAGTAGGGTGGGAATCGCTCAAATGGATTTTCAGGAGGGAAAGCGCAGTAAAAGCCACTCTGGTGCAGGGTCTCAAGAGATATGGCAAATGGATAGTCATCGGACTCTTGATTGCTGCGGCAATCGAGACATTTATTACCCCTTTTGTTGTGCATTTGGTAAGCGGGTAAACGGAAACCTTTTGCCTCCTGCTTGACAGGCAGGATTTACGGTTTTTGACTTGCAAACTGTGACCGAAATCGGTAAAATGACCATCGTGTGCCCCTGTAGCTCAGGGGATAGAGCACCGGCCTCCGGAGCCGGGCGCGAGGGTTCGAGTCCCTCCAGGGGCGGTGAATTCTTAGTTTGAGCAGTGCTTTGCTTAGTTACAAAGGAAGAAAGGAAGGTGATGAACGGAACAATAGAGATTCGCTGGCACGGTAGAGGAGGACAGGGGGCAGTTACTTCCTCGGAACTGGTAAGTTACGCTGCCATCAACGAGGGTAAATACGCTCTGTCTTTCCCCAGTTTCGGGCCTGAAAGGAGAGGTGCTCCCGTACTTGCCTTCAACAGGGTCGGGGAGGAACATATCAGGATCAGGGCAGAGGTAACTGAACCTGACATCGTGGTAGTCCTCGATCCCGGCTTGCTCCGCGTCGTCAACGTGGCTTCGGGCCTCAAGCCAGGCGGGATAATAATCGTCAATACCAGGAAATCGGCACAGCAGCTGAGGGATGAATTCGGATTCGATTGCACCCTGGGAACTGTGAATGCGACCAGAATCGCGTGGGATATCCTCAAAGTTCCCATAACCAATACCGCCATGGTAGGGGCCCTGGTCAAGGGCAAAGAGGTCGTCAAACTGGATTCCCTGATCGAGCCGGTTAAAGATCGGTTCGGGCGCATTGGCGACATAAACGTCGAAGCGATGAAGAAAGCATATGAAGAAACTGTCGTAAGCGAGGTTGCATAAGATGAATAACGGGTCTCTTGGATGGAGAGATATCAAACCAGGGGCTGTAGTAACAGAGCCGGGGAGCGCTGCAGAGTATAAGACCGGTGATTGGAGGTCTCTGAGGCCCATCTGGGACAATACCAGATGCGTGAAATGCGGAATGTGCGAAATCTTTTGCCCCGAAGGTTGTGTTTATAAGAATGATGAAGGCTATTTCGAGGCTGACCTGTCATATTGTAAGGGATGTGGTATTTGTGCCAGAGAATGTTGGACAGGGGCCATAACGATGGTGGAGGAGGAAGAATAATGGCAAAAAGGACACCTTTAGAGGTCTCCGTAGCTGTTGCTGAAGCAGCCAAGATGGCTGATGTAGATGTGGTGGCGGCCTATCCTATCACCCCTCAAACCCACATCGTTGAAACGTTGGCCGAGATGGTAGCCAACGGGGAACTCGATGCAAATTATATCCCTGTAGAGTCAGAACACTCAGCCATGAGTGCTTGCCTCGGCTCCTCGGCAACAGGCGCTCGGACATTCACCTCCTCCGCAGGGCAAGGATTAGAGCTAATGCATGAGGCTCTATACATCGGTCCTTCCTCCAGACTCCCCATGGTTCTATCCGTGTGTAACAGAGCTCTATCCGGTCCATTAAGCGTATGGGGCGACCACTCAGATGCTATGGCCGTCCGGGATACGGGCTGGATCCAGGTATTCGTTGAGAACGGCCAGCAAGCATTTGATCATATCCTTTGGGCATTCCGGGTCAGTGAAGATCACCAGGTTCTGTTCCCCGTAATGGTTCACCATGACGGTTTTCACCTAACACATGTCATAGAGCCGATTACGCTACCTACCCAAGAGGACGTCGATCGATTTCTTCCCAAACCCCGCTATCCCTATGCCCTCCACCCGGATAACCCGGTGAGCATAGGGTGCTATGCCCCACCCCATATATACTCAGAGGTGAAAAGGTCCCAGGATGCGGCCTTCAGATCCCCTGAGGTTAAACAGGCGATCCTCAAGGCATGGGAGGATTTCGGGAACATCTTCGGCCGTTACTACTCCCCCGTGGAGCAGTACAGAACTGAAGGAGCTAAGGTACTACTCGTAACCATGGGGAGCTTCAGCGAGACGGCAATGGTGGCGGTTGACAACAAACGAGAAGAGGGCAAGGAAGTAGGGATTATAAGACTGCGCCTCTGGAGGCCCTTCCCCTATGAGGAAATCCGTGAGCTCGTCAAAGACGCTGACATGGTAGTTGTCCTTGACCGATGCATATCCCCAGGAGCACAAGCGCCCGTCTATTCCGAGATCAGGTCCTGTCTATATCAGGAGGAAAACAGACCTCAGGTATTCAGCTTTACCGGGGGTTTGGGCGGCAGGGATATCGTCGTCAGTGATTTTGAGCAAATGATCGACAAGGGCTTTGAGATGCTGGAGAAAGGCAGCGATAAGGAATTCGAAATCATAGGAGTGAGAGAGTAATGGATACGTTTTCTGTTTACGTTCCACAGCTTGCCCCCAAGTATGAAGGCATTGTGCCAGGACACAGGTTCTGTATTGGTTGCGGCGAGGCTCTAGCAGTTAGGCTCGCCACCAAGGCACTAGGGAGAGACACGGTTATAACATGTGCAACCGGATGTATTGAGATCTGCACCTCGGGCTTTCCCCAAACCTCCTGGAACGTTCCATGGATTCACACACTGTTCGAGAATGTTGGTGCTGTATCCTCAGGAGTGGAATCGGGCCTTAAGGCACAAATGAGGAAAGGCAAGATCCCCGAAAAAAGGATATACTCTGTCGGGATGGCTGGAGACGGTGGAACCAGCGACATCGGTTTCCAGGCCCTCTCAGGAGCTCTGGAGAGAGGACACGATTTCCTGTACCTGTGTTTTGACAACGAAGCCTATATGAACACGGGAATTCAAAGGTCCAGCGCTACCCCCTACGGGGCCTCTACCACAACCTCTCCGGCAGGTAAAGTAAGCATCGGGCAGAAGACATGGAAGAAAAATATGCCGGAAATCGTTGCGGCTCACAATATCCCTTATGTTGCTACGGCTTGCCCCAGTTATCCCTTCGATCTTATGGACAAGGTCAAGAAAGGAGCGGAGATAGAAGGGCCAGCATATGTTCATATCTTTTCCCCGTGCCCTACCGGGTGGAGATATCCAGTCGACTTGAGCGTGAGGATAGGACGTTTCGCCGTTGAAACAGGTGTCTTCCCCCTCTACGAGGTGGAAGATGGATCATATAAACTCAACTTCGATCCCCAACCCCTCAGGCCGATCCGCGACTATCTGAAGGCTCAGGGAAGATTCCGACATCTCTCAGAGGACGAGATACAAAAAATTCAGCAGCACGTCGAAAAGGAATACAAAAAACTCAAAGCAAGGTGTCAGGAGACTTAAAGGTGAAGGAAATCAAATTAAACATCGACGGCAAGGAAGTAAAGGCAAAAGAGGGCTCTACCATCGTCGAGGCGGCCAAGCAGGCCGGGATTAGAATCCCGACCCTGTGTTATCACGAGAACTTGTCTTCATACGGAGCTTGTCGGATCTGTAGTGTGGAGATAACAGGGAATGGGAAGGCCAGGGTAGTGCCAGCATGCACACATCATGTAGAAGAAGGGCTTACAGTGAACACCTCCTCGGAGAGAGTACTGAAGATTCGAAGGAGACTGATAGATTTGCTCCTTACCCGGGCTCCGGAAGCGCAGATAGTTCAGGACCTGGCTACGGAGTACGGGATCAAGAAATCCACGAGCAAAGAAGCCGGTACGCAACAGAAATGTGTCTCATGCGATCTTTGCTGCCTCTGCGTTCGTGTATGCGATGAGATAGTCGGGATGAAAGCAATCGGCAAGCCCGACGGAGAGAAAGGGAGCATGCCTTTCTTGCAAAACCCCAAAGCATGTATCGCCTGTGGCGCGTGCGCCTATGTCTGTCCCACAGGGGAAATCCAAATGGAGGATGTAGGCGATACAAGGATAATACACAGATGGGGAAGGCAGGAGGAATACAAGCTCAAGAAATGCTCGGTTTGCGGCAGTTACTTCGCACCTGAGGTCCAACTAGAGTACTTCAGAAAGCGAGCAAATCTTCCTGAGGACTACTTCGACGTGTGTCCTGACTGCAGGAAATAGACTTCAACTCCTGAGCACATGTTCGAAGAGGAATCATTCTGAGGATATCTGTCAAGGATTGCTCTGGAGCGATCCTTATATTCTTCTCTGGAGACCGGGAGTAATTTACCCTCCCAGGTAGGCTTTCTTAACAATATCACTATCACGGAATTTCTCGATGTCACCCTCCAACACGATGCTGCCAACCTGGACTGCATACCCTTTATGGGCTACTCTGAGGGCTAAGGGAACGTTCTGTTCCACCAGAAGAACACTTACCCCCTTTTCATTTATATTCCGAATAACGTTGCCCAGCTCTTCAACTACTATAGGAGCCAGCCCTATTGAGGGCTCATCCATCAGGAGCAGCTTTGGTTTAGCCATTAGTCCACGGCCGATGGCCAGCATCTGCTGCTCGCCCCCGCTCAGTGTCCCAGCTTTCTGGTCGCACCTCTCCCTCAATATGGGGAATTGCGCAAAAACCTCCTCCAGGTCCTTCTCTATGCTGTCCCTGTCTTTACGTGCACTGGCACCGAGTTTTAGATTGACCATAACAGAGAGGTAGGGGAAAAGCTGTCGGCCTTCCGGTATCTGGACAATGCCAAGCTTCACTATATCAGCAGGTGGCAATCCATCTATTCTGGCACCCTCAAACCATATTTCGCCCGAGCTTATACTCTTCAAACCTGATATCGACCTCAACATCGTGCTCTTGCCCGCCCCATTAGCACCGATCATGCTGACGACATCCCCTTCGCCTACCTCGAGAGAAACGTCCTCCAGTGCCATAGCTTTCCCATAATGGACTGTGACATGTTTTACGCTAAGCAACATGTTCACCACCAAAGTAAGCCTGAATTACTTCTTTGTTATTCCTGATATCTGCAGGCAAGCCCTCGGCAATCTTCTTCCCAAAGCTAATAACGTTGACCCTGTCGCACAGGTCCATGATGCGCATGTTATGCTCCACCATTACGATAGTCACCCCTTGCGCCCGAGTCTTTTTAATAGCATCCAATGTGAATTGGATTTCGTCTGCATTCATCCCTGCAATAGGTTCATCAAGCAGCAGCAGTTTCGGCTGGACAGCCAGTGCCCTTGCTATGCCAAGCATTTTTTGATGCCCATGAGGTATATTCTTCGCAAGCTCATCCTTAATGCTGTCAAGTCCAACTAACTTCAAGATATCCAGGGCTTGTTCCATGATATATGCTTCATTACGGCGATAGGCAGGGGTATTGAAATATATGTCCAGCAAACTCGACTTCGGACGAAGATGGAAAGAGGCCGACACATTTTGCAGGACGGTAAAATCCCCGAAAAGAGGATTCAGCTGAAAACTCCTGCCTATTCCCAGTTTGGCAACCTTATGGGGTTTTTCCCTGGTTATATCTTTCCCGTTAAAAACTACCGTGCCGCTCGTCGGCCGGATCACCCCGGTTATCAAATTGAACAACGTGCTCTTGCCTGCCCCATTGGGACCAATTAAGCCTACGATATTTCCCTCCGCAACATCCATATCAAATTGCTGAATAGCGGCCAAACCACCAAAATACCTGGTCAGTCCACGGATTTCAAGAAGCATAACCGCTCCTTCTTTCACCACGGCGTGCAACCCACCCTTTGACTACCGCAGGTAAACCCACTATACCCTGGGGGAACAAATACACAATGATCGCCAATATAGCAGCCGAAACAAAGGGGGAATACACTTTCAGATCACGAAAGTATTCCGGGATCAAGATCAGAACAAATGTCCCGATCATAGGTCCAGCAAAATTGTTTATCCCGCCTATGAGCACGTACATCGTGAGCCACAGGGTTGCCATAGCGCCAAAAGTAGAAGGAGAGAGCACCAAATTGTAGTGAGCGTAACTACCACCCGCGAGCCCGGCGAAGAAGCACCCTACTCCTAGAACCAGAACCCTGTACCACACCTCATTAATGCCCACACTGGATGCGACAAGATGTGACTGCGCGATCGCTTTCAGATTTGTACCTATACGCGAGAATTCAAACCTGTAAAGGGCAAAGAGGCTCACCGCGGCTAAACCCAGGGAAAAGTAGTAATAAGGCACCTTGGAACCAACAAACAGTGGCTCAATGCCAATAAAGCCGCTATAACCGCCGGTCACTGTTCCGCCTGCATAGATGATCCTGATCACGCCTATGCCGAAGAATAAGCTACCCATTGCATAGTACAGCGACCTTAGCCTGGCAAATGGATACCCCGTCAACATCCCGATGATCATAGCTGTTAACGCCCCTAAAGGTATGGTACCCCAAGCTGGCCATCCAAGAAATTTTGAGGCTATACCAGCAACATAAGCACCTATACCCATGAAAGCAGCATGTGCGAGGGGGAACTGTCCCGAAATCGTTATCGTACGGAAGCTGACAGCGGCAATAGTGTAGAGAAATATGAGGATAAAAACATGCATCCAATAGGAGCTAAACAATAATGGTAGTGCGGCTATAATTACCACGATTATAGCCCAAACCGCAGGCTTGACCCATTTGTTCCTACCTGTTTTAGGATCAGAGACCATAGAGGAAGCAAGCTGATTATTATCCATATATCTTTGAACCTGATTATTTGTTAATAGCCCTCAAATCTCAGCCTCATGCCCAAAGAACCCCTGAGGTCGGATTAGAAGAAGCACAACAACTATACCAACAGCGATTGCATCACTTATGGCACCATTAAATACCACTGGCAATATGGCCCCCAAAATACCCAGCGCAAACCCGGCAACAAATATACCGCTCACACTTCCCACCCCAGCCAGGAAAACTATCATGAGAATTTTAAGCAGCATGTAATCACCCATAAAAGGGCCCAAACTCAAATAAGCCCCCACCAGACACCCTGCTATCGCCGCAAAGCCACATCCCAAAGCAGTAGCAAGAGCGGAAATACGATGGACATTTATACCCTGTAAAGAGGCCGCTTCCAGGTTCTGAGAAATGGCCTGCATCTGCTGGCCCCATTTTGTCCGATGCACAAACAGGATAACTAACCCCAGGAGTATAACTCCCATAGCGAGAGTTAAGATCCTCTCATAACTTACCGAGATAGATCCAATCCTCACAACCCCTTCGGCAAAAGATGGTATTGATAATGTCTCACTGCCCGCAATGATATTGACAGCAGTCTGCAGCACCACTATTATGACTATGCATACCATTATGATACGGTTGAAATCGCCGACAAAGGGGCGGAAGCAGAACCTCTCCAAGAATACGCCAAATAAAGCCAGTATGAGAGTCGTCGCCAATAAGGCTGCCCACTCGTTCAATCCCAGCCCCATTATTAACGCCAAACAGAGGTAACCACCCACCATGTAGATTGCACCATGAGCCAGGTTAAGTATTCCCAACATATTGAAAAGGAATGCAAAACCCAGCGCCACCAATATGTATATCGATGACAGCACCAATGCATTGATTATTGTCGCTATTATCTGTTCCATCCAGGCACTCTCTGTCACCACAGCCATTCGCCCAAATATTGTCGTGAAGGAGGCCACTGCCTAGGCCGGACTCAGGATCACATAGAACTAGGCAAACACTTACTTGCTATCATTGATAAACACAGGCTAGCTGTAAGATCACATGGTATGACTGCTATCACCAGCCACAACCACCCTGGGCAGGGCGTTGAGCCCAGTGACCATGTAGTGACAAGGACCCCGGGGGTCCTTGTCACTACATCACCTTCTCCTCAATACACAGAGAATATTATGCTGTGTTGACCTTAACCAGCCAGGGAACTTCTCACAGCCTACCTCACATGTAACACAAACCTAAGGCATGCTAGTATCGAACCATCCAGCAGAGGCCTCACGACCGTCCTTTAATATCTGGATTGACTGCGGTGAAGCCACAATATGCCCAATCCCGCACGTTTCCTCGCCGCATATCTTTGCTGGTCCAAAGATCGTTTCAATTTTATCCATGGACTCCAATTCGTCCCTCACAGCAGTGGGATCCAGACTCTGGGCAGCCTCGATAGCTCCTTTTATAATCCACAGAGAATTGGGCCCTGTCAACTCCAACTGATAACCCTCTCCATGCTTCGCTTCTGTCCGATCAATTACCTCTTTCGCCACAGGCGGCATGTTCGGGTCATCGGGAGTATAACCGCATGTGAATACATCCTTCATCGCTTCCTCACCAGCAATCTTCGTAACTTCACTTATACGCGCAGGTAGGGAGCCAGCATAGGGCTTGTTGTTACCCGTCTCTCGGAGGCCCTTAGCTATGGCCCCTATATGTGGAACAAGCCCGTTTTGCATGAATATGCCATCCGCTTCCTCTATCGCATTCAGCTTTGTCACAATGGGACTGAAATCCTGCATCTCGTTGGGATATAGCATGGGCTCGCCAACCATGGATATACCCGCCGCCTCTAACAAATCTCTAAGTATCGGTATTACATAAGGGGGTGATCCATCATCCGGCGAGGTAACGGCTACCTTTTCCACATCAGGATAGGTCTGCTCAAGATACCCGATACAAGCGGCAGTTGTCAGAAGACTCCCACTACCACCCAGGAATGCATAGGGGGTATCCTCATCCACCGTTCCCGGCATCCTGACATCCCAGGTGACCATGTGCATTACTTGGTTGGACTCGCATATTGGCGAGGCCGCAGGGGCAAACATCGCGGGTGGCCCTATAATGAACTGAACCCCCTCGTCAAAGACCAGCTTATTGGTCGCAGCACTGACACCGTCCATGGTGCTCTTATAGTCTTCCAGAACAAGCTCAACCTCGTATTTCTGCCCGTTAACCGTAATCCCCCCCTGCTCATTAATCATCTCTTCCGCTACCTTGGCTTCATTGTAATCCGGTACTCCACGTGCCGAGAAGAAACCCGATTGGGCAAAAAGAGCGCCAACCTTCAACGTCTTCACTTCCGACGTTGGTTCCGCCGTCGATGTAGGACTTGATGTCTCTGTTGTTTCTGTACAAGCCGTCATCACAGGCACGATTGCCAATACTACAACTAACGCGACTGCAGCTAACAGCGATAGCATTTTGCTTTTTGTCAACATTTTAATCCTCCCTTTCAAAATTACTCCAATCACTTGAAAGCCACTATTACCTCACATTTTTGCCCCCTTGCCTCCTCTCCGTGGTACTCACAAAATGATATATCCTCACATCACCAAAAGAGAGGAACATCATTCCAACACTGTTAATCAGGGATTTTGAGACATCCGAGCCAATTCCTCCAGGATGCCCTCTTCTCTTTTCATAAACCCTTCCCTACCATCTGTGAATCCCTCGGGGACCCAATCCATCTCCTTCAGGTTCTGTGCTATCGTGGGAATCCAATTGTATGGGATGCTTATGAGCATCCATCCCTCTTCGAATATCTGCTTTGCCTTCGAACCAAAGGCCAACCCAGTCACCGTGTAATTCACCTTACCATTCTTATATGGGTGAATGTAAATCCACGGACAATTCAAGGCTGGTGCTGCCTTGGGTTCCCATATCTCCCCGGTCGAATAGCTCATGGCCCTCAACACTACCTCCGCCTGACTGATCGTGGTCATGAGAATCAAGAGGTCCGGATCGAATGTCAACTGGTCTAATGGGGAATAAACGACGTAGTTAACCTTGCCTTTCTCGAATTCCGGCACGTATTGATACAGCTTGCTATTGGCTCGTGCCTCCTGGTAGATTTTTAACCTGGGGCCCAGCTGCCCGGTCGCTACAAACAGCGGTAACTCCTCCATTCCAAGCACAAACTTCCCTATGCAGTTCTCATTTTCCTTGGTAAAGTAAAAGGGGCTCTTCCTTTCCTGTGCTTCCTTGATCATTTCACAGAAAGGCAACTGCTTGTCCAGCTGCTCTATTCCATCCGGTTTGAAGAACAAAAACTTAACGCCTACCGGTGACTTCTCAAAATTGAATCCCTTAAATATAGATAAATCAGTCTTTAGTGGTTCCATACTAACCTCCAGATACTATTAGTATTTTCATATCATATTTCACAACTTATATATTCGCTATTACGGGCATACCCAAACATTTAAAGGTATAAATACGGAATTCAAAAATGTTGGGGGACTAGATGAGACCCTCAAAACGCTCACCCCCCCCAAGTACTTGTCCCATCATAAACAGTAGTCTCGATCACTTCTAGGCAACTGCAAACATTTGTTACAATAATACAATAGTATTAGGTAGTTGTCAAGCTCATTTATCGCAGTTGCGTTGAGGCCATCACCTGAGTGCGGTACTACGGAACTTCCAGCAAAATCTTGATATTGTCCTTATTACTGATAAGTTGTCCAAACCCCGACTCAACCGCATTCTCCAGAGGCACCCGTGAGGTTATCAGTGCAGTTGGGTCAAGCCTCCCGTCGTTTATAAGGTCTATAGCCACTCTCGCCTCGTCAGTGTAGATCGAACTCCCGATAACGGACTTCTCATTGAACATTACGTTCTGAAAATCAAGAGATCCAGGCTTGTCGAAGACTCCCACGATCACAACAGTGCCTCCCGACCTGACGAGTTCCACGGCCAGCTGAGCGCTCTCCGGCCTTCCAACACATTCGAATACGACATCCGCTCCCAAACCACCTGTCAGGTTCTTCACTAACTCCACCGGACCACCGGAGTTGACATTGACAACTCGTGTCGCCCCCATGGCCATGGCCTTCGCTTCCTTACCCTTGTGCTTGGATACAACATAAACTTTCGAGGCCCCGGCAAGCCTGGCTGCGAGCAATGTGCAGAGTCCAATGGTGCCATCGCCTACGATACCCACGGTATCTCCGAGATGAACATTACCCCGGCGAACAGCATGGAGAGCCACTGCCAGAGGCTCCACCAGAGCTCCTGCCTCGTCTGACACCAAATCGGGAAGTTTATACACCGCATAACCGGGAACAACCACATATGCAGCCATGCAGCCATCAGAGGTCAAGCCAGTGAAGCCAGCGTCCTGACAAATATTGTACATTCCCCTCTTACAGAAATAGCATTCACCACAGTACCAGTAACCCAGCGCAGTTACACGGTCCCCAACCTCAAACTCAGTTACCTCCTCCCCCACCTCCACCACCCTTCCGGCAAACTCATGCCCCAGGGTCAGGGGAACTTTACTAACGTCAATCATGGATGGGCCATCCACATATTCCTTGAGGTCCGTACCACAAATACCAGCCAGGTTAACTTTAACCTTTACCTGCCCCGGACCCGGAAACGGCTCAGGCACATCTTCATAGCGGACGTCTTTTGCGGCATACCACCTCAACGCTTTCATTCTTTACCCCCTGAAAGTACTGCTTCAATCTGAAAAACCACAGGCCAATATAGTCCTTCCAACAAGTGCCTTCGCTATTTGGACCTTGTATCTGCTCGTCGGCAACGGACATGCATCGGCAACAGCCACAGTGCCAGCAGCCTCAGCGGTTGACCTGTCCAGCGATTTACCGATAATCGCCTCCTCTGCTTTGGTCACCCTGTAAGGATTGTTGTACACCCCGTTCAAGCATATCCTGGCTGCCTTGACCTTCCCACCATCACTTTCTATCGCTGCTGCGCAGTTCACTATCGGGAAATCTATCGACTTCCTGAGCGCAAACTTTAAGAAACCGCTCTTCGTACCAGCCGATTGCGCTGGCATCTCGATCTCCGTCACTATCTCATCATCGGCGAGGATAGTGGTCTTATCGCCCACAACAGCGAAGAATTCCTCCGCTGCAACAGTTCTCTTTGTCGTTTTAATTCTGGCATTTAGAACGATGAGCGCCGGGGCGATATCCGAGGAGTTAGCCGCCACACATCCGCAGTTGAAGCACCTGTTCGCCTCCCTCTCCACCTCGCTCCAACTCAGGCCGAGAACATCCTCGATGTCGATGCTCTTCGTCCTCTCGGAGATCTCCAGTTCCGGCGATTCTACTCTGCCCACCCCTTCGAGGAAGGAGCTGTTAAATCTCTCCGCGATTTTGCCTATTTCCTTCTCTTCAAGCTGTTTCCTCGCTCCACCCAGGTACCGGTCCATGGAACTCGCAGCGTCCCTGCCCGCAGCTATGGCCTCCACGACTGTCGCCGGGCCCGTGACGAAATCACCGCCGGCGAAGAGGTTTTTGCCCAGCGAGTAGGTTGAGGAAGCTAGTCCCAACCGTCCATTCTCGTCGAGGAATTCTCCAGGGACACTCGAAGTGTCTGGCTCCTCCCCGATTGCCTTGATTACAGCATCAAACCCGGCAGTGAACTCCGAGCCCTCAACGGGTACGGGACGGGGCCTTCCTGTATCATCCAGTGGACCCGGTCGCATCTTCACACACTGGAGGAGCACTCCACCGTCTTTCTCCTGCGCCTCTCCCGGTTGAGTAAAGAACTCAAACGCAATGCCTTCTTCCTTGGCCTTTTCAATTTCCTCTTTGACAGCCGGCATCTCTGCTTCGCCGCGACGATACAGAACGACGGGCTCAGAACCCATCCTCAACAGGGTCCTCGCCACATCCAGGGCCACGTTTCCGCCACCTATTACGGCGACTTTCCTTCCGGGAATCGCCCGGTCGCCGAGATTAGACCTCCTCAGGAAGTCCAGGCCGGATATCATCAACTCCTCCCCCTTCACTCCTGCAGGCCTCTCCTTCCACGCCCCACACGCCAGGAATACTGCATCAAAACTCTTCATAAGCTCATCCACGGTCGTACCCCGGCCTATAGTAACCCCATACCTAAACCGAATCCCTGTACCCTCGAGAACTTTGATTTGCTTCCTCACGATGTCCTTCGGCAACCTGTAGGGAGGTATACCATGGATGAGCAGTCCGCCCGGCTCTTCCATGCTCTCAAATACGGTTACGCTGTGACCAAACCGCCTGAGGTAATACGCAGCCGAGAGACCAGCCGGCCCTGAGCCCACAATAGCAACGGTCTTTCCGGTATCAATATCAGAGCCCCCGATGATTTGACCTGCATTATCGAGGATGTAATCACCCATAAACCGTTCGATAGCCCTCACGGAAACAGGTTCATCAAACTCCCCCCGATTGCAACTTTCCTCGCAGAAGTGAGGACAGACCCTCCCCGTTACCGCTGGCAACGGGTTGTATTTAAGGAGTACTCGTGCAGCCTCAGCCAGGTTGCCTTCCCTGATTTCGCTCAGATATGAGGGAATGTCCACACCGGCCGGGCAAGCTGAGGAGCAAGGCGTATCAACCACCCTTACTCCCCCAAATATCGAATGGTACCGGCCGTCACCCGTCATGGCGTAGCACGTCTTGCCACCTTTCCTCATACAATTGAATAGATTGCCAGGAACCCAGTAGTACCAGCACCTGGTGCTCTGACAGATATTTCCTGCTATGGTACCCATCTCCCTGATATGTGGAGAGGCTGCCTCACGAGCCGCCTCAGCGAGCGCAAAATACTTATGCCTGACTGTTGCGTCCTCGCCTATATCCTCAAGCCTGGTAAGGGCACCGATCTTTAGCCTCTCCCCTTCCTCCCTGATATAATCCAGGTCGGAAATATTTTTGATATTTACTATGACCTCGGGATACTCAGGGAGTATATCATCCTTCATCTGTCCCAGCAGGTCCGTCCCACCTGCAACAACCTTTGCTCTTCCTCCATGGTCCTGGAGGATTGAGGTTGCCTCCTCGGTTGTTGACGCGTTTATATGCTTGAATTCCTTCACTTTTCAACTCCTTACGCTTTTCCCAGTGCCTTAAGAACCTTGTCCGGGGTAACGGGGAAGCCATCCACCCATTTGCCGATAGCATTGTAGACAGCGGGCCCAATAAGCGCGGGAACTACGGTGGCTACATCCTCACCGATACCAACAACCCCGTAGGGACCGTAGCCCATCCCCGTCTCCACGAGGATAGTATCTATAGGGCCAATGTCGAGCATCGTCGGGATTTTGTAGTTGAGGAGATTGCCATTGAGCATGACGCCCGTATTCGGATCATACACGACCTCCTCGCTCCGCCCCCTGCCCACACCCATATAGGTTCCACCATACTGCTGGCCTTCGCAACCATCCCAATTTATCACCTTCCCGACATCGTTAACGTTAACTATCCTCGTTACCTCAACTTCCCCTGTTTCATCATCCACCTCAACTTCCATGAAATGCGCCTGCCTGCACAGACGGAGGCGCGCGTCCTGATAAGAGCCAACTTGAACCTGCCACGCATGTGCGAACAAAGGCTCCCTGAAAGGATAGCCAGCAGGCTCCTTGCCAGGGGCCATCGTCAGTGGTTCTCCTACCGGTGAAGACAGCGGGCCCATAGCACCAGAGGGTTTCACAAATTCCGCCAATGTCATTCTGTTCGACGGATTCGCCTTCTCATAGATTACGCTGTCTTTGATGTCCAGATCCTCAGGCTGCTTACCTGGGAAAGCAGGAGGAAAGCTACCCAGTTGTGACGTTCCCGTAGGATTCACGGCCGATTCAAGAATCTGTTGTTTCAAAAGCCTTGCGGCATTCCTGATCGCATACCCATTCACGGACATGTCGGTCGAGGTATCCGGTGTCATCGTAAAGAAACCAGCATCTATATGCGGCCTGTAATAAACATCCTCAATGCGCATACCCAGTTCATCGGCAGCGATCTGGCAGTATGCTGTCTCTGCGTTAACCCCGATATCGGCCCGGCACCCGTAAATGGTGGCAGTTCCATCATTGCGTTCGATACGGATAGCCATCTCACTCGTGCCCGCCGAATCATCCCACTCATGCGTCCAGGTGAAGCCCAACCCATGCAGTTTCCCATTTGGAAGCCTCTTCGTTCCCGGGGCATGCCACTTCTCGTCCCATCCTATTGTCGCTTTCCCTTTCTCTATGCACTCCTTCAGGCTATCACGCTCCTGGAATCCCAATTCCTTCTTCTTCTCACTAAGCCATGCCATGTCATGGCCTTCAGCGCCATCGTTTTTAAGCGCAACCTCCGTCGGGTCAAGTCCAAGCTCACCCGCTACCTGGTTAAACACCATCGTGAAGCTATGGCAATTCGCATTCTGCTCGCAGCGTACCGCGGTCGTTGGCCCCTTGTTCACCTGCACCGCGTAAGTCCTCCCATATATATGGGGAACTTTCGTATTCTCTATGAAATGCTTGACAACCCCGAACGCCGGCAGTCCCAGGTTCGCCATCACAGCTCTCCCCTGCACCGCCGTAATGGTTCCATCCAATTTGGCTCCTACCTTGAAGTAATAGACCCCCAGATCCATCTCACCACCGTAAAAGTCCTCCCTTCTGTTAAATACCCACTTGACAGGCCTGCCCGTTCTCCTGGCCGCAACAGCAGCACAATAGTGTCCTCCCATGTTCCAGGGCATCTGGGTCCACCCACCAAAGCTCGCACCCTGATAGAGACAGTGCATCTGGATTTGATTCATGGGCACGCCGCCAAACCAACCAGATACGGCACGCTTGCTTATATGCGGTCGCTGCTGCTTGACCCACACTTCAGGGTATTCTCCATTCCATCTGAACACACCGCAAGGGGGCTCCGGTCCTGCCCACGTATTAAGGCCTTGCCTGAATTTAAACTCGATTATCTTATCAGCCTCTGCAAAGCCTTTCTCGACATTCCCGTGCTCTTGTACAGGTTCATCATACAGATTCCCGTTAGGGAACGACTCCGGGTTTGCCAGCGGAGCACCTGGCTGCAATGCCTCCTCTTCATCCAGGACAAAGGGACGTTCCTCCCACTCCACCTGTATCATCCTCAAGGCCCGTTCAGCTATTTCCTCACTGTCAGCAACCACGGCAGCCCCGACCTCTTCCCCCTGAAAGTGAGCCACTCCTGGAATAACCGGCACCGACGACATTTCATGTCCACCGAGATCAGCTGCTGATGGCAGCTCCGGATCATCATAGCGCAGTACAGCTCTTACACCAGACATTGCCTCGGCTTCGCTTGTGTCCATGCTCTTTATCTCCGCATGAGAGTATGGCGACGTAAGAAAGCGCAAGTATAGCATTCCGGGCAATTGTAGATCCATCGTATATTCCGCATGCCCGGTTGCCTTCTCATACCCATCTATCCGGCGAACACCGCGCTTTCCTATGCTGTCATATTCCTGCAAAGGATACTTATCGGCCCTTAAGTTGTCAAATTGTTCCCTTATTTTCGCCATCTCATCGCTGGTCATGTTTACTCACCTCCATGCAGCTTGCTGGCCGCTTCCATCACCGCCTTGATGTGCTGTGGATATGTCCCGCATCTGCACAAATTTCCCGCAAGCGCTTCCTTTATTTCCTCCTCTGTGGGGTGAGAATTCCTGTCCAGCAGGGCTTTTGCAGTCACGATGAAGCCGGGAGTGCAGTAGCCGCACTGCATGCAGCTATACGTGACATACGCTTCGATAAGGGGATGATTCGCCCTCGCGATCCCCTCCACTGTCTCTATGGATTTGCCATCACATTCGGCTGCGAGGGCCATACAGGACAGGATCGGCCTGCCTTCCATAATTACAGTGCAGGCACCACATGCCCCCTCATCACAAAACTTCTTCACACTTGTCAGCCCCAGTTGATCGTGGAGCACGTACTGCAGAGTCCAGCTCGGACGGACCATCACCTCATGAGGTTCACCATTTACTACAAGATGTATCGCGACTTTAGAATCTGCCACTTTCTCAACTGCGTGAGCCATGCTTCTATGCTCTCCTTTCCAGTCCGAAATAAACTACTGTCGACTATCAAATTATACCTCGTGAGCGTCACTGGGCTATGTAGCCTCCATCTATAATCAGTTCACTGCCTGTAACGAACTTCGATTCATCAGATGCAAGGTAGAGGATACCGAAAGCGATATCATCCGGCTCTCCAAAATGGCCTATTGGGAGACGGCCAATGATGCTTTCCTTGAAAGACTCAACACCATCGGGATAGGTCTTTGATACAGAGTCAAGCATCGGAGTCCAAACGAAGGCCGGGTGAACGGAGTTTACCCTGATTTTATCCTTCGCGTAGAACATGGCATCGGTCTTGGCCATCAACCGCACAGCGCCCTTGGAAGCATGATACGGAGGGCTATCCGCGGCACCTACAATACCATAGTTAGACGACAGGTCGATGATGCTTCCTCCACCTCCCTCCTTCATATAAGGAATCACATGTTTGGTACACAGGAAGAC
>JBKGZM010000025.1:0-24746 GCA_046545575.1 Dehalococcoidia bacterium
AGGTAGAGCCCCCTGTTAAGGGCATCGAGACCTACTGTGTGGAAGGGACGCCTGCTGATAGCGTCATCCTCGGGTTAAGGGTTCTTGCGAAGGAAGGTATCGATCTGGTTATGTCGGGGATTAACTATGGACTGAACCTGGGCAACGACGTCTTTATCTCGGGAACGGTAGGGGGAGCGCTCCAGGCACATTTCAACAACATCCCTGCTGTTGCGCTTTCATGCGAGTTCGAGAATGGTGATGTGCACTTCGATCCTGCTGCAAGGCTGGCGAAGTCGCTGACAAAACACGTAAGCCAGAACGGTTTGCGATCGGGGACTTTGCTTAACATCAACTTCCCGCTCCTGACGTTTGGTGAAATCCAGGGCATAGAGCTTACCCGGATCGGGGGGAGAAGCTACAGGGACGAGGTCAGGAAAGGCAATGACGGGAGAAGAGAGTACTACTGGATTGTGCAGGAGAGAAGGGAATGGGACAATGAGGAGGGAACTGACATAGGGGCGATACAGCAGCGGAAGATCTCGGTGACGCCGTTTCAAACCAACCTCACTGATTCTGGCCAGATTGATGCGCTTAATACTCTGTGTTCGTCGGTCTTCAGTGAATAAGCTATGAACAGGCCGTCCTTCTCGTTGGAAGAGGTATTGTGGCGAGATGGATACAGGTGTGTCGCGGGGGTGGATGAGGTGGGGAGGGGGCCACTTGCCGGACCCGTGGTCGCTGCAGCAGTTGTTCTTTCCCGCGAGGAGAAGTCGTGGCTGTGGAAGCTCCGTGACAGTAAGGCGCTTACGCCCCGGAGGCGCGAGTACCTTGCTTCGTGTATTCGGGGAGGGGCGGTGGTGGGAATAGGGGTTGTTCCTCCTGAGGAAATCGATAAGCACGGTATTCTTCCGTCAACAAAGCTGGCGATGTCCTCCGCGATACGAGACCTCTCCTCTGTTCCGGACTATCTGCTTGTGGACGGGCTTACAATTCCCGATGTCAATCTCCCGGCCAGGGCCATCGTCAAAGGCGATAGCCTTTCCCTTTCCATCGCTGCTGCATCAATCGTGGCGAAAGTACATCGGGACCGCATCATGGTCGGGTATGAAGAAGACTATCCCGGGTACGGATTCAGCCGTAACAAGGGCTATGCCACAGCCGAGCATGTAGCCACTTTACACAGGCTTGGATATTGCCCCATCCACCGCACCACCTTTGCCCCCGTTAACCACTGTTTGAGCCAGAGCACATGACCCATCGTAGCAAGCTGGGAAGATTCGGGGAGAAGGTAGCCGGTGGCTACCTCCGCAGACACGGGTATAAGGTGCTGCAAACCAACTACCGCACACGCGCCGGAGAGATCGACATTGTGGCACAGAAGGGCGAGTACCTGGTGTTTGTCGAGGTGCGGACCAAGAGGGATACCGACTTCGGAACCCCTGAGGAATCAATCAGACAGTCCAAGAAGGAGAAGCTGGCAGCGCTGGCGGAGCTGTACATTCAGTCGCATGAGAGCTACTCCTCCATGCCCTGGCGCATCGACGTAGTGGCAGTTGAGGTAAGGCAAGACGGAAAAGTCTCCCGAGTTGAACTCATTGAGAACGCGGTGTAACTGTTCTTCGCAGCCTTTTAGTCCAGCTAAAAAAGTGGTATCCTTTTCAGGGGCAGTTCAGGCAAGTACCACCCTCTGAGAGGGTGGTAAATCATGTAAGGGAGATCTCCCGCGAGATACGGTTCACTTTCCTGTGAAAGGTCCCCACGCGCTGACGAACTCATAACATGCGAACTGACATATCATTGATTAACCCGAATAAGCCCTACTACAGATGGTACATATTGATGCTGGCCACGGCAATAAATGCCATGGCTGTGGGGGCGGCGAGAATGTGCCTGCCACCCCTGTTTCCGGAGATAACAAAATCCCTGAACATAAGCATAACCCAGATGATGACGGTGTGGGCAATGGACCCACTGGCCGGGATATTCGTGAGCCTGATAGCGGGACTGCTCATAGACCGGTTCGGGGTAAAGAGGACCCTGGCTGTGGCCTGCTTCCTGGCCGGTGCATTGGGCGCATTAAGGGGCCTCTCGGTGGGTTTTATCAGCATGGCAGCAACCATGTTTATGTTTGGTATGCTGGTAGCCATGATGCCCACGCTGCTGCCAAAGGCTACAGCCATATGGTTCATAGGGAAACGGCTGGCGCTGGCAAACGGGGTGCTGGCATTTGGGATGTATGGCGGAGCTATGTTCGGGACAATGGCAAGTGCAACGGTATTTTCCCCTTTACTTGGCGGATGGAATTATGTCCTGCTTCTCTATGGTATACCACCTGTTGCACTTAGCCTGCTGTGGTTTACAACTGTCAGGGAACCGAATAAAGGTAAGGCTCAGACTACCAGAGTAAGTGAAGTCCCACTTCGGGAAGCGATCTCACAGGTGGTCCGTATAAAAGGGATATGGATTCTTGGAGTAGTCTTTATGGGAGCAAATGGGGCTTTTAACTCAATGGGTGGGTATTTGCCTACTTATCTTCGGGGAATCGGCTGGGATGCTGCCGCTGCCGATAGCGCCCTTACGCTTTTTATTGGTATGACCGCTGTAAGCTCCATTCCGATGGGAATTCTATCCGATAGAATCGGTTCCAGGAAGACTGTGCTTGCCCCATCCCTGTTCCTGGTAGCTGTTACTTTTGGTGCAATTCCGTTCGTAGAGGGTTATGCAATATGGGTACTGATCATTGCAACTGGCCTCATGCGCGGAGGCATGTTCCCTCTTTTCACCTCTCTGGCGGTGGAGCAAAAAGGTGTTGGGGCAAGATACGCCGGAACCGCAGTAGGGGTGGTAAGTAGCCTTTCTATGGCTGGTGCCTTTGTCTTACCCCCTCTCGGTGGTGCTATTGCTGAAATCTACGGTGGAGGGGCAGCCCTTATAACCTGGGCAGCGCTGTCCATCCTGGCCTTAACAGGGTTTTTCTTTATCCGCGAAGCTCCACTGGAAACGGATAGAGCTTAAAGATCACGTGAACTATAGTTGGATACCGTGTCAAATCCACTAACATTATACGGTCACTTCTTCTCCGCATTTACTACACCTGTAGTGATGGAAATGGACGGTCCCTCCACAGTAAGTGACCATCTTTCTCTCTGATACTCGAGATAATCCTCCAATCCCATTTCCTTCATCTTTTGGAAAATCTGCGGGATCTCGTGTCTGTATTTGAATCTCGGATCTCCGGGGTGGCTATCGAGGAGTTTATCCCTGATTTTCTGGCATGGAAATTCACTCTATCCATTCTCGACCGGGTTCCCCGGTCTTGCTTATTGCCCGCCGTACTCACGGGCCAGTTCGGCGAATATTCCTTTACGCCGCTCCAGAAACTTCTCCCTGCTGCCATCCTTGTATGCGGGAAGCTCCCATTCCATTTTCTCCAGGTTTTGTGTAATCGTGGGTATCCAGTCATACGGGATTGAGAAGAGAAGCATTCCCTCGGGATATACCCGTCTTCCTTTCAAGCCGAGGGTCAGCCCGGTGGTTATGTAATTGACCTTGCCCTCCAGGAATGGGTAAGCGAAAATGTAGGCGCATGCGCCGCCTGAAATCGCCTTGCTGGACCATAGTTCGCCGGTCGAATAGCTCATTGCTCTGAGCACGATCTCAGCCTGGCTAGTATTGGCTAGAATGAAGAAAAGGTCAGGCTGGAAGTTTATATATTCCAGCGGAGAGAAAATGACGTAGCTAATGTTGCCCGGCGGGAGTTTCGGCGATTCCCTGGCCAGCCTTTCGTTGACGCGTGCCTCTTCATAGATGCCCCATTTGACTCCCAGTTCCCCGCCTCCCGGGATCGGCTGAGGGGCAACCATTCCCAATATCATCGCACCCGCGCAGTCCTCGTTATCCTTGTCGATGTAGAACGGCTTGCCTCTTTGCTGGGCCTCATTCATCATTTCACATAGGGCCATTTGTTTGTCGAGCCGTTCAATTCCTTCCGGTCTAACGCGCAGGAATTTGACGCCCACGGGCGGCTTATCGAAGTTGAATTTTCTGTAGATGGACAGGTCGGTCTCTAATGGTTTCACAATAGTCTCCTTTCGTAACCAGATAGTGTAATCGTTACGTATTATAGCAGAGTGCGGGACTCGGAGCGAACGGTATGCGGATGCGGGGTCAGGTGAACTCGCGTAGGCACAGTCGGCTGCAAATCAAATTTGACTTTTGGGACTCGGTTTTGCTATAATAATCCTAGAACAAAAAGAGAGGCCTTTTAAAAGGCCTCTCTTTTTTTATGCCTTCCCAAGACGTGTGGGCGCGGTACTAGAACTGCTGGAGGAAGCGGACGTCGTTGTTGTAGAAGAGCCGGATATCATTGATGCCGTACATGAGCATGGGGATGCGCTCCAGTCCGATGCCGAAGGCGAAGCCGGTGTACACATCCGGGTCGTAGCCGACCCATCTGAGAACATCGGGATGGCTCATGCCAGCGCCCAGTATCTCGATCCACCCATCCCCGCCGCACACGGAACACCCTTCTCCGTGGCAGATGAAGCAGTCGATGGCTACTTCAACACCAGGCTCCACGAAGGGAAAGTAGTCACAGCGAAAGCGGATCTTCCGCTCCTCCCCGAAGAGCTTGCGCGCGAACTCGTAGAGCGTGCCCTTGAGGTCGGCCATCGTTATCCCCTTATCAACGGCCAGTCCTTCGATCTGGTAGAACATTGACTCGTGGGTTGTGTCAGTGGCCTCATATCGATAGCACTTGCCGGGCATGATCGCACGGATGGGAGGGTCCCTTCTCTCCATGAACCTGATCTCCATCGGAGATGTGTGGGTGCGGAGCAGCATGGGCCTTTCGCCATTTTCATCCGTGTAGTCTATCCACAGGGTGTCCCACATATCGCGGGCGGGGTGGCCCTTGGGCATGTTCAACGCCTCGAAGTTATAGGAGTCCCACTCCACCTCCGGCCCTTCGATGATTTCGAACCCCATACTAGCGAAGATGTTACATGCCCGGCGCAGGATCTTTGTCGTCGGGTGAGTACGACCGAGTTGGATGGGATAGCCCGGGAGGGTCACATCGATTCGGGATTCCTCGAGTTTTCTTTCCAGTTCCGCTTGCTTGAGGGATTCCTCTTTCTCTGAGAATTTCTCCTGCAGAAGCGACTTGAGCTGGTTGGCCTTGCTCCCTACCTCGCGCCTCTCCTCGACGGGTAACTGGGAAAGGCCTCGCAACATTTGGGTAAGAGCACCCTTTCTGCCGAGATAGGCAACGCGCCAGTTTTCCAGCTCCTTGAGGTTGTTGATGGTGTCGAGTTTTCCCAGTGCCTCGGACTGTATTTGTTCTAACTGCTTTGTATTTTCAGTTTCCATATGCTAAGCGAAATCGCGGTCTGGAGACCGCTTCTACAGTAGTGGTTGGAGCGGTGCTGTGCTAGGTTGACCCTTTGGCGACCTCGGCGATTTGAGAGAAGGCTTTGGGGTCTCGCACTGCCATATCCGCAAGCATCTTGCGGTCGATCTGTACTCCAGCTTCGCGGAGACCGTGCATTAGAGCGCTGTATGATAGCCCTTCTTGCCGCGCCGCAGCGTTAATGCGTGTTATCCAGAGTCGGCGCATGTCGCCTTTACGCTCCCGCCGGTGGCGGTAAGCATGGCTCAGGGCATGGAGCATCGACTCATGGGCTGTCTTATAACGGGTATGTTTGGTTGCCTTATGTCCCTTTGTGGATTTTACAACCTTATTGTGTCGATGTTTCGTAGTTGGTCCACTCTTGACTCGTGGCATATCCGCTCCTTTACTTCCTCAATCCCGGGACTTTCTGCATCCTTTTCTTGTCTGAAGGATGCATTTCGATGTTCTTGCTATACAATTTCTTCGTCCTCTTATGTTTCTTGCGGCGGAGGTGACTTCCACCGATTTTGGAATGCATAACCCTTCCGCTGCCGGTTACATGTATTCGGCGTTTAAGCGCTTTCCGCGTCTTAAGTTTTGGCATGTTGCTCCTTCTTCCCTTGTTTCATAGGTGACAGAATGACATTCATGGTGCGGCCTTCCATCATCATGGAACGTTCAACCTTACCCTGCTCACTCACAGACTCGATTACCTTCTCCAATATCTCCTTTCCCAGTTGAGGGTGGATTATCTCCCGTCCGCGGAACATAACCGTAACTTTAACCTTATCCCCACCCTCAAGCAGCTTCTTCACCGAACGTGTTTTAGAATCGATATCGTGCTGTCCGATCTTGGGACGGAATCTTACTTCCTTCAGTTCGGCTGCCTTGTTGCTTTTGCTGGATTTCCGTTCCTTCTTGGCCTGATCATACATGAACTTGCCGAAATCCAGCATCCGGCACACGGGCGGCTGTGCGGTCGGAGCTACTTCCACAAGATCCAGATTCTTCTCCCTTGCCCTCTGGAGGGCTTCCTTCGTGGGAACCACTCCAACCTGCTCCCCGGTGTCGGTAATCAACCGCACTTGCGCGGATCTTATCCCTTCATTTGTACGATACCTTTTTGCTATCCTGCCCTCCTTATGTTATGTTACTGTTTATTAATTATAACCTCCGCCCAGAGGGGAAGTCAAAGCCCGGCTTTGCTTTGCACAGATGTTTTGACCCTGTCTTTGAAATCCTCCAGCGAGAGTGACTTCAGGTTCTCCCCGTTACGGAGCCTGGCAGTAACTGTTGAGCTTTCAACTTCGCTGTCGCCAATTACCAGCATATACGGTATCTTGGCAAGCTGTGCTTCCCTGATCTTGAGATTCATCCTCTCGTTTCGCTGATCGATTTCAACACGGATGGAATCCTGTCTGAGATTATCGGCTATTTGCTGTGCATAGTCAATATGCCGGTCGGTGATCGGAATGACCCTCACCTGCACGGGGGCAAGCCACACGGGGAAGGCCCCACCGTAGTGCTCGATGAGGCAGGCGAAGAATCGCTCCATGCTGCCCAGGACGGTGCGGTGGACCATCACTGCCATGTGCTCCTGCCCGTCTTCGCCGATGTAGCTGACGCCGAATCTCTCCGGCAGGTTGAAGTCCACCTGGATGGTGGGACCCTGCCAGGTCCTGCCCAGGGCGTCTCTCAGCGAGATATCGATCTTGGGGCCGTAGAAGACCCCTTCTCCGGGGTCCTCCTCATACTCCAGCCCCAGATAATTCAGTGCTCGCTGAAGAGTACTGGTCGCCGTTTCCCAATCTTCAAGGGTTCCGGTATACTTATCCGGCCGGGTTGCCAGCATGATGGCGTATTCCTGAAAGTCAAATGATTCCAGCATAAACTGTGCAAGTTTCACCACGCTGACTATCTCATCCTCAAGCTGGTCGGGCCGGCAGAAGATATGGGCATCATCCTGGGTGAATCCGCGAACTCTGCTCAGGCCATGGAGCGTGCCGGAGCGCTCCCAGCGGTAGACTGTGCCCAACTCGCCCCAGCGAAGCGGCAGTTCCCTGTAACTTCGAAGCCTCGATTTGTACATCAGGATATGGAAGGGACAATTCATTGGCTTGACCACGTATTCCTGCCCTTCAAGGTCCATTGGCGAATACATGCTCTCCTTGTAGTACTCGAGGTGGCCGCTCTGCTTCCACAGATCGACCTTGGCGACGTGGGGGCTGTAAACGATGTCATAACCCCTTTTCAAATGCTCGTTACGCCAGAAGTCCTCTATCAGTCTGCGGATCGTAGCACCCCTTGGATGCCAGAAAATGAGTCCCGGCCCGGCCTCATCGTGGACGCTGAAGAGGTCCAGTTCACGGCCCAGCTTTCTGTGGTCTCTCTTGGCCGCCTCTTCCAGCATTTGCAGGTATTCGGAGAGTTCCTTCTCGGTTTCGAAGGCGGTACCGTATATGCGTTGGAGCATCGGCCTGTGCTCATCTCCCCGCCAGTAGGCCCCGGCGATGCTCAGCAGCTTGAATGCCCCTATTTCCCCTGTTGAATTCACATGTGGTCCGCGGCATAGATCGGTGAAAGACCCTTGTTTATACACCGAGATTGTCTCTTCATCCATATCCTCGATCAGCTCCAGCTTGTATGGCTGCGAGGCAAATATCTCACGGGCTTCCTCTTTCGTCACTTCGTCTCTTGTGAAAACGACGTCGCTGTCGACTATCTCTCTCATCTTTTCCTCGATCGAGCTGAGATCGTCGGGGGTGAGATTACGAGGGAGCTCGAAATCATAGTAGAATCCGTCTTCGGTTGCCGGGCCAATGCCGAATTTCACGTCGGAGAACAGTGATTGAACCGCTTCCGCCATGATATGAGCGGCGGAGTGGCGCATGGTCTCCAGTTTTACAGTATCCTTTTGCTCCTGTTTCATGTGCTGTATTCCTTTTTTGTGTAAGCATGAATGCTTCACTGGGATTTTAGCAGTACTTGCTTGCCTGTTGCAACATTGCTCTCGGTGGCATTGTCCATTCCTGCCCAAATCTGGTATACTTGTAGCTGTTGTGCTCCAGAGCGACCTGATTGCGTGGCTCCATCGTCTAGCGGTCTAGGATATCGGCCTTTCAAGCCGGGGACAGGGGTTCGAGTCCCCTTGGAGCCACCATCTCATTCCCTCTGACAGTTCGGACAGAAGTTCGTTATACGGCGACTTACCTCTATCTGAGAAATGGTTGTGCCACACACAGGACAGGGAGTTCCGCCCTTTCTATGAACCTTGAGGAAGTCGCGGATTTCCACAGCAGTGTCATCCTTCATCCGCTCCGACAATATTTCAACAGCTTCCTTGAGAACAGACCGCGTGGCCTGGTACAGTGACCGTTTTTCCTCGTCGGCAAGGCTTTTCTGGGCCCGGTGCGGATGGATTCCGGAGGCGAAGAGGATTTCGTCGGCGTAGGCATTGCCGATTCCCTGGACGAATGTGTCTTTTATCAATATGTTCTTTATCCTGCCCCTGTATCTCCCGAGCCTGTCCTTGAAGACCTCCTCTGTCAGGTCGTCGTTAAGGACGTCGGGGCCCATCTCATCCCAATGCGGGATGGAGGACAGCTGCCCCTCTTCCACAAGATAAACTCTGCCCATGGAGTCGGGGTCGAGGTATGTGAGCTGTTTGGAATTCTCCAGATGGAAGATCAAGCACGTGCCGAAGCGATACTGTTGTCCTGCGTCGCAGTACTGGAACCTGCCGGAGAGCATGGGGTGAATGACAATGATCCGCTTCGACGCCAGCCTAAAGAGCAGGAATTTCCCTCTCCTGTCTATCTGGCTGAGACGGTCTCCTATCAGCGTATTTCTAAATTCCTGCGCTGGAGGCCTCTGGATTACACGAGGTTGTGAGACCTCGACCTCTGTCATCCCGACGTTGGTGAGTTCGGGATTGAGGATGTTTTTGACTGCTTCCAGATCAGGTAATTCAGGCATCGGTTAGATTATATCACTGTTGAGATGCTAAAATAAGCTGGTGAGCGATATCGTAGAATTAGTAGTCGATGAGGGAGGGAGCCGGCTGGACCGGTACATAGCGGAGCATTCCGAATTGTCTCGCTCACATGTTCAAAAACTGATCAACGAGGGGAATGTCCTTGTGGATGATATGTTGGCAAAGGCAAGTCAGAAGGTCAACGCTGGCGAGAGAATCACCGTGAGAGTGCCCCCTCCCCTCCCCACCACCATCACCCCCGAGAACATCCCCCTCAACATCATCTATGAAGACGGCGACGTGATGGTCATCGACAAGCCGGCCGGACTAACCGTCCATCCTGCGGCAGGCCATCGCTCAGGCACGCTGGTCAACGCTATCCTCGCGCACTGCCCGGATATCGAGGTCAAAGGTTCAACAAGGCCCGGAATCGTGCACAGGCTGGATAAGGATACATCCGGACTCATAATGGTGGCCAAAAACGACGCAGCCCATATCAGTCTGGCAGGACAGATAAAGAGACGGAGTATTACCAAGGCCTATCTGGCTCTGGTCAAAGGCCACCTGACGCCAAAAGAGGGGCTGATCGAGGCCCCTATAGGTCGTCACCCAAAGGACCGAAAGCGTATGGCAGTCGTTTCCAAGGGAAGGGAAGCCACCACGTCATACCGGGTTAAGGAATACCTGGGTGACTATACCCTGGTTGAGGTCTACCCCAAGACAGGACGCACACATCAGATCCGCGTCCATCTTTCGTCGATTGGCTATCCGGTGGTTGGGGATACCACCTACGGCAAGAGATCGCACCTCGTTGAGCGGCACTCCCTTCATGCTCACCGTCTCGGCTTTAAGCTACCTTTAACGAAAGAGTACATGGAGTTTGAGTCGGAGTTGCCCGCCGATCTCGAACTGGCTCTACAGCTAATTAGAGAGGAGAAAACAGAGTGGCGAAAGTAGCGGTAGCCATGAGTGGGGGGACGGACTCGTCAGTGGCTGCTCTTCTCCTCAAGCAGCAGGGCCACAGCGTTTTCGGCATCACGATGCAGATTCAATCCGATGAGAGCGCAGACAGGACAATCGAGGATGCAAGAACTGTCGCCGATGCATTGCAGATACCGCACCATGTTGTCGACCTGCAAGAGACCTTCGCTGACAGCGTGATCAGGCCCTTTTGCCTGGCCTATGTCCGGGGAGCTACCCCCAACCCCTGTATCCTGTGTAACTATTATGTCAAGTTTGGGGCATTGCTCACGAAAGCGAGGGCGCAGGGCGCGGAGCTTATGGCCACTGGTCACTATGCCCGTGTAGGAAAACTGGGAGAGCGGTATCTCCTCAGGAAGGGTGTAGATGCTGCGAAGGACCAGTCTTACTTCCTGTATATGCTGCGTCAGCACCAGTTAGCACAGGTTCTCATGCCACTGGGCGACCTGACCAGAGTTGAGGTTGAGGAAGCCGCTCAACGGGAAAATCTCCCGGTTCGCGCTTCCGAGAGCCAGGACATATGCTTCATCCCCGGCAACGACTATGCTGCCTTTGTGGAAGGGCAATATCCCAGTGCCTCTGCGCCGGGGCCTATTGTTGACCGCGAGAACAATCTCCTCGGCGAACATGAGGGGATATTGCACTACACCATCGGGCAGCGCCGTGGACTGGGCATCTCGGCCTCGGATCCGCTTTACGTGGTGGGGATAAAACCGGAGACGAATACCATAGTTGTGGGTCCCAAGGGAGAGGTTTACAGCAGTGAACTCGTGGCCAGCGATTTAAACTGGATCGCTGTGGAGGAACCTCGTTCTCTTTCAGTTAACGCGAGAATACGGTATGCTCAGCGGGAGACGAAGGCATTTGTAGAGCCATTGGAGGATGGCGGGGTCCATGTGCGGTTTGATAAGCCGCAGATGGCTGTTGCTCCGGGGCAGTCGGTCGTGTTCTATGATGGGGATGTGGTGGTGGGTGGGGGGAGGATTGTGAAAATCGGTCTTCCTGTGTAATTGCGGGTCATTTTAGTCTGATCCTTGCGCAAAGGGTTTCCTATAATCGTTAAGTAGTGGTAGAATACTTTCAAACGGAATTGAAAGGCAGATGATGTTCGGGAAAAAACAAGAAGAGGAAACGATAATCTACTCGGATAAGCGGGTCCGGGTTACAGACAAAAGGATAATTGTCGGTGCAGGCATGTACCCAACCAGATACCGCATGTCGGATATAGTATTTGTCTCCAAAAGTGTACACCCTCCCAAGCGCCTAACTGGTATCATTGTTATTCTCCTGGGAATTGCCATATTGGGCACGGTGCCAGTTTGGTTACCCGTAGTTGAATCAACCATCGCTTCAATGAAAGATATTGTCTTGATAGCGGGCATTGCACTGGGAGCGATTGTTCTTGGAATTGGCATATGGGATATCGCGACCGTTAAACCTACTTTTGCTGTAATGCTCAGCAATCGAAATGGGGTGGTTGAAGAGGCATTTGTCTCAAAAGATGAAGCGTATATTGAACGGCTTGTGGACGTGATGAAGAGAGCGTGTACGGAGCATGGGCGTGTGGAGGCAAGATAACGTTGCTCTTCTATGGGAGAACTGCTATTGCACTATGATTTTAAAAGTTGTACAATATGGGAAATGCGCAACTCCTAAGTATATGGCTCTCGATGTGGGTTCGGTTCCTCAATAAACACCAATTTACACGCACGGCGAGAACAGCTCTTGGCAGTCTGTTTACTTTCCCCGGCAGTATCCTTGGAAGGACCTCGATCCCCATAGAGTCTCAGGGTTGTATGGCATGTTTTCGGAAATAAAAGGAGGAGGTCCGATGGCCTTTGAGGACAAAACTTTAGTGTGTCGGAGTTGTGGGAAGGAATTCACGTTCACCGCCGGGGAACAGGAGTTCTATAGCTCGCGTGGGTTCCAGGAACCTAGTCACTGCCCGGAGTGTCGTGCCGCCAGGCGGCGTGAGCGCTCTGGCGACCGGGGGCCGCGTGTGATGCACAAGGCAATATGTGCATCTTGCGGCGCGGAATGCGAGGTTCCCTTCGAGCCGCGGGGTGACCGACCGGTATATTGTAGCGAGTGCTTTGCCTCCATCAGAAACAACCAGTAAGTAATATTAGGCACTCAAAACTGGCAACCGTCAAGCGCTTAGCATCAAGAGCTGAAGCCTGAACGCTGGGCTTTACCGAGCGTCGATAGCGTGGGATTTATCACGGAGAAAACACGTGAATATTGGAGTTTTGTGTGTCAATCTTCGTATGCCCGAGAACGCTTGCCTCAAGGACAAACGCCGAGTGCTGAGTTCGATTACGTCCCGAATCAAGGGCAAGTTCAACGTCTCGATCGCTGAGATCGATCATCAGGACTCGTGGCAATTTGCCAGTGTTGGGATCGTTTGTGTAAGCAACAATGGACGCCATGCCGACGAGACCCTTTCCAAGGTTCTAAACTCTATTGAAGCAAGCAGGCAGGATGTCGAGATACTTGACCACACCGTTGAGATACTGTCTGCTTCATAACCTATGGACACTTTAACCTTCCTCGGGTCGCTGCGAGATGCCTCTTTCTACGAGAACCAGATCACTCATGAGCAGCGTATAGATCCTCGCGAGGCGCAGTATGGAGAACTGGACCGTGTTGTACATCAGGCAGCACTCAACGCGCTGGAGTCGCTCGGGCTGTTTCCCCTGTACAGTCATCAGGCAGCCGCAGTAAATTCGATCCACTCCGGCAACAATGTTGTCGTCTCCACGCCCTCTGCCAGTGGTAAAACGCTTTGTTACAACCTGCCCGTGTTGAATGCCCTATTGGACCAAAAAGGTTCTCGGGCTCTTTACCTTTTCCCCACTAAGGCACTGGCTCAGGATCAGCTGGGATCGGTTCAGAAACTTACCTCCGCAGCCCAGGTGAATGCCAAGGAGTCCACTTTTGATGGTGATACGCCGCAAAATGCAAGGTCTGAGATACGGAAAACCTCACGTATAGTGCTTTCCAATCCTGATATGCTCCATCTGGGGATTTTGCCCAATCATCGCCTGTGGACTGGATTTCTCAGTCAATTACAGTACGTGGTCATCGACGAGGCTCATGCCTACCGCGGAGTTTTCGGCTCGCATGTGGCAAATGTCATTCGACGCCTCCGGCGTATTTGTGCTCACTATAGCTCTTATCCCCAGTTCATTTGTTGTTCCGCTACAATTGCCAATCCCCGGGATCACGCCGAGAGCCTGACCGGTCTTCCCTTTCATGCCGTTACCGACGACGGTGCGCCTTTTGGGGGCAAGGAGTTCGTCCTCTGGAATCCACCATTAATAGATATTGCCCGGTCCGTCCGCCGCAGCACCAGTACCGAAGCCATGCATCTCCTAACCGAACTCATATCCTCCGGCATTAGAAGTCTTGCCTTTGCCCGAACACGCAAGATGGTGGAGTTACTCTACGTTTACGTTAGAGAGCAACTGAGGATTCGGGATTCTCAGTTGGCGGAATTGATAAAACCTTACCGTGCGGGATACCTTCCCGAGGATAGGAGGGAGATTGAGCAGGCGCTCTTCAGTGGAACCCTTCTGGGTGTAGTCGCGACAAATGCGCTGGAGTTGGGGGTGGATATCGGAAAGCTGGATGCCACCGTCCTGATGGGGTATCCGGGAAGTATCGCCAGTACATGGCAACAGGCGGGGAGGAGTGGGAGGAGGGGGGAGGATTCACTCAGTGTCCTTATCGGTTCGGAGAATCCTCTGGATCAGTACTTGATGCGATATCCGGAAACGCTGTTCGGTAAAGGATTCGAGCATGCCTTGATCTCGCCGTGGAATCCGCATATCTTGAAACCCCATCTCCTGTGTGCTGCCTGGGAACATCCCTTAAGTAATCTGGATGAGGACTACTTTGGCAACCTGAGACAGGTGCGTGAGGAATTGGAGGAGCAAGGGTTACTTAGGCTAAGGGGGAAACGTTGGTATCCGGCAACCAGCCTTCGATATCCTGCACAGGAAACGAATATCCGCTCCACTTCTGCGGTTAATTATGCCCTTATCGATCCTACTGCCGGGCAGTTGCTGGAGACGATTGAGTCATCAACTGCTTTCTTCCAGATTTATCCCGGCGCGATATATCTTCACCAGGGCGATGCCTATCAGGTCACTGAACTGGACCTTACATCCCACACGGCATATGCTGTTCCCACCGATGCCAATTACTACACCCAAACAAAGGAAATAAACGACCTCAAGATCCTTAAGTCCACTAATTACAAGCGGGTTTCGCAAACCGGAGTTCACATGGGTGATGTTGAGGTTACAACGTATGTCCTGGGGTTTAAGAAGAAGAAAATCTATACCGATGAGGTAATCGGAGAGGAGCCATTGGATCTGCCTCCGTTGACATTCCAGACGGTGGCCTTCTGGTTCGATATCCCACAGGATGTCGAGGAAAGGTTAAATCAAGAGGGGCGCGACTTTGCTGGTGGGTTGCACGCTGCGGAACATGCTTCGATTGCCATGTTACCACTGTTCGCCCTTTGCGACCGTAATGATATCGGTGGCGTTTCCACACCGCTTCACCCTGACACTGGCCGTCCGCAGATATTCATCTACGATGCCCATCCCGGCGGAGTGGGTATCGCTGAGAAGGGGTTCGACCTGGTACAGCACTTATGGAATGAAACACTCAGACTGATTTCCGAATGTCCCTGTGAGGAGGGTTGTCCAAGCTGCGTGCAGTCGCCCAAGTGTGGTAATAACAACCAACCTCTGGACAAGCGGGGGGCTCAGATATTGTTCGAGATACTGCTGATGAAGTATTGACGTAGGAGCGGCATTCTTGCCGCGATTATCGCGGTCTGGAGACCGCTCCTACGGGTAAATAGGCAGTTATGACTTGATCTTGGCCGATCCGCTGAGTATCTCATCCACGAGGCCGTAATCGAGTGCCTGCTCAGGTGTAAGGTAGAAGTCTCTGTCAGTGTCGTGCGCGATCTTCTCGTAAGTCTGACCTGTGTGGTTGGCTATTATCGTCCGGATATTCTCTTGCACACGTATGATTTCCTTGGCGGCGATTTCGATATCCGAGGCCTGTCCCTGGGCTCCACCAACTGCCTGATGCATGTGAATGGTGGCATTGGGGAGGGCGTAGCGCTTGCCAGATGCTCCTGCAGTGAGCAGGAGAGTACCCATGCTGGCGGCCAGGCCCACGCAAATGGTGGATACATCGCAGCGCACAAGCTGCATCGTATCATAGATAGCCAGCCCTGCGCTGATCACTCCGCCCGGGGAGTGAATGTAGAGACTGATATCCTTGTCCGGGTCTTCACGTTCCAGGTAAAGGAGCTGTGCTATGATCAGGTTTGCTACCTGATCATTAATCCCGGTGCCCAGGAACACAATACGCTCTTTTAGCAAGAGCGAATAGATGTCAAATGACCTCTCGCCCCTGGGGCTGCTCTCAATGACCATTGGCGGATAAATGTTTTCTGGTTGCATATTCATTTGTTCTTCCTCCTCATTCTTGCGTTTCCGCTTCCTCCTCCGACTTTTCTTGCATTTCCTGTTCTTCGCTCTGGGCGGATTCAGCAGAACCCTCTGTGGTAGCGAGTTTCACCAATCGCTCTATTGTCTTTCGCATCCGAAGCTCGTTGCGGATTCTCTCGCGTGATTCCTCGGAGTTCATATATTGCCTTATGTTTTGATTATCGCCTACTTCTTGCAACCTGCGTTCTAACTCGGCATCGATGTCTTCATCGGATACCTCGATGTTTTCCTGTTCCGAAACTTTGTTTAGTAAAAGTGAGTTGGCTACCCTTTTCTCGGCGTTTGGACGTAGCTCCTCTCGCAGTTCCTCTTCGGTAGAACCCTTGATTCTGAGGAAGTCTTCAAGTTGCATTCCCCCGAGACGTGCCAGTTGATTCTGAATTGTGGACTCTATTTCTTGATCGACAAGGACGGATGGGAATTCCACTTTAGACACATTTACTGCCTGTTCGATGGCCTGTTCTTCTAACTTTTGCTTTGCCTCTTGTTCCCTGTCGTTTTTTATCCGCTCGGCAACCATCTCGCGAAGCTGTTCAACCGTCTCCACGTTCTGTTCCAGGCTCTTGGCAAATTCGTCATTTAGTTCAGGCAGCTTTTCCTCTTTAATCTCGGAGACGGAGACCTTGAAGAAACACTCCTTACCCTGAAAGTTTTCGTTGGCGAAATCTTCCGGAACCATGAGTGGGAATTCCTTCTCTTCCCCGATTTGCATTTCCACTATCTGGTCCACAAAACCGGGCAGAGGGCTTGTCGAACCTTCAGTGAGAGTATAGGCTTGCTGTTTATTGTCAAGCACTGTTTCTCCATCGATTGTGCCCTGTACATCGATCGTCACCGAGTCGCCAAAACGTGCCTCGCGTTCCACCGGCTCCCAGGACGCTTGATTCCGACGAAGATTATCGATAGCTTCATTTACATCTTCCTCGGTTACGTTGACTTCCTCTGGGGTCGCGCTAATAGAAGTGTAATCCCCCAATTCCACTACGGGTTGTACGGGGACAGTGGCTTTGAAGATAGCGGGATCGAGTTGAACCATCTCCATCTCTGGCTGGCCAATGGCATCAACCTCCTGCTCTTCGAGTGCCTTCTCATAGAGGTCCGGCACAAGCTTATCCAGTGCTTCACCTACTAGAGCATCTCTGCCGATGTGGCGTTCCAGTAAAGGCCGTGGAGCTTTCCCTTTTCGGAAACCGGGAACCTCGACTCGGTTCACCAGCCGACGATAAGCGGACTCCAGGGACTTCTCCATTTCCTCCGGTTCTGCCTCGACATTCAAGACTACCTGACAACCTTCGATTCTCTCCGCTGATGCTTTCAATGTTCCTCCTAGCAGTCTCTCCTAGCAATTTCTATTATAGCAGTGAACTGCCTGATTGCGAACCCCCAGTATGATTCAGCTACAGGGGGAGGGTAGGTTGGCCGACGTCGGCCAACCTACCCTTACAGGTTTAGTAGAGTGAGGCTTTCTGCATCCCGAATGGGATAGTATACTAAGTACAAGGGACGGAGAACAGATGGTTGTCACCACTGTAAAGAGCGACTGCATAGCCTGCGTTTTCGGCTGTGGCATAAATGCCTCCATCGAGAACGGGAAGCTTACCGATGTGGAGGGGATGCCTGAACACCCGCTGAGTCAGGGATTTCTCTGTCCAAGGGGAAGGGCACTGGTAGACTATGTCTATTCCCCTGAGCGGCTCAAATACCCCTTGAAAAAGGCTGACGGGGACTGGAAACAGGTTTCGTGGGACGAAGCGCTGGATACCACTGCTGAGAAATTGCAGAAGATAAAGGATGAATACGGTGCCCACGCGCTGGCTATTTTCTGCGGATCGATAGGCGTTGAGAATATCGAACTTGCCTCCTTTGCGGGCCGATTCGCTGGCGCTTATGGTACACCCAATTTCCTCTCGGTAGAGAGTAATTGCTTTCGATCTCGAATACTTGCCCACCAGTTGACATTCGGAACATTCCTTCTGGAAGAGCCGGAAAAGGCAAAGTGCGTTATCCTTTGGGGACATGACCCCAGCAACTCCAAGCCTCCTCTTGCCGCCAAGCTCAGCAGGGCTTTGAATAAGGGATTGGAGATAATCGTTATCAATCCGAAGCGGATTACACTGTCAAAGAAGGGTGTTCATGTTCCCATGCGACCGGGTACCGACTGCGCCCTTGCGCTGGGGATGCTTAACGTCATTCTGGATGAAGGGCTGCATGATAAGGACTTTGTAGGAAAATACACCCTCGGATTTGACCGGTTGCAAGAGCATGTCAAACAGTACACCCCGGAGAGAGTGCAGGAGATAACTCGGGTTCCCGCCGATGACATAAGACGAATTGCCAGGATATTTGCCACTACAAGGCCTGCCTCCATCATCCAGGGTGTCTGTGCCCTTGATCAGCATGTAAATGGCCTACAGACCACAAGGGCTCTCGCTCTCCTGCAGACTGTCACAGGGAACATCGATATCCCCGGCGGTTGGACCAGGGTCCCTTTCCCCAGGCTCAAAAGCATGAACATAGAAGTTGAGGAAGACCCCATTGGCAGCGCTGAGCATCCCCTGTTCTACAGTCTCTGGGGCAGACAGGCACCCTATGGTCAGGCGATGTATTTACCTGATGCTGTCATCGAAGAAAAGCCTTATCCTGTAAAAGCCCTGATCGCTACAGGGGGAAACCCTGCACTGACGTTGCCTGACTCGCAGAGAATTGGTGAAATGTTTGAGAAACTGGAGCTCACAGTGGTGATAGACCTATTCATGACAAAGACAGCCGAGATGGCTGACCTTGTGCTTCCGGCATCTTCATTCATGGAGCGCAGTGGCATAGGCTATGTGTATGCTGTAACCAGTGGTTTGCCTTATATCTTGCTCCGCAAGAAGTTAATAGAGCCCCTGGGAGAATCATGGCCGGACTGGAAGTTCTGGTGTGAACTGGGCAAGCGAATGGGGTATCAAGACCTTTTCCCCTGGCAAACTGAGGAGGAGATAATTGACTACTGGCTCGAGCCCAGTGGCGTTACCAGGAAGCAATTAGAGAATGACCACCCGGAGGGCATGTTCTTTGCTCAAAAGAACTATGACATGGCCCAAAAAGGCAAGTTCAGGACTCCCTCGGGTAAGATTGAGATTTACTCGGAAACCCTGGCTGAGCATGGGTATGACCCTCTTCCTGTTCATGTTGAGCCCAGCCAGAGTCCGATAAGTAATCCGGAATTGGCCACAGAATATCCTCTGATCCTTACAACAGGGGCCAGGACAACGAGGTATACACACAGTCAGATGAGGCAGATACCCAGATTACGCCGTTCAGCCCCTGAGCCGCTAGCCGAAATGCATCCTGATACGGCGCGGATGTCCGGGGTTGCAGATGGCGACACTGTGATTATTGGTACGAGGAGAGGACAGATAAGAATAAAAGTTCGCATAAACGAAGGAATGATGCCAGAGGTGGTGAGTATCCCTCATGGCTGGGAGCAGGCCAATGCTAACATCCTTACTGAGCTTGAGCCTCGTGACCTGGTGACAGGCTATACGGAGCTGAAATCGCTCCTGTGCCGGATAGATAAAGAATAATGGGTATGAATTTGGTATTGTTTTGATGTAAAATCGAAGGAAAGATGGTTTAGCACAAGGGCAACCTTGAAAGACTGACTGGAGCAACAGTATTTTGAAGCTTATCGTTGGACTGGGCAATCCGGGTAAACATTATGTCAATTCGCGGCATAACATCGGTTTCCAGTGTATTAACGCCTTTGCTCGTGAGCACGGCATTGATTTAAGCAAACGGCAGTCGAAGGCAAGGGTGGGGACTGGACAGATTGCGGGGCAAAAGGTTATCTTGGCCAAACCCGGGACATTTATGAATCTCAGTGGGGAATCCGTGGCTCCGCTGGCGAGCTATTATGGTATCGATTTAGCTGACATACTGGTCGTTTATGATGACGTTGATTTTCCTTTGGGAACCTTTCGCATACGGGAGAAAGGTAGTTCAGGCGGACACAATGGCATAGAGTCCATAATGCAGCATCTGGGCAGTCAGGCATTCCCGCGAATTCGTGTGGGAATCGGGCCTGTGGAAACGGATGGTCCAGCTCAAAGCATGAGGAGTCCTAAATACGTGTTGGGAGATTTCACCAGGGATGAGAGAGCTGTTGTAGATGAGGTTTGCACGCGAGTGGTCGAGGCAATAGATTGCATCCTGTCAGAAGGGATTGCCACTGCCATGAATCGGTATAATTCCTCGTCGTAGACGATTGGGGGCTGGGGCCAAAATATGCATGTGCACGGCGTTGACATAGTGGAGATATCCCGGATTGAAGAGGCAGTGAAGACCTGGGGCGACCGCTTTCTCAATCGCATATATACTGACGGAGAACGGGAATTTTGCCGTGGACGTAACCCGGAGCTGGCTACCCGGTTTGCCGGCAAAGAGGCAGTAATGAAGGCACTGGGAACGGGGTGGAAAGGAGTTTCTTGGAGGGATATTGAGATACTTACGAGTGATTCCGGAGCGCCCTCGGTACATCTTGGAGGTGGTGCCAAAGTCAGAGCAGAATATCTTGGATTGGAGGAGTTGGTTATTACCCTGTCTCATGCCAAGCACTATGCCGTTGCCTCGGTTGTGGGAACAAGGAAGGAAAACGGAGCATAAATGTAAGAATGTAGGGCGGCTTTCCATAGTCGCTGAAATTGGCAGGTATGGAAACCTGCCCTGCGATTTTGTGTCTGATTAGTTATGTTTAAGCGAGGTTAGAGATTATGACCGAACCAATCACCGGTGAACTTGTACGGGCCCTTCTCCCAGAGCGCCCGGTCAACGCCAACAAGGGAACATTCGGTCGGGTGCTGGTTGTGGCCGGTTCAATCAACTACATCGGCGCTGCCTACCTTGCCTGTGAGGGAGCGCTCCGGGTGGGCGCGGGATTGGTTACATTAGCCACGCCCAGGAGCTTACAATCCATCCTGGCCAGCAAGTTGACTGAGGTAACATACATTCCCCTCCCGGAACCAGAGTCCGGGGTAATAGGCGCAGGAGTGGTGCAAGTAATCCGTGAGCAGCTCCCTAATTACAATACCATGCTTTTAGGGTGTGGTCTGGGGCAGGGTTTAACTACGGTGGAGTTTGTGAAGGCGCTTTTGTTTACAGAGGCTCTGAACGTGCCATTGGTCATCGATGCCGATGCTCTAAATATCATTTCCCGGTTTGAAAAATGGTGGGAGAGCCTGAAGGGCAAAGCCGTGCTGACCCCTCACCCTGGTGAGATGGCGCGTCTCACTAATAAACCCATTCGCGATATCCAGGCCAGCCGCGAGGAAACCGCTGTCAAGGCTGCTTCGGAGTGGAACCAGGCCGTCATCCTAAAGGGTGCCTATACTGTAGTTGCTTCCCCTGAGGGTAAGGTGCGAGTGAGCGATTTTGCCAATCCGGGATTGGCCTCCGCGGGAACGGGTGACGTTCTCGCGGGAGCTGTCGTTGGGCTTTTAGCCCAGAAGATGTCGACCTTTGATGCTGCCACCTGTGGCGTGTACCTGCACGCCATGGCTGGCGAGCTCGTTGGGGAAGAACTCGGCGAGGCCGGTATGGTTGCCAGCGATCTCCTGCCCCGGCTTCCCTTGACAATAAAACGACTAATAACAAGAGAGGACCGGTAAATGGAAAAGCGCACGAAAAATCTTATTTCTCAGCGTGTGAATGAAATCCCTGCTTCAGGGATCAGGAAGTTTTTCGACATCTTAAGCTCCATGGGTGGTGTTATCTCACTCAGTGTAGGTGAGCCTGATTTCACAACACCCTGGCATATTTCGGAAGCAGGACTCTACGCCGTGGAAAAAGGCTACACCATGTACACCTCGAACTACGGCCTCGCCGAATTGAGGGATGAGCTATCCCGTCACATCCGCGACCGCTACGGCGTTGGATATGACCCGCACGGGGAACTGCTCATTACCACCGGTTCCAGCGAGGCACTGGACCTGGCCATGCGAGCAATGATAGATCCCGGAGATGAGGTTATAGTCTTCGACCCGAGCTACGTTGCGTATGCCCCCTGCGTTACGCTGTCCGGAGGCACTACTGTTCCTGTGCCGACCTATGCAGATAATGGCTTTCAGGTTGACCCTACGGAGATTGAAAAACGGGTTACTGAGAGGACGAAGGCCATTTTGCTGGGTTCGCCGAACAATCCAACCGGCGCGGTATTGACCAGGGATGTGATGGAGGAAATAGCCAGAATCGCGGAGCGTTACGATCTCACAGTCATCACCGATGAAATATATGACCGCCTTGTTTACGGAGTAGAGCATGTCTGCTTTGCTTCCTTGCCCCGGATGCGCAAGCGTACCATCCTGCTTGGTGGCTTTTCCAAGGCCTATGCCATGACGGGATGGAGAATAGGGTACGCCCTGGCGCCTGCCAATATCATTGAGGCTATGATGAAGATACATCAGTATGGAATGATGTGTGCACCTATCATGAGTCAGATGGCTGCCATCGAAGCTCTCCGAAATGGCGAGGAAGCGGTGCAGGAGATGGTGGCAAGCTATGATCACCGCAGACGGGTGATTGTGAAAGGACTTAACGATGTGGGCCTTGCCTGCTTTGAGCCCAAAGGGGCCTTCTATGCCTTCCCATCGATTGCGTCGACGGGGCTTTCATCCGAGGAGTTCGCCGAGCGCATGTTGACTGAGGAGAAGGTGGCGGTGGTGCCCGGCACGGCTTTTGGAGCTTGTGGGGAAGGTCATGTGCGCTGCTGCTACGCGGTCTCGCTTCCTGACATCGAGGAAGCCCTGGAGCGAATGAGGCTGTTTATCGAGAGACATCGTTAAGAGTTCTATACATGCTGCTGAACTGGAGGCGAAACGTATGAAAGTTTTTGCTATTAACGGAAGCCCGAGGAGAAGATGGAATACGGCAACGCTGCTTGAAAAGGCCCTTGAAGGAGCTGCCTCGCGGGGAGCGGAAACTGACTTCGTGCATCTATATGAGATGGAGTTTAAGGGATGTGATAGGCGCTTAGCGCCTAATCATCGACAAAATGTTGTCGATACGGAATGTAGAATTCTCAATTCAATTGCCCGCCTATGGCGGGCAACCTCTCCCCAGCGAAGTCTGGGGAGAGGCGTAGTTGTTTTTCCTGCAAAATAAGAGGAGGCAGAAGCTATGGCAAGTGCGCCAGAAAAGATGGCCTGACGCCGATCCTGGAAAAGGTTGAAGAGCTTGATGCCTTGATCCTTGGTTCTCCCATTTATTTTGGTGCCGTTACGGGCGGAATGAGGTCATTTATGGAGCGTTTATTGTTTCCTTATTTGAAATATACTGCCCCGCCACGGTCACTTTTCCCGAAAATGCTCAATACCGGGTTTATTTATACTATGAATGCTCCAGCGGAGGAATTTGAGGGATCTGATTTCTCCAAACATATCAATATCAATGAAAGGGTGCTGCAGATGATATTCGGAGCTTCGGAGTCACTTCTTAGCTTTGATACCTATCAGTTTGATGACTATTCAAAAGTCGTTGCGGACCTTTTCGATCTTGAGGGAAAAATCAGGAGGCGCGATGAAGTGTTTCCGCAGGATTGTCAGAGGGCCTTTGAAATGGGAGCCAGATTTGCTGGGGAGACCATATAGCTAGGTGAGGGAAGCCTCTTTGTTCGATATTATCTGCTGTAATCGGGACAATCAGGGCTGACCGTCATGTCATCAAAATATACAATAAGGAGGAGGGACAATGATCAAAGTCAGCGTAATGTATCCTTTATCCACCCCATTATCCAGATCAGCGAAGTTAAGATGCAGCAGGTAATCATCGATCAGGCACAAGGGAATATTGTATGGACGCAGTAATTGTATATTGGTCAAAGACCGGGAATACTGAGAAAGTGGCACTGGCTATCCAGGAAGGGTTAAAGGACGCCGGAATGAGCACCTCTATGTACCGGGTAGAAGAAGCCGGGGACATCGACTTCTATGCCTACGATCTGGTATGCATAGGTTTTCCTTCCTACCAGTGGAGTCCCCCTAAACCAATGGATAACTTCTTAAACAGTACGTTCAGTGAATACAGGAAACAAGGGTGCATAAAGTGGGGAGCACCGGGTGTGCCGGGGAAGAATGCCCTGATCTTTTGCACCTATTCGGGTCCTCATACGGGTATCCGTGAGGCTGTACCAGCAGCATTATCCGCCGGGCAGTTCTTTGAACATCTCGGTTTCACTGTTGTGGATGAATGGTACGTGGTGGGTGAGTTTCATGGATCGGAGGAAGCCAGTACCATGGGGAGGCTTGGGGATATCCGTGGTTTGCCCAGCCAGGAAGATTTACGCAAAGTCAAAAGTGATGCAACCCAAATTGTTAAGAGGTTGAAAGAATCCACTGGGACCTGATAACGAGGCTGTATAGACGGTTGTGGATATGCCAGAGGAAGATATTCACTGTGAGATTAAGATCAAACGGCTGCATCCCGCTGCTAGAATCCCGCAGCGCGAACACCCTGATGACTCCGGCGCTGACCTCTACTCGATAGTTGAGTGCACTCTACAGCCCTTTGAGAGAAAAGTAATTCCGACAGGGATTAGTGCTGAGATACCTGCTGGCTTTGAGTTACAAACCCGTCCGAAGAGCGGACTGGCCCTGGAGCATGGGATAACGGTACTAAATACTCCCGGCACGATTGATTCCGGCTACAGGGGCGAAATCAGGGTTATATTGATAAATCTGGGCTCTGAGCCATATCGGGTCGAAAAAGGCCAGAAAATCGCCCAACTTGTGGTGGTTCCTGTTGCCTATGCCAACTTTCAAGAGGTTGATGAACTATCTGAGTCCCAGCGAAGTACAGGAGGGTTTGGGTCCACCGGCCTTCTTTAGCCCAGCTAGTAGAGGCCCCAATG
>JBKGZM010000026.1:0-24453 GCA_046545575.1 Dehalococcoidia bacterium
CCCTCCCTTCGTAATTTAGTGGAGGATAATTTTACACAAAACGCTTGACACTACCCAAATTTCAGTGACTCTGGTGGATCATGAATGGTTCTTTCAGCACCATCCCGGCCGGCGCCGCTCTGGCTGTTGGCCCGGCGTCCGCCAGGAGATTCCTCTTGTCGGTACACGGTAATGAGCTTATTTAACATTTGATGAAGGCGGCGAGTGCTTTCACTGGTAATCATTGCCTCTCGCCGCTGCAGAATATCTTTAAGCTTCTGCCCTAACCAAGGATCAGCTAATGCCTCTTTGATCGCATTGATAATTAGATCCTCTTTTGTTTCACCTATTGCAGCTCCTGCTCTTGTTGCAGTGAATATCTCCTTTTTAAGACGTATGGTCAAATCATCACAGTCAACATGCACTAGCAAATAATCAGCTAGTGCACCAAGCCCAGACTCACGTACGAGGTCCTTTCCCCGTGTATGATGCCTTTGCCCATTGAGGGTAAAAAGAATTGTACGAGGAGATGTGTCATAATCCAAGTAGGAACCAAGCTTAACACTCGCATCATCCATCTCTTCAGGTTCGTTACTCGTACGAGGTCGGAAAACCCAATACTTAATGCGGACTGTTCCCTCTCCGCCCCAGCGTGATAAATCAGTCTGAAAAGCTTGACTCTCTGGTCGCTTGGACGATTCCACTTGATCCAGGCGATTCCTCCCGCCATAAAGATTCCTATTGAAAGGCGGTGTTACTCGATGATCCTCAATTCGATACGGTAACACTGGGTCAAATAACAGGTTATCAAAAAACCTATACCCTACTAAGCTCCACCTCGCATTTAATTTACCCAACTCATACCCGAAGTGAATTATCTTTGTCCCGTTTTCAAACGGTAGCCCCACCGCATCAATTTCCTCTGGTTCTATTGTAGGGATGTGGCCATCTGCGTCTACTAGATACTCATATCTGAATGTTTTCAAGGAATCGTCGTCAAATTTCCTTACAATCGTCCAGCCGACCAAGTCCTCTTTACCATTTAAACAATAAGGATGTCTGCGAGAGAAGATAAGGGAATAAGGGCAAGAAGCGAATGTGGATGATCCGCCTTGGCCAAAGGCACCCATCAGATAGCGTTTGTCATTCTTATTGGATTCTTGTAGCCCTAGAATCGTTTTAGGTAGATCATCGGGATGTTGCCCTATCCCTGAATCTTGGATGACTACTGATGAATGCCCTCTTTTCGTCGAGCCAACCACTCTAATTAGGGTTTTGGAAGCCATTTCATCAATAAACGCTTGCATGGAAGAGGATTCTCGCGTTAAATGGGAACTTTCGAGCTTCCATAGCTCCTGTACTGCTTCTCTTGGTGAATTCAAGTCAGGAGGATGGCCCGCAAGTTCAAATTTAAGTTCAATGTGGGCGTCCATGCTGTTTGTAATCCGCTCTACCAAAGCTTGCCCAGGATCCATTGCCAAGTTGATGCTCCCTGAGTTGTTCTCGCGTCCACCAAGCGGTAGCCATCCCCATCTATCCGAAACAGATTGTAGGTAAGATATGAACCCCTCAACATCTTCTGTGTTAGACATGCTAAGAAGATTAGAAATGTCCTTAAGGCCTATACTATTCATTTCTCCCTCCTATTCGGTTAGACACTATCTATAGGGGTAGTCCTTATTTGATTAGCTCCTTCCAAGTAGCACGAATAACAGCGTGTTCTAGCATAGAATTGAGGGCATCTTCGTGTACTATTACTGCCATACCTGTGCTAGCTCTTGAGCCCTGTACAATTGAGTTGTACCTTTCAACTCTGAAACCTCTATGTTCTTCCGGAACTCGCTGGCCTGGAACAAGCTGTTTCCCGTTCTTGAGTCTAATTATGCCTGCCAACAGCCTGTCGTTTTCGTAGTTGTTGCTACCTGCAAATTCGACTATTGCCCTGTTTCCAAGCCATATGGTCACCCTGCGTCGGGTCTTGCCAGCCGACTTTCGATTTCCGAATGCAAGCGTAAACGTGTACTCCTGGCCATTTATCGTGGTGGACGCCTCAAATCGTTTATCATAATGCTCTGGTTGACTTCCACCGCCAGTCTTAGGCCAGTTGAAGTCAAAAGGGCCAGTATTATCACTGATTCTCCATTCCCTGTCCTGTGTTGATTGTTGGGGTAGTGAAGTAGACGTAATGCTTGAGCCAACACCGTTTCTCTTAGCCTTTATATAGGCTAACAGATCTTCGTCAGAACAACGCCATTCATGGCCAATCTGAAATCCTTTGAGGTCGCCTTTTTCCAGTTCGTCCAATAGTACATCCTGGTTCACTTTCAGATATTCGGCAATTTCCTCCAGGGTAAAAATTTGCGGTAGTACATCATCTTTCATGAGGCACCCTCCTTATACGTTCTAACGTAGAATATCACGTCATAACGCTTTTGTCAACCCTTAACACGTATAGTTGCACGCTTGACAACCGCAGTAAACGTGATCCAAAACAAGGATTTCTAGCATCTCTGTCTTAACTTCTAAAATATTTTCACATTGCACTAACCACTGAGGAGACAATGACAGATGTGTTTATTGTCCATAAAGTCTGTGGTAGAATTTATGCAAGTCTTATGGCTTATAGACGAGTTTTGAGATATGCTGGCACATAGAACTCCTTCAAAACCAGGGGCTGCCTGTGCCGCCACAGAGTTCGGGTCCCAAGGTAATTATTCAAAATGAAGAGAAGGCAAAAGCTGTATAAGGAGTTGTGTCAACAATCACCTCTCGCTAGGGGGCAGCACTAATGGCGAAAATCTCAGGAATCGATGAGAAGTGGCACGAGAGTTTGCAGATACTTCTGGTGTTAAAGACCACTGGACCTTTGAACCGGAAAGACCTCTGTGAGAAGGTGGTTGAGAACCAGAAGAAGATAATCTCAGACTACACTCGCTCGAAGTCTACGTGTATATACTGGATCAACAGCCACCTCAAAGATGGCAAAATCAGGGAAGTTGACTCTCTGCTCGAGTTGACGCAGCTTGGAAGGTGGATTGTAGAATCCAAGACACGTAGTATGGAAGACAGGGAATGGTTCATTGAACGCAATACGTGTTGGAAATGCAGACCGTCATCCATAGTTCTTTATAACCTCGAAGAGGGGACTATGGAAACCAATAAGAATGGTCACGTCTTCATGGATGTGGAATGCCCAAGGTGTGGTGATTTTATTAAGAGGCATAGGCTAACAGCCAAAATAGGTAAAACGGATGAAGGGATCGGGGCGGAGGATTTCTTCCGTTTCTATAACAGAGTAAAAGATGAACTGCTCCAGCGTGGGATACTCAGTTGAATATCTATATTTTATTATACTGAATCCCCTCCAGAGCACTCTGGATTCCGTGTCAAGCACGGAATGACATCGCTCAGGACAGAAAGGATTTAAAATGTCGGATCTTGTAACCGCGGTGCCGACCATTCGTGATTCCGTTGCCGCCATTCTCCGGCTGCATGTTGTCGAGTCAGGGAAGGGCGGGAAAGGTAAATCAAAAGCCCCTCAAATCCAGGCTGCCCTCGTGGGCAGTGCGTTCTGCATCGTCGAAGACAAGTATCTCTTGACGGCCTATCACATATTCAACGGCGGCAAGCAGCGCGACCCCGGGGATCGATTCTATGCGTTTACCGTTCCCGGTAATGGCCTTAAAGCCTATCACTTTCCGGTTATCTCATTCCCGGTGGAAAAGCCCGAACGTGACGTTGCGGTCCTCGAAATCGGCCCCTGTGCCATAGCGGATCAGCACATTCCTTCGCTTCCGATATCATTTTCTCCGCAACCCGATGGCAGCCGCGTGGTCACGGTCGGGTTCCCGGCACCTGAGATCTCCAAACTCTCCGTTGATCCGCAACTTAACTACAAGGGCGGGCAATTCTTCCTGAAAAGCCATGCAAACGAAGGAATCGTTTCATCCCAATACATGGCAGGCGATGTGCTTATCTACGAGCTCAGCGTGGGCTGGCACCACGGCGAAAGCGGTGGCCCCATTGCCGCTTTAACGGACCCGCCAGCGGCGTTTTCCCTCATGCAACACTACCGGAATGTTCAGTCGCCTCATGGAACAGTAGCAGGTCCTCACCGCGGGCACGCACTGTCGGTGATTCGGGACGAATTGATAAGTCTCGGGGTGGAGCTGGTGTAAAGAGGGTGAAGTGAGATTACATGGCCAGCCGACAGAATCAACAATCGACAAATCCTAAATCCCCCTTTTTCTACGGCTATATCGTGGTTGCGGTTTCGTTTTGTATCCTGATAGTCGTCTATGGTGTCTATAATGCTTTTGGCGTCTTTCTGAAACCCGTACTGACCGACTTCGGATGGACCAGAGCGATGACCTCCGGAGCGTTTTCCCTGGCCTGGATTGTCCATGGCCTGCTTGGTATCGCCTGGGGGAGAATGAACGATACGTTTGGCCCCCGGTGGACGATGACCATCGCCGGTTTCCTGATGGGGCTCGGTTATTTGTTAATGTCACAGATCAGCCATCTGTGGCATTTCTATTTGTTATATGGCGTTGTTATAGGCGCGGGGGTAAGCGGTGGTTTTGTCCCCCTCACTTCCACCATAGCCAGGTGGTTTACCAGGAAGAGAACCATGATGACGGGTATTGCACTGTCCGGCACAGGCATGGGCGGGATGATAGTCCCACCCGTCGCTACTCTGCTTATTTTGAACTACGATTGGCGTGTGTCATATGCTGTCCTCGGGGCTGTGGTACTGGTGTTCGTTATGCTTCTTGCTCAGTTTCTAAAACGTGATCCGGATCGAAGCGGTCAGATGCCCTACGGCGAAGACATAAAAGCTGAGCACGATGTCAAATCAACCCCTTCAACACTTCGAGAGGCTGTCAGGGTTAGCTATTTCTGGACAATGTTCGTCATGTTCTTTGCTCTCGGATATTGTACATTCAGTATCATGGTCCATATCGTGCCACATGCCACGGACCTGGGGATTTCGGACATAAATGCCGCCAATGTCCTGGCGACAATCGGGGCTATCGGTGTTGTGGGCAGGATTGTGCTGGGCATAGCTGCTGATCGAATAGGGAATAACAACGCCTTCATTGTTGGCTTCATCTTGATGGCGGTTACCCTGCCCTGGCTTGTGGTGTCCCCTGACCTGTGGGTATTTTACCTGTTTGCCGTTATCTTTGGTCTGGCCTCAGGCGGCTGTATTGCCTCTGAGTCGCCTCTGGTTGCGGTGGTGTTCGGGCTGGGCTCACACGGCCTTATTCTCGGCGTCCTGAGTTCTGGTTTCTGCCTAGGAGCTGCTGCAGGTCCGTTTGTCGCCGGCTATCTATGCGACCTTACATCCAATTACCAGATGGCCTTATTGGCATCTACCGGCGTTGCTATTCTTGGTCTGGTGATGGGGCTGATCTTGCGACTTGCAAGAAAGGGCTAGAGGCACAAACTCCGTTTTTGCGTTTCTAGCGGCTTTTTGACTCCCCCATGCCCTTATATCGGAAATGCCTTTTAACCCTTCTAAATTTGCTTTTGTGAAAGGGGCTTCGCCCGGACCAGAGATTTCTCCCTTCGGTCGAAATGACATTGCATCACTTTTCTGGGATAATGTGGCAGTGCCATTTCCCGGGCAAAACAGCAGCAGTCCGTTGTCGGGTCGGCTGATGGACTGCTACGGACACCATGTCGGACTGGTGTATCCCGCTTGAGCTCCGTTCAGTCCAATATTGGTTTTGAATCGGCCGGAAGTCTGTGCTATCATTCAGAAGACGTGGCAAACGGAGCCTGCGAGAACAGCGTTGTCATCTACGATAACCGCAGTCAACAGTGGCTGCTTTTCCAGCGTCCGCTGCAATTACAGGTAGCATATACCCCGGAATCGGTTGCAATCGCTCTCAGTGAAGTCGAGTACCAGGTTCACGTCAACGGACTCTACGCCGCAGGGTTTGTCTCATATGAGGCTGCTCCCGCTTTCGACCCTGCTTTTACCGTCCATTCGCCAGGGACTTTTCCCCTGCTGTGGTTTGGCCTCTACCGGGAGCCCGAGTACATATCTTTTCCCTCATCACAGCATGATTTGCCCGATATCCCCTGGGAGCCATCCGTCACAGAAGACGAGTATCAGCAGTCGATTGGCAGGATCAAGGACTACATCGGCGCCGGGGATACGTATCAGGTGAACTACACCTTTCGGCTCAGAGCTCCCTTCTTCGGGGACCCCTGGAAATTATTTGTACGGATGATCCATGCTCAGGGTTACGGTTATGGTGCCTTTGTGAATGCAGGGGACTGGACTGTGTGTTCGGCTTCGCCGGAGTTGTTCTTCACGGTGGATGGTGATGCTGTGATATCGAAGCCCATGAAGGGAACCGCGGCAAGAGGGCTGACGCAGGCCAGCGACCTTGAACAGGCCTCGTGGCTTGCAAACTCGGAGAAGAACAGGGCTGAGAACCTCATGATCGTCGACATGGTGAGAAATGACATGGGCCGGATTGCGAACATCGGGAGTGTAGAGGTGCCAGGTCTATTCAATGTTGAGAAGTACCCGACCCTCTGGCAGATGACGAGTACGGTCCGGTGCAGAACTCAGGCCAGCATAGCGGATATCTTTCGTTCACTTTTTCCCGCGGCATCGATTGCCGGCGCTCCGAAGGTCCGAACCATGCAAATCATTTCCGAACTCGAAAGCGCTCCTCGAAGGGTGTATACCGGGACCGTCGGGTTTCTGTCCCCGGAACGCAAAGCGCAGTTCAACGTTGCTATAAGAACTGTTGTCGTAGACCGGACGAGCAACACGGCCGAATATGGTGTGGGGGGCGGTATCGTCTGGGACTCGGAAACGGGTGACGAGTTCGAAGAGTGCTACACGAAGGCCAGGGTCCTGACTCAGACGACGCCGGATTTCGCATTGCTGGAGACGATCCTGTGGACGCCGCAGGATGGGTATTTCCTGCTCGATGCCCACCTGAGCCGTCTGGCTGACTCGGCCGACTATTTCTCCCGTCCCATCGACATCGAGGCAATCCGTGAGAAACTAAATGCTCTGTCACGTGAATTACCCCCTCATCCGCATAAAATACGTTTGCTGGTGCCCGGGGATGGTGAGCCGGTTGTGGAGTCGCAAATGCTCTCGTCTCTTTCACGGCCATACCGCATCAAACTGGCCGACCCTCCCGTTGATTCAAAGAACCACTTCCTCTATCACAAGACAACCCATCGAAATATTTATGAAAAGGCCCTGGCAGATGCTCCTGGCTACGATGATGTTCTGCTGTGGAATGAGAAGGGGGAGATAACGGAGTCCTGTATTGCGAATGTGATTGTGGAAATGGAGGGCCAGCTTCTGACCCCTCCCGTGCAATGCGGCCTCCTTGCGGGGATATATCGGGCCTTTTTGCTTGAACAGGGGAAGGTAAGGGAGAGGAGCATTGATGTAGAGGATTTGCACAGGTGTTCCAGGATCTATCTGGCCAACTCGGTGCGTGGGATGTGGGAGGTGTCATTTTGACCGAAGGGAGAAATCTTCGCTCCCCAGCAGTAGGGTAGGATTTAATACCCCGCCATGAGCGGCGATCCGCCAGAGGCGAACTCGCAAAGACACCTTTATGAGGCATTCCGGATTGAGGCCAGACTGTGTTTCATAGCCCTTGCCATATTTCCATATTTATGATATGGTTAAACATATGAAGACCACACTTAACATAAGCGATGTAGTGATGAACGAATTAAAGGCAGAGGCCGCCCGGCAGGGCCGGACGATGTCAGAACTCGTAGAAGCTGCGCTCCGGAGTTTCCTCCAGGAGTCTCAGGCACCTGAAGACCTCCCGCCACTGCCCGACTTTAACACCGGCGGTGCAAGAGTCAATGTAGCAAACCGTGACGCTCTCTACGAGATACTGGAGCGCTAACGATGTTTGTAGTCGATACGCCCGTCCTTTTGTACGCCGTAGACCGCGACTCTCCGGACCGCGTTAAGTGCCATATGCTTATCGAGAACTGGCGGCAACGGTCATCGCCCTGGCATCTCACCTGGGGCATCATCTACGAGTTCCTGCGTGTGACAACCCACCCCAATGTGTTTCGTAAACCGCTTTCGCTGACACAGGCATGGTCGTTTATCGAATCTGTGCTCGCCTCCCCAACATTGACGGTTCTTGCCCCGACCAAACAGCATCACCGGGTAGTCTCCGAGGTATTTTACGAGATCCCGGGCATCAGAGGGAACCTGTTTTTTGCCGCACAAACCGCAATCCTGATGCGGGAACATGGGATTAAGACAATATACACTCAGGATGCGGACTTCAACCGCTTTCCTTTCCTGGAAGTCCTCGACCCGTTTCAAGATTTCCGCAGAACAGTAGTACACAAACAGCGCCCCTGGAACTTCGGATGATCTCGACTCCATCTACATGATGCATAACATGGCCGTGTCCGATGTCTTTGCTCGCCGTCAAGGCTGAGGGCCACTACCACCCATTCTTGGGTGTTAGCATGCTTGGTACAGCGGAATAACAATGCTACATTATCAGCGAAGGCCTGTGGAATCATGATTCCCGGACAACTCATTAAACCAAAATAACAGGAGGCTAGAATTATGAATTTCCGAAGGAGGTGTTTAATTGAAGGCTGCCGACTTTGATATGTCAAAAGACATCAGGTTTGACCCGGAGAACGGGTTTACGACGTTTATGGACAGTAGACTCCTGATAATCGCCACAGAGGCTATGGGGCTTCTGAGGCACAAGCTTATCGAGGCAATTGGTATGGAAAAGGCACGGGAGCTCCTCTTGCAGTACGGATACCAGAATGGTTTCTCAGACTTCCTGCAGATGAAACTGAGTCATGAGTTTGACACTGAATCCGATTTACTTGCATCGGGACCTGTAATTCATACATATGAAGGTATTGTGAAGTCAGTGCCTGAAGCATTCACGTGGGACAGGGAAAAAGGAGATTTCTACCATCTGGGTATATGGACAAACTCATGGGAAGCGGAGCAGCATTTGACTTTTTACCAGGCGTCGAAAGAACCTGTATGCTGGACATTGATGGGATATGCCTCTGGTTGGTGTACTGCTTTCTTCGGGGCTAAAATCGTCGCAATTGAAAAAGAGTGTGTTGGGAAAGGTGATGCTACCTGTAAAGTCGAAGCCAAACCACCTGGAGACTGGGATGAAAAGGCAAAACCCTACATCAATGCGCTGAAAGATTTTTGATCGAGGTGAATAAGATGGGCGAGAAATTGATCAAGTTTTACAAGTTCGCTAACGATAAAAAAGGTTATATGGGCAAGATTTCCCTTGCACAAGAAACCAAGATACCTTCGACGCAAGCTGCTACCGCAGAGGATAGCCCTGAAAACATTGAAATCTTCAAGAAGGCAATCACGAAAGTTACCGGAGAACAGCCGCCTGACGTTTAAAACAAAGATTCATCGCTCTTTTATTTGGCCAGTCTTTTCAGTATAAATCCGGGCTACTTGAAACTGCTATAAGTGCTCAAGAGATCAGCGGGGACTCTGCTTAGAGTCTCCGTTGTCTTATTCTCGTGATTATCTTCTCGTTGTCGACATGCTCTTCGATCCGCTCAGTTACAGAAATACAGCCCGGAGTGGGCAGAGCCGATAACGGGCCTGCCGGCCAACCAGATAAGGGAGGTCGCCAGGTTGTACGCTACGACAAAGCCAGCATGTATCAATACCAGCCCTATCAGGGCGATAATCGCTCCCGGGACTCAGCCTACGGTAAGCACTCGCAATACGAAAAGGGTGATAGAGGCACTTGAGAAACTGGAATTCTTCGTGGTAATTGACGTGATGGAGAATGCGTCAATGCCATGGGCCGATGTAGTGGTTCCCGTGGCCACCATGTATGAATGCGACCACCCATTCGAGGCATCGAGCAACTGGATCATGGCGCGAAACAGGGTTATCGAGCCGATGGGTGATTACAAGTCGGATTACGAATTCTGGCTTGACCTGGCCGTCAAGATGGGGTACGGAGAGTACTTCTGGAACGGTAGCATCGAGGAATGTATGAACTATCAACTTGAGAATTTCGGCATGACTATGGAGGAACTCAGGGCCTATCCCACGGGCATTGTATACGAGTCCGAACCCATGGTCTACGAAAAGTATGAGAAGATATTCGCCACTTGCAGTACCCGGCTTTCAGGAGCCCCTTACCTTCCCCAGGGCAAAGTGGCCATCTATAATACCACCTTCGAGGAGAACGGATTTAATCCTCTCCCGGAATGGGTAGAGTCACCCGAGAGCCCGACCGGAACCCCGGAGCTTCTGGAGAAGTATCCACTCGTCTTCTTCGATACCCATACCTCAGATGTATACACGCACGGGTGGCTGCGCAATTTACCTTACCTTCGAGAGCTTCATCCTGAGCTCTGGATACACATTCATCCTGAGACAGCTAGAGCACGAGAAATAGAGGACGGCGACTGGGTGATCGTGGAGTCGCCACATGGATGGATACAGGTAAGGGCTCTCTATGTTACGGAGATAAGACCCGATGCGATAATGAGCCTGCATGGGTGGTGGCAAAGTTGCGATGAGCTCGGGCTAAAGGGCTATCCGTTACTTGATGGAGGAGCAAACGTGAATATCATGTACAGTACCGACCCGCATAAGGCCTTTGATCCAATGGTAACGGCCATGCCCAAGCAGACCCTTGTCGAGGTGCGAAAGGCATAATGGCAAAGCAATACGGCTTTTACTTTGATACCGACAGGTGTGTTCAATGCCGGACCTGTGAGGTAGCATGTAAGAGCATCCACGGCAACGAGCCGGGCCTGACACGGAGGAAGATCGCCGACGTCTGGCAAGGTGACTTCCCCAATACCACCAGGCCCTTTTTCTCGCTGGCCTGCATGCACTGTGAGAAGCCGGCCTGTGTGGAGGCGTGCCCTACTGGCACTATCAGCAAGCGGACTGAGGACGGCATCGTGGTGGTCGAGGGGGACAGGTGTGACGGATGCCAGGTCTGCTTTGATGCCTGCCCGTATGATGTACCCCGGTTCGATAGTGATGGACTAATGCAGAAGTGCGATTTCTGCATAGAGAGCGGCATCGATCCAGCCTGTGCGGTTCACTGCCCCACCGACGCCCTTTGCTATGGTACCATGGAAGAACTATCCAGGCTGGCTGCTGAAAAGGGGGCTCAGAGGCTTGCAGGCCCTACCGGGCCGTCCATCTTTGTTTCGAATAGATCCGACACCGATACTATATTGCATAGCACGTTGGCGACTGAGTAGCGCAAGAGAAGCACAGTGTAAGCTAGCAAGTCTAGATTCTCATTCGAAATGCGTGCTATAATTCAAGTCAAAACAGGGCTCTGATAAAGGCAATGGATGAGCAACTTGAATTCGTCAAATTGATCGCAGCGCGGCTTGATTCCGCCGATATCCCTTACATGTTAACAGGCTCAGTGGCGATGGCAATCTATTCTATCCCCAGAATGACTCGTGATATTGATTTAGTTGTTGAACTTACACCTGCTAGCGTTGACACGATCATCGCTCTCTTTTCCCGGGATTGCTACATAGATGAGCATAGCATCAAACAGGCTGTGGATACGCAGGGAATATTCAATATTATTCATAACACTTGGGTGATCAAAGCCGACTTTATCATCAGAAAAAATGAGGACTACCGTAAAGAAGAATTCGCAAGGAGACGGACAGTAGATATTGAAGGTACATCCGTCTATATAGTTGCTGCGGATGACCTCATTTTATCCAAGCTTCTTTGGGGGAAGCAAGGGCAATCGGAACTTCAGATGAGCGATGTTCGTCACCTTGTCTCTACTGCTGCAGAGCTCGATTGGAAGTATATACAAAAGTGGGCCGTTGCCCTGGAGATTGAGGATTTGTTGCGAAAGGCGACGGAAAATGAATGATACGCCTGCTCAAATAGAGAAAAGATATAGAGAAATGATATTGTCGCTGTCACCTGCAGAGCGATTGCGAATGGCAAGCAGGATGTATGATTCCGGCACTAAACTCGTAATATCAGGCATAAAAAACTCGAACAGCCAACTAACTGCCTCGCAGATGTGCAGGCAGTTTTTCTTACGGATGTATGGGGATGACTTTACAGCTGCTGAGAGAGAAAGGATCATTAACAAGATGTCTAACATGCAGTTTGACGCTGACAGGTAACCATTAGAGGTGTACGTTAGCCAACCGTATCCACTCCCTCCTTGACCCTCCATACCGCCCTTGGTATGATGGATTATGGTGCAGATATCTTTGAACTGTGCTCTGGACATTCAAGTCAATAAGCCGTTTCGAGGACAGGTCCGAGAAGAGTGGATTCGTCATGTAGCCGAGACGGTGCTCGCCTCCGAAGAAATCGGTTACCCAGTACAGTTGAGCATGGTCATTACCGATGATGAAACCGTCCGGCAACTGAATCATACGTACCGCGAACTTGATGAGTCCACTGACGTCCTGGCTTTCGCGTTTCAAGAGGAATTTGATGAGGTTCCCTTCCCACAATCATCTGATGGAATCTCACAGCTCGGCGAGGTGATTATTTCCTGTCCGCAGGCGGCAAAACAGGCAGAGGAACAAGGACACTCACTAGAGAAAGAGATAGCCACTCTTGTTATTCACGGTGTGCTCCACCTGTTGGGCTATGACCATGAGCATCCGGAAGAGGAACGTGAAATGAGGACAAGGGAAGCAGAGATTTTGACACAGGCTATGGAAAAGAGGAAACAATGATGCAATACGAATTACCGCGCATACGACCGCCCAGCGAGGCCCGCTCCCTCCTGGTTCGGGCAACGCGGAACTGCCCGTGGAGCAAATGTATATTCTGCTACGGCATACCCTACAACCGGGAGAAGTTCGAGCTGAGGCCGGTTGAGGATGTAAAGAATGACATCCGGGCCATGAAAGAGGTGGCCGATGAGATTAAAGATGCCGCGGAGAGAATGGGCTATGGCGATAAGGTAGAGCAGGTAGCTGCAGCCAACGGCATACTGTGGCTTACGGATGAAGGAGTGAAGACAGCCTTTATCGGCGACTCCAACAGCCTTATCATGAAGACGGATGACCTGATCGAGATTATCAGGTTCCTGTACGAGACATTCCCTACACTGGAGAGGGTCACCAGTTATGCCCGTGGGGACACCGCCCGGAAAAAGAGCCTGGAAGACCTGAAGAGGCTGCATGAAGCAGGGCTCACGCGACTTCACCTCGGACTTGAGACCGGGGATGATGAGCTTCTGGAGTACATCCGTAAGGGGGCCACAGCCGACGAGATGATCGAGGCTGGCAAAAAGGTGAAGGAAAGCGGGATCTCGATTTCCGAATATATCATCCTTGGCATGGGCGGAAAGGATAAATGGCAGCAGCATGCTGTGGGAACAGCAAGGGTGCTGAACGCTATAGACCCCGACTTCATCCGCGTACGTACCCTAATGGTTCTCCCGGGTACACCGCTGGAAGAAAAGGTAAACAGCGGGGAGTTCAAGCTGTCCTCTACAGAGGACATACTGCGTGAGGAGCGGCTTCTAATAGAACTCCTCGGCGTACATTCGCAGTTTGTAAGCGACCACGTTTCCAATTACTTGCCCGTCGAGGGTAAGTTCCCCGACGACAAGGAAAAGATGTTGGAAAGCCTGGACCAGATCCTCTCGATGCCGGAAGATTCCAGAAATCAAGTACTACAACCTGAGTCAATGAGACATATTTGATGGACTCACAGGTTCTGTATCGGAAGTGGCGGCCTACGAAGCTGTCCGAGGTGGTAGGGCAGGAGCCCATTACGCGGACTCTAATCAATGCCCTTGCCACTAATCGAATAGCTCATGCGTACCTCTTCTTCGGTCCACGAGGAACGGGCAAGACCAGCACTGGACGCATACTGGCCAAGGCGGTCAACTGCACCAACAACGAAACAGGTGAGCCGTGTAACGCCTGTGAGATGTGCCGCACCTTCATTGAGGGAAGGGCACTCGATTTGATAGAGATCGACGCCGCATCCAATACAGGCGTGGATGACATACGCGACCTGCGGGAGAAGGTCAATTTCGCCCCTAACAGTGCCAAATACAAAGTTTACATAATCGATGAGGTGCACATGCTCAGCACTTCGGCCTTCAATGCCCTTCTCAAGACTCTGGAGGAGCCTCCGGCACATGTCATATTCGTCCTGGCGACCACCGAGGTACACAAGGTCCCGGCCACGATCTCATCCCGGTGCCAGCGCTTCGATTTCCGTCGCATTCCCCAGGATGCTATAGTCAAGAGACTGGATCAGATCTGCCATGAGGAGGGGATCAAGGCTGAGTCGAAGGCGCTGCAGCTTATCGCCAGGACCGCTACAGGCAGCCTCCGCGACGCTGAGAACCTGCTGGAACAGATGGTCGTCTACCACGGTCCCAGGATAGAGTTGCAGGATGTACAGTCGGAGCTGGGACTCACAGGCGATGCGCGCATAAAGGGTTTGATCGAGTCGATACTGGCGAAGGACATGTCCAGGGGACTTACAACCATAAACGACGTCGCGAATGACGGGTTGGACCTGCGTCAATTCAACCGTGAGCTTGTGGATTACCTGAGAAATATGCTTCTGGTCAAGGCAAATGCCAGCGGGACAGTTGGACTCACCGATGAGGAGATAGAGGAAATGGAGAGGCTTGGCGAAGATATCTCTCTGGATGAGCTATCGCAGGTTATAAAGCTCTTCTCACAAGTCGATTTCCGGTACAGTCCTCAGTCTACGCTTCCTCTGGAAATCGCGCTGGTGGACTATTCCCTGTCCGGGTCAGAGCCCCAGCCGAAGTCGGAGAAGAAAGCAAAGCCTCAGGCGAAGGACAAACAGGAGACTAATAAAACTGAGGAGCCAAAAGCATCGACTCAGACCCAGGAAAGCATCGACTCAGATGAGCCAACCATCGCAAGCGAACCCGACGAAGCCGAGCCTGAGGCAGCAGTACCTTCTGAGCCGCAAACCATTCCACGGCCCGAGGGAGTATCCGAACTCGAGCACATTCAACAGCACTGGAACGACTTCATAAAGGCCTGTAAGGATGCCACAAGGAAAATAGATGCCTTGCTCAGGCGATCCTGCAGACCCGTTTCCATTGAGAACAATACTCTGGTCCTGGGTTTCTACACAGATAGCTTCCAGAAGAGGAACCTTGAGAAGAGCGATTATAAACGAGCTTTAGAGGAAAAACTTGAGCAAGTGTTCGGGAAACGTTACAATGTACGTTATACGGTAGTTGGCAAGGGGGATAAGCCTCCGCCGCCAACAAAGGAAAATCCCCTGGTCAAGGAAGCAATGGCTCGTGGAGCCAGGATTATGAACGAGGAGAGATAGAATGAAACAAAAGGATATGCTCAAGCAGGCACAGCAATTGCAGTCGAAGATGGCCAAGGCGCAGGAAGAACTGGCTAATGAGACTGTGGAGGGGACCGCAGGTGGAGGAGCCGTAACCGTTACCGTAACGGGACAGCAGGATATTAAATCCATAAAGATCTCTCCCGAGGTAGTGGACCCTGAAGATGTGGAGATGCTGGAGGATATGATCATGGCAGCTACAAGCGATGCTATGGGGAAAGCCAAAGACCTGATGGAGAAGCGTCTCGGATCGTTGACGGGCGGATTCAATATACCAGGGTTGTAGTAAACCGGAGTCATTTGGCGGGGCTCACTTGTGTATTCTACTAGAGCGAGAATGCACCAAAGTCTCATATCGAGCTGAAAGGAGCGCAAGATGGGTACTTTTGGGATAACGCACCTCACCATAGGCACTTACAGACGTTTCCTCATCATAAACATACAAGATGGGAAATCAAGGAATCATTTAAGACGAGCCTGGAAGAAGTGTTGAGGGAACTCGAATAAACAAGAGAGGGCAAACTTTAGTGTTAAACTATAGACCTACAACTCCAACCGAGCCCGTATCCCATCTCATTGAGGAATTTCAAAAGCTGCCGGGTATTGGCCCCAAGAATGCGGCCCGGCTCGCCTACCATGTCCTGCGTATGCCCGATGCCGAGGCTCGTGCCATCGCCGATGCCATTATCGATGTCAAGGAAAAGATAACCCTTTGCTCCGTCTGCCAGAACATTACAGATACCGACCCCTGCAGTATTTGCAGTAATCCCAAACGGGACTCCAGTGTAATCTGCGTTGTGGAAAGGCCCCTGGATATCCTTGCCCTGGAGCGGACAGGGCAATTTCAAGGGCGCTACCATGTTCTGCACGGCGTTATAACACCGGCAGAGGGCATTGGCCCCGAAGGCCTGAAAGTGAATGAACTTATGGGGCGGCTAAAGGATGGCTCCGTCGAAGAGGTTATCCTGGCCACCAATCCCAATCTGGAAGGGGAGACAACGGCCATGTATCTGCAACGTATGATAAGTCCTCTCGGGATTAAGGTTACCTCTCTGGCCCGGGGACTTCCGATGGGCAGTGACCTGGAGTATGCGGATGAAACAACGCTAGGGCAAGCCCTCCAGTGGAGAAGGGATATTCAGTAAGGCCCTGGTCTGCACAACATTCATGCCTGCAACAAAAATCTACAAGACCGAAGCAATTATTCTAAAGCACGCCAACTTGAGAGAGGCGGACAGAGTTATCACCCTGTACACTCCCAACCTGGGGAAACTCAGAGTAGTGGTCAAGGGTGCCCGAAGGACAACGAGTAAATTAGGGGGACACGTACAACCCCTTACCCGCTGTTCGCTGATGCTGGCACGTGGGCGGAATATGGATACCCTTACCCAGAGCCAGATCATAGATAGTTTCCCCCAGATTCACGATGACCTGTTGCTGACGGCCCAGGCGCTTTATCTTGTCGAATTGACCGACGCTTTTACCTTCGACCAGCTGGAGAATTATCAGGTTTACAGGTTGTTACTTGACTCGCTGCATTCTCTCGTTGAAGCACCCAATGCTGAATTGCTTCTTCGATACTTCGAGGTTCAATTGCTGGGCTATGTTGGGTATCAGCCGGAACTCTACCATTGTCTCACCTGCAAGTCCGCTCTGGAGCCCACACAGAACTTCTTCAGCTTCAGCGGCGGAGGGGTTCTGTGTTCGGAGTGTTCGTATACCGAGCCCATCGTTCGGCCTCTATCGGTGAACGCCCTCAAGGTATTGCGCCTGCTGCAACGGGAGAATTATACTACTGCCAGGCGTATTCGCCTGAAGGTTGATCTGGGAGAGGAACTGGAACAGATAACACAGGGATATATTCAATATCTCCTGGAGCGCGAACTCAAATCGACGCAATTTTTGAAACGATTGAAGAGAGATGAATCCCCAGCATTGCATTAAGGTAATCGTGAATCCGGCTTCCTGCGGTGGCTCGACAAACAGGAAATGGGTGGATATCAGCAAGGCTCTCACCACAGCGGGGCTCCGCTTTGAGCATGAATTTACCCAGAGCAAGGGGCATGCTACTGAGCTAACCAGAGAAGCTATCCGCAACGGATATAATCTCGTGGTCGCCGTCGGTGGAGATGGGACTTTGAATGAGGTGGCAAACGGGATTCTGGGCTCCGGTATGGCTGGCGAGGTTGCTATGGGGATTATCGACAGTGGTACAGGGAGCGGATTTGCCTATTCCATCAGCATTCCTCGTGACTATCACCAGGCCTGCCTCCGCCTGGCCAATCCGCGGAAAACCTGGATCGACGTCGGAATAGCGGAGTATTATAACGAGGGTCAACAGGCAAAGCGGTACTTCATCGATGCTGCAAGCCTTGGATTTGACGGGCAGGTTGTCAAAACGGTAGGGGAGTCGCTCAAGCTCTTTCGGGGAACGACACCTCATCTGCTCGCGATACTCCATTCGTGGTTCGTTTACCAGAACAAAGAAATTCATCTGAAGATCGATGATGCTGAAGAGGACATTCGAATATGCAGTCTGGTGATTGCCAATGGCAAGTTCCTCAATAAATGGATGCCTGTGGCTCCGGAGGGCAATTTCAACGACGGACTCCTGGAGGTGATAGTGGTAGGGGATATAGACAAGTTTGAATTAGTTCAGACCCTGCCACGCCTTTACGGCGGAAGGGATATCGAGCATCCCAAAATCAAGATGTACAAGGCAAAGGAACTCACCGTGCACTCGGATGAGCAAATTCTCGTCCAGGCCGGAGGCGAACTCCTGGGCGAGGGACCCGCAACCTTCCGGGTACTGCCGGCTGCTTTGAGTGTTATAGTCTAGTATCCCTCGTGCTTCAGCTCCCGCTCCATTAAAGCGCGTACCGCATCCTTTACCGCTTTTCCTTCAAGGAGCACCTGGTAGACCTGTTCGGTGATCGGCATCTCGACCCCCAGTGTGCCAGCCAATCTCAATGCAGCAACTGTAGTATCAACGCCCTCCGCGATGCCGTTCATCGAGGTTAATATGCTCTCAAGAGTCCTTCCCCTGGCCAGCTCCTGACCGACAAAATGGTTCCGGCTTAGCTGACTGGTACACGTGGCTATGAGGTCTCCAATACCTGCGAGCCCCGAGAAGGTCAGTGGATTGGCTCCCGCCGCCACACCGAGTCGGGTGACCTCGGCCAAGCCACGGGTAATAAGTGCCGCGCGTGTGTTGTCACCATAACCCAGTCCATCGGACATACCAACGGATACGGCCATTATGTTCTTGAGTGCCCCACCCATCTCCACCCCCACCACATCTTCAGTGAAATAGGCCCGGAAGTTAAGCGATGAGATTCCCTGCTGGATCTCCCTAGCAAACTCCGGGGTCGCCGAGGCAACTACCGTAGCCGTAGGCAATCCCTTGACAACTTCCTGAGCGAAGTTGGGTCCCGAGAGAACGGCTATGCGGTCCCTGAGAGCCGGTGCAACCTCCTCGGCAATGACCTCCGACATGCGCTTGGTTGTCTCGATTTCTATGCCTTTGCTGATGCTCAGTATCAGGGTAGAGCCCCGGAGATGTTCCTTTACGAGATGCAGGTTGCTCCGCATATTCTGAGAGGGCACAGCCAGGATGGTCAGATCGGCCTCCTGCAAAGCATCTGACGGAGAGGCAGTAACATTAAGCTTATCTGGGAAGGTGACACCGGGCAAGTGAGCCACGTTTTCCCGGCTGGCATTCATGCCGCTTGCCTCTTCATCGGTTCTTGCCCAGAGGACTACCTCAAGCCCGTTCCTGGCAAGCATTACTCCGAGGGTTGTTCCCCACGCTGTTGTACCGATGACTGCGACTTTTTTCATATATTCCTCTAACCTTGAGCTTGCGCTCTCCGGTCTGCCTTTTGTCCCAACTTTCGCTCGGTTCCCGCCCGGAGCCGGCCGATGTTATCGCGGTGCTGGAAGACGACCAGAGCGGTTGCAACCGCCCCGTAAATCAGGTACTCCACAGGCTGGTAGCCCACAGCCACAGGGCCCGCCAGTATCACAACACTGCTAAAAGTCCCGAGCATAGATCCAACGGAAACGTAGCGTGAAATAAAGATAATAGCCAGCCCAATCGCAAGGCACCCGAGTCCAGCCCACCAGCACATAGCCATGAGCCCGCCCAGAGCCGTATCAACTCCTCGTCCGCCATCGAACCTGGTGTAAACCGGCCAGTTATGGCCCACTATCGCCATTGCTGCACCTAAAGCCTGTGCACCGTGGATATCAAAGGGGACACTCCCTGCCGTTGCCACAGTTCCCCCAAATACTACCCCACCCAGGAAAGCGGCAAGGGCACCTTTCCCTACATCAGCACAGAATGTCGCCGCGCCGGCCTTTCCTCCCGCAGCCCGCAGCACGTTGGCGAACCCTATCCTTCCGCTCCCGTACTGCCGCACATCGACGCCACGAGCCAGCTTACCAATTATCAACCCTGACGGGATAGCGCCGAGGAAGTAGCCCAATGCAATTATGGCAACGATTTTCAAGACCATCACTTCTCGTTGAGTTTCTTTTTGAAAATCAGCCTCAAAGGAGTGCCTGTGAATCCGAAGATATCCCTTAACCCGTTTTCAAGATAACGTCTGTACGAGAAGTGGACCAGGGTCGGGTTACTGACCGCAAAGACAAAGGTCGGGGGAATGGTATTCGCCTGGATAACATTACGAATGCGAAATCGCCTTTTGCTCATTGGAGGGTGGTTTTCAACCAGATCAGCCACTGTCTGTTTCAGCTCATTATCGTCGATGCGTTTCTTTCTCGCCTCGTTTATTTCCTCTGCTGCCGGAAGGATATCGTCTATTCCAAATCCAGACTGGGCGGAGACAAAGCGGATTGGGGCATAGTGAAGGAATCTCAGGTTCGCCCTGATCCTGTCCGTGCATTCTTCTTCTGTTAGTCCCAGCTGCGGGGCCAGATCCCATTTATTGACCACAAGCAGTGTCCCCTTGTATGCATCCCTTATGTAGCCCCCTACATGGGCATCCTGAGCGGTCGCCAGCTCCAAAGCATCCATGACGAGGAGACACACATCCGCCCGGTCGATGGACCTGACGGCTCTCATGACACTGTACTTTTCAACCCCCTGTGTTACTTTTCCCCGTCTCCTGATTCCAGCAGTATCGATAAACAGAGCCTTTTGCCCATCTCGCTCCACTATCGTATCTATAGAGTCGCGAGTAGTACCCGGCTCTTCGTCGATAAGAACCCGTTCCTGGCCTAACAGGGAATTGAGAAGCATTGATTTACCCACATTGGGGCGACCGAGAATGGCGATCTTTGTGACGTCGGGGATGGGAGGGGATGGGGCATCAGTATAAGGGAGTAGAGAGGATATGCTTTCCATCATGTCAGCAATGCCTGTACCGTGATAGGCACTGATCGCCACTGGTTGAGGAAGCGGAAGTTCGCTGAACTCAAAGGCCTGTCTCTCACGCTCCTCGTTATCGCACTTATTCACAGCCAGGACCACTGGTTTATTGGAGCGCCGGAGGGTTTCGGCTATCTCCCTGTCGGGGATTGTAACTCCTTCTTTCACGCTTGTAAGGAAGATTATAGCATCAGCCTCTTGAATGGCGATATCTACCTGCTCTTTGACCCTTTGCGCGATGCTTGTATCGGGGGTCAATTCCATCCCGCCGGTATCGATCAGGATTACATCACGGTCATCCCATGATATGTCAGCATAGGACCGGTCACGCGTCGTTCCCGGGACTTCTTCCACAATGGCCAACCGCTGTCCCGCAAGCCGATTGAATAAAGCGGATTTTCCTACATTTGGCCGTCCTACGATAGCGATAACTGGTTTGCTCATGTTCGTCTAACCCTTTGCTATTTTACCATAAAGGCTGTGGTATCTAAATCAGCGGGAAGGACGAAGCGGTAGATATTAACCTTAGGCTGCCGAGGGTTTTCCGCTTTCAATTACCAGTCCGTCTCCCAACCATATCGCCCTGTCGACGTATTTCTCATCCTCGGGTTCATGTGTCACCATTACAATTGTCTGGTTGTATTCTTTGTTGAACTTGCTGAAGAGGTCAAGCACCATCTTGGCTGACGCAAGGTCAAGGTTGGCCGTTGGCTCGTCCGCGAGGAGTATCTGTGGACGGTTTATCAGGGCCCTGGCTATCGCAGCTCTTTGTTGTTCACCGCCTGAGACCTCGCTGGGATGGTGTTTTACGCGGTCTCCAAGCCCCACTGTATCCAGGAGTTCCAGTGCTCGTTTCTTATAGTTATTCTCACGGTCAAGACACATAGCGGGTGCGTAGACATTCTCTAGAATTGTCAACTCAGGAATTAATGATGACTCCTGGAAGACATATCCCAGTTTAGCCAGCCTGAATCCAGCTCTGTCCCTTTCACGTAATCTCAAGACATCGCTTCCGTCGATCCAAACCTCACCGCTTGTTGGCATGTCCAAGAGCCCCAGGATGTGCAGGAGAGTCGATTTGCCTCAGCCACTCCTGCCCATAATGGCCACAAACGCTCCCTCTTCGACCTCCAGGCTTACACCTTTAAGCGCATGTGTTGCACTTGTGCCATGGCCATAGATTTTCTTTAAACCACTTATTCTGATCATCCTTACTTTTACCCCCAAATCGACCTTATAATACTCTCTCTAATAATGCTCAGGACTGGTATAATACCTGCCAGTGCCCCGGCCACAATCAATCCCAGAACGGCATCTCGAACAGTGGATGCTTCGATCGCTAGTTCCATCAGGCCAATCGGGAGAACAAGAGGGTTGGATTCAAAATAAGGCTGAATGCCATACCCGAACATCAGTCCCCCGACGATCACTCCCAGAGCCGCATAGAAAAGTGATTGAGTGAGATATGAATAAACGATGACATCCCTTCTAATCCCGATGGCTCGCATTATGCCTATTTGCCGTCTCTTGTTTATGACGTTAATGTAAATGACTATAAACATGACTATACCAGCTACTATGAGTCCGATCCCGCTGATGAGCCCGGCGATCACGTCAAAACTTGAGACTATACCTGCCAGAGCCCCTCCATATTCTTGCCATCCTCTTGGTTGCGTATCCAGGCTAAGGGCACTGATATCCCTCATTACTTGATCCTGGTTAGCTCCTGGCTCGGTCTTCACCACAATCTGACTTGCCCGGTCATGGAAGGCTGTTTGCCCCAGCACGGATACCATCTCTTGCCGGGTCACGAATGCCTGACGGTCTGCCTGTGTTATCTCTCTGGCTTTGAAAATTCCCTTTACCGTATAGTCCCTGGTAATACCATTCGGATATGTAACCCGCACCTCATCACCCACCCGGACCCCTTCGAGGGTAAGAAAGGATGATGTCTCGGCCTTCTCGCCGCCGGCGATTTCAACTCCCAGGAGGATTTCATCCCTGTCGTTGGTATCCAGGTAGCTCCCCTCGATAATGTGTTCATGAATTGTCGTTACCTGCCTCTCACGAGAAGGTTCGATGCCGACTATGTTCCAGTTTCCGCTTTTACCCTTATCTGTAAAGGAGAGTTTATCATGCCACTCATATTCGATAGAGGCACTGGTGCTTAAGTGAGATGCCACACTCTCCACTCCGCTCACTTGCGCCACTTTTCTCTGTATTTCCTCTGCGTTATTGAGGTAATAATCATCATCTTGAGGATCGATAACGATGTTGCCATACAGGGTATTGATCTGCTGTTTATTCAGGGTCTCGGTGATTCCCGCCAGAATAGAGGGAGTAAGCAAAAGATTGGCAAAGCTGAGAGACATGACCAGGATAATGAGAACCAGTGACCATCGGTTCCCCTTAAGGATCGACTTCCAGGCCAGAAAAAGGGATAATTTGAGAATGCCCATGCTTGCCTACTTTATTCCAGATAAATAATATTTCAATGCGGAACTAGTTATTGCGGGAGTGAAAAGGATTTAATTAGCCGTCTCCTTCAAACCATAGACCACTTTGCCCATAAGGGTGAGCAAGATACTTTGCTCTTCCCTGGTGAGGCATGAGAGAATTTGTTCGATTCTCTCCTTAACATAGTTATCTATTGTATTATGAACTTCCTTACCGGCAGGGGTGAGGGAAACACGGATCACCCTCCTGTCCTCGGGATCCGGCCACCTTTCGAAATAACCATTATCCACCAGCCAATCGGCTATTCGAGTGGCCGTGCTCATGGGGACTGACATGATCCTGCTTAGCTCACCCATTGTAACGCTCTCTTTATCCTGCATGCTACTGCTCACTCGATAGAAAAGCTCATGCTTGGAGGTTGGCTGAGGCTCAGCCCCTGTGTTGAGCCGCTCCTGAACTTGGGAAAGTTCTTTCGAGAGCGTGGCCTCAAATTTATTCCATACTTGCATAAAACCGTAAACCACTGAATCCGCCTGCTCGTCAAAATATTTTCGTTCCATAGTAGTTATATTCCACCTTTCAATAGTTTCATACTGGAACTATAGTATAGGCAATATGGGTGCATAGGTCAATACATAGGTGGTCGATGTAATGAGATGCTTTAATGCCGCTCTGCTTGAGGTGGGGGGCTCTGCGGGATTAGGTGAGTCCTTGACAGTCCGCCATAGTCCCTAAAGCTGTTTGTCGGGGTAGAGGTTCCTTACGATATCGAGGATTGTCCAGGGTTTGCAATCGTCCTTCTTGAAGCCGAGCGTTTGAGCGTACTTATAAACCGTGTCAGGATCCACGGCTTCGATCTCCAGGAACTCCGGGATGAATTCGTACTGGTCGTGGTGTTTATCAAACTCAAAGTGGACGCCAAGCAGGGAATAGGTTGTCCTATGTTTCCTCATTTCCAGCCATACGGAGAGGCCCATGGACTGTAAAATATCCCTTGCAGTGTCGAAGTCGGATATCTCCACTTCACGTTCATCGCGGATCTTCGTTTCATCGCTGGAAACTGCTCTCTTGAAGGTAAGCTGTGTCCTTTCTCCGACCTTCCTCAGTCTTAACATTCCACTGTCGTCGGTGATCAATTTATCAGGAAAGTCAAAGAAGAGTGCATGGACTTCGCCATCGAATTCTTTCTCGGCCCCTAGGGAACGCAGCTTCTCCTCGACCTCGTTTCTGTCTATATTGAGAATCTTGACTTCTACTT
>JBKGZM010000027.1:0-22933 GCA_046545575.1 Dehalococcoidia bacterium
AAGCCCCTGTGGCCGGAATCGCAATGGGGCTTATCACCGGTGAGGATGGGAAACATGCCGTTCTCACTGATATAGAGGGAATGGAGGACTTCTTCGGGGACATGGACTTCAAGGTGGCTGGTACCGTTGAGGGGATTACCGCGTTGCAGATGGATTTGAAGTTAAAGGGCATAGCATATGATATTGTTGAGACCGGCCTCAAACAGGCGCGGGAGGCACGGCTTTTCGTTCTCCAAAAAATGGGCGAGACGATAAGTGCCAGCAGACCCCATCTTAGCCGGTATGCCCCCAAGATGACAAGGTTAACCATTCCTCAGGAGAAGGTTCGTGAAGTGATTGGGCCCGGAGGCAGAGTCGTGAGGTCCATTATTCAGGATACCGGCGCCAATATCGATGTCGATTCTGACGGAACTGTTACAATTGGCGCTCCTGATGAGGAATCATGCCAGAAGGCGGTGAGCATTATAGAGGGCCTGACCCGTGACCCCCAGATCGGGGAGATCTATACGGGTAAGGTGAACTCTATTACCAGTTTTGGGGCTTTTGTTGAAATACTCCCTGGTAAGGACGGACTTGTACACATCAGCGAATTGGAACACTACCACGTGCGGAGTGTCGAGGACGTTCTATCGCTTGGTGATGAAGTCACCGTCAAGGTGATTGGGTTTGACCCTCAGGGGAAGATAAAGCTTTCCAGAAAGGCTTTGTTCGATAAGCCGGAGGGTACCCGGAGAAGAGAGTAATTCCAGGGAGCGCTCCTCCGGCAAGTTCAAAGGTGGCAGGGGGCATGACCGCTCGGGCGGTCCTTCCGGGAAACCTTCAGCGAGTAAGCGAAGGTATTAATACAGTTCATTAACTGACATCTGAACTGGTTATTGTCTGTCTGCCTCGTGGGGGGCAATCTTTATTCCCCAGCAATATGAAGAGAGGGTCTTGTAGATGATAAAGGTCATTGTTCACGGTGCTTTGGGGAGGATGGGGCAAGCGGTTATCAATGCAGTTTGCGGCGACCCCGAACTGCAAATCACGGGGGCGGTTGACGTAAAGGCGGAGCGGGATGCCCTCCATCTCCCGGATGGTGCAGGTGAGGTTCCCCTTTCTAGAAACCTCGAATCGCTACTTAAGAATTACACCCCTGATGTGATGGTGGATTTTACCCAACATGATGCGGCCATGCCCGCGATACGCACCGCAACCGAGCACCATGTAAACGTGGTGGTGGGCACGACTGGCCTGTCCGATGACGATTTTAATGAGATAGACAGGTTGGCGCAGCAGCATGGCGTAGGCGCCGTTGTGGCTCCCAACTTTTCGCTGGGCGCTGTCCTCATGATGCACCTCTCCAGCATAGCTGCCAGGTTCTTTGACTATGCGGAGATAGTGGAGATGCACCACGAGAAAAAGCTAGATTCTCCTTCGGGGACCGCTGTGATGACGGCAAAGGAGATGGCCAAAGCTAAAAAAGCCGATTTCACTTACCCCGAATCACAAAAGGAGAACTTGCCTGGGGGGCGTGGAGCCGAGATCAGCGGCATAGGTATACACAGTGTGCGCTCGCCTGGGTTTGTGGCCAGCCAGGAAGTGATTCTGGGGACGCTGGGCCAGACTCTGCGTATTCGCCATGATCAGATCAACAGGGAGGGTTACGGCCCGGGCATTATACTCGCCGTAAAGGAAGTGGTGAAGTTGAAGAGTCTGGTCATCGGTCTGGACAAGCTTATGGGATTGTGATAATGTATTCCATGCTTATCCAGTAATCTCATGCGTAGATCTACCGAAAGGATGAGATGCTGCATTCTGGGGGTAACATGCGAGATTTACGAGTAGCTATTCTGGGCGCCACGGGACTTGTGGGGCAGGAATTTATAAAGATACTCAAGGAGCGGGATTTCCCGATGTCCTCTCTTCGTCTCCTTGCCTCTGGTGCCTCCGCTGGGAGGAAGCTTCTTGTCGGTGACGAGGAGCTGGAAGTTGAAGAAGCCACCAGTGAGTCCTTTGACGGCGTCGATTTAGCGCTGTTCTCCGCTGGGGCCGGAGCAAGTCGCACATTCGCTCCTGAGGCGGTGAAAGCGGGGGCAGTAGTCGTGGATAACAGCTCTGCCTTTAGAATGGAAGAGAATGTTCCGCTTGTGGTGCCCGAGGTAAATCCCGAAGACGTTGACTACCATCCAGGAATCATCGCTAATCCCAATTGCTCCACTATTCAGATGGTGGTGGCGCTTTATCCCTTGCACAGGGTCAACCCCATTAAAAGAATTGTTGTAGATACCTACCAGGCGGTCTCGGGCAGTGGGAAAGAGGCAATGGAGGAGCTGTCCAGTCAGACCTCCGCGCTGATGGAAGGGAAAGAGGTTACGCCGCATGTTTACCCGCATCAGATTGCCTTCAATGTTCTGCCGCATATCGATGTGTTTCTGGACAACGGGTATTCCAAAGAGGAGTGGAAGCTGGTGCAGGAAACGAGGAAAATCATGCATGCTGATGGTCTCAACATATCCGCGACGTGTGCCCGCGTTCCTGTACACATTGGTCATAGCGAGGCTGTACATGTTGAGTTTTCCAAGCCTATGAACCCTGCTGAGGCACGCGGAATACTGGAGAATTCGCGGGGGATTATAGTATTTGATGATCTGGATATTAGCCTCTACCCGCTGGCGCAATCCGCTGCTGGGAGGGATGAAGTCTTCGTGGGGCGGATACGTAGTGATGCTTCCCATCCCAATGGGTTGGCTATGTGGATTGTCTCGGACAATCTGCGCAAGGGAGCCGCTCTTAATGCTGTCCAGATCGCTGAAGAGTTGACGAAAAGGAACGTAATAACGTAATATAGTATACCAATGGAAGGGAGTTTACATGGCAAAGCTTGGTCGCCTTCTCACAGCTATGGTAACGCCGTTTGATGAAGACGGTAAGGTGGATTACGAGCAGGCCAAGAAGCTGGCACTGGCTCTGCTGGGCTCGGGCAGTGAGGGCGTAGTGATTGTGGGGACCACCGGCGAATCACCTACCCTTGTTCGTGATGAGGAAAAGCGTTTATTTGCTGAGGTGAAGTCGGCTGTAGGTGAGCGAGGTGTTGTGGTAGCTGGCACAGGCAGCAACAGCACAGCGGAGGCTCTGGAGGCAACCAAGCAAGCAGAGGAAATCGGAGTTGATGCATGCCTACTTGTGGTCCCTTATTATAACAAGCCGACCCAGGAAGGTCTGTATGAGCACTTCAAAACCGTAGCTGAGAGCACTGGTTTGCCTTGCATACTTTATAATGTGCCGGGGCGCACGGTTGCCGCGTTGTCGGCGGAGACCACTATCAGGTTGTCCCGAATAGATAATATTATCGGGACAAAGGAAGCCAGTGGCAATCTCAGTCAGATAGCCAGGATTATAAGCGGGACCGATGAGGACTTTTTGGTTTACAGCGGCAATGACCATGATGCTTTGCCTATACTCTCCATTGGCGGCTATGGAGTTATCAGTGTTGCGTCCCATCTGGTTGGGCTGCAGATAAGAAAGATGATAACCAGTGCTGTTGAGGGACAGATACAGGAAGCTGGAAGGATTCATCGCGGGCTTCTTCCTCTGTTTGATGCCCTGTTCGCTGTTGCCAATCCCATCCCGATAAAATATGCACTCAATCAGGTTGGATTTAATGTTGGCAAACCCCGTCTGCCTCTTACTGTTCCCGATGAGAAGACAGCGGCCCTCATACGGGATATCCTAAAGGAGTACCAGCTGGACCTGAAAGTTGCAGCGATATAAAGCAGCTTGAGATCGATCTTTGAATAGCTAAATGTTACGTTTCCGTCTTTAGAACGATGAGAGTAATCGCTGGTGAGTCTAAAGGACATCCCCTGAAGTGGCCAAAAGTGCCGCATATTCGCCCAACCAGCGAGAGGGTTCGCGAGGCGATTTTTTCCAGTTTGGAGACGCTCCTAGTTGATTGGTCGCGGACAGTGGACCTGTATGCAGGGACAGGAGCACTTGGCATTGAGGCTTTGAGTCGGGGTGGGGGAAATGCGGACTTCGTTGAAAAGAATCCCCGGTGCTGCTCTCTCATCAAAGATAATTTAAGGGCTACGGGGCTTATTCAGCGGGCTCAAGTTCATTGTCTGGACGCTGTACGGGCTTTGGCAATACTGGAGGGACCATACAACCTTGTTTTACTGGACCCGCCGTATGAAGATTTTTCTCGCGATAAGATACTGGAAGAGATTGTGAATTCTCGTTTGGTAGACGAGAAAAGTGTGATTGTGATGGAGCATTCCTCGAGGTGGGCCCCGGAGACGGCATACGGGCATTTTCAAACGGTTCGAACTATCCGGCACGGCGATACGCGTGTCTCCATATTTCGGTGTACAAGGAGGGAGAATTGACTATCGCTCTTTACCCAGGGAGTTTTGATCCAGTTACCTATGGTCACATTGATATCGCTTCACGGGCTGTGGGGATCTTTGACGAACTCATTGTCGGTGTTTTCACTATTCCCCGGAAGAATCTCCTGTTCACGCCCGAGGAGCGGGTAGAGCTAATGCAAAAAGCCGTAGGTCATATACCAAAGGTGCGTGTGGAATCATACACTGATTTAACTGTTAATTTCGCCAGGAGATGTAATGCCAAGGTGATTGTTCGCGGGTTGCGAATGGCTGGTGATTTTGAGGGTGAATTTGAGATGGCATTGATGAACAAGAAGCTGGTCCCTGAGATAGAGGTAATGTGTATGATGACAAGCGCACAGTACCAGTTTGTCAGCTCTAGCCTTCTAAAGGAAGTAGCTGAGCTTGGCGGACGCGTTGAGCACTTCGTGCCCGAGCATGTAGCTACTGCTCTCAGAGAGAAACTCTACAATATGGGGTAAGGCCCGTAGCTAGAGGAAATCTAGCCAGTGGTTGTATTGTTTGTCTTTACCTCTAACCACATCGAAGAACTTTGATTGGATTCTGGTCGTTATCTCCCCACGACCATTGTTGCCAATTGGCCTGCCATCTACTTCTCTTATAGGAGTGATCTCTGCTGCTGTTCCGGTGAGGAATGCCTCGTCGGCCAGGAACAGTTCCTCGCGAGTAAGCTCTTTGTTGGCAAAGGGAATGCCCATATCTTGGGCGATAGCTATTACTGAGTTCATGGTTATCCCGATCAGAGCCCCGGAGCTAGGTGGAGGGGTAATCAGTGTGCCATCCTTGATGATGAATAGATTCTCTCCGCTTCCCTCACACAGCCGGCCGTTGGAATTGAGCATTATCGCTTCATCAAAACCTGCATCCAGTGCTTCTAGCTTGGCCAGAACTGAATTGGCGTAGTTCGCGGATGCTTTAGACAGTGTCGGGAGCATACGTGAGTCCACGCGCTGCCACGAGGATATCTTGCAGCGAATGCCTTTCTCTATCCCCTCGTCGCCGAGGTAGGCTCCCCATTCCCATGCAACGCACGATACGTCAACTGGATTATTGCGAGGATTCACTCCCATCTCGTTAAATCCATAAAAGGCAATTGGGCGAACGTAGCATTCCCTGAATTGGTTTGCGTTGACTACTTTCTTGACGGCTTCACATAGCTCATCAAGTGAGTACGGTATCTTCATCTGATATATCTTGGCGCTATTGAGCAGCCTTTGCATATGCTCCCTTGTGCGAAACAGCGCTGGCCCCTCTGATGTCTCATAACACCTTATGCTTTCGAATACCGCGGTCCCATAGTGCAGCGCGTGGGTTAGAACATGTACTGTGGCCTGCTCCCAGGGAATCAGTTCGCCGTTTAGCCAGATTGTCTTTGCTTTATTCATGTGGTCTCTTCCTTTCATCCAGGTTAATAACTGCCTACGTCATTTTACGAAATCTCCGTGGATTTCGCAATTGTTTATCGCATCCAAAATTCTTGCTTAGAAGGGCTATCTGAATTATTATATCTTCGTAGCGATGTTACGTTATGTAGTAAGGGCGCAGGATGGAACTTAGTGACTTTACGGGGATAGCGATTGCTGTATCGGCGATTGTAGGGTTGGGTTTCGCCTTGGCAAGTCAGAAGAAGGGTGGCCCGAAAAAAGTGATGAAACTCCACGACCTCCTCCTCACCATTGGTCTGGATGCGTTTATACTTGAGGAAGGCGGTGAGCAGTATAATGGTCTGAAGGGCTCGTGGGGAGAGAAACCAGTGGGGGCTATCACCTTGAGTGGCAAGAATATAGAGTCGATAAATGTCATCGGTGTGGCTACCCAGCAGGGAGCGAACTACTACCTCGACTACCTTGTAAAAAGTCCGCTTACGCTTGGAATGGAAACCAGTGAAAAGACCAAAATGAGCAAAAGAAAAAGCTCGCCTCTTTGGGGTAAGACGGTTAGTATTGACTGGAAAGGAAATGATTCCCTGGCACAGGGCCTCAACTTTGACTCCTATTTGAATGATCTGCTGTTGCAGGCGGATCACAAGGGGGCTATTCAGATATTCCCGGAACCTGAGTCTGAGTATGCTAGGATCAGAACTCAGTATGCTTTACCCTCGCCGGATATGTTCGAAGCTTTGGAAATTATCGTCGGACACGTTAAGTCGTGGTCCTGAATCGACGCCTCTATTGGCTGCCAACAGTGTTTCTCTGAGCCGCACGAGATCTGTTAGCTTCGGTTTTGCATCCTGGTACTTCAAGGCTCTATGAATACTGATCAAAGATGATAGAGGCAATTTACCGTTTTCCAGCATGTCCACAGCTTCCCGAACTCCGCGAAGCCATCCAAACCTTTTCCTGATGGCCTTTTCGCAGGCTTGTATGTTCCCTGCTCCTATGTGCTGCGCTGTAATCAGGGCGCTTTCCGCCGCTGAATAAATGCCTGCCCCAAGGTAGGGGATGACAAGCCCGGCGCTTTCACCGACGGCAACAACGTTCCCGTTCACGATTGAAGAACTGGGCTCCGGGAATCTTATCGAGTCGGAGCAACTGCACATCTCACTTGCTTTATATTCCTCTACCCTTTTCCAGACCAGTCTCTCTATCTCAGCGCTCGCGAGCGAGGATGATCCGCCGCCTATATGTGCTTCACCATCGGCAAGAGGTATGGTCCATAGATATCCGCCCTGTATGAAGTCAAATTTGAGTTGTGTTTTTCCTGGCAGCTTCACGTGCACCTGAAAGGTATTGGCTATCTTTTCATCATTCGCCGGAGGACTGTAGGCTCTCACTCCTGTGGCATCGACTACAACATCAAAATCACTGAGAGGGGGCGGTGCTGTGTCTACTTTCTCAGAACCAAGCAATTGCTGTATAAGCTCTGGTTTGTCTATGGAGTATGTTGAAGTTGGCAGAGTGATCCTGCCAAGTCTGATGGTTGCGTGGTGAGAGAGAATAAACGGAGTGGGGTCTATCCCTATACTTTTCAGCAACCTTAGCATGCTCTCCTGTACGCCCCACCCACAGCTCCGTATTCCACAAGCGGTCTGAGTGGCCTTGCCGTAAATGGAGAACTTGACTCCTTTTTGTCTCAGCACATGGGATAGAACTGCACCTGCAACCCCTGCGCCTGCTATTGCGCATTTCATTGTCGGAATCTCCTCATTTCCTGCCTCTAAAGATTATAGTAGTACAAAAGCTTTTCTTTTTCCACGGTTTTGGCGGTTTTGCTTTTCTAAATCACATTACTGACAGATTATGCCGAGAACTTTTTGTGTCCTACTTATATGATACAATGATGCCGTGGTTCAGGTATTAGTGATATGGAGAGTTGCGTAAAGCGCTTGGAAAGGGTTACAATACCAGCAAGCTGGCCAAAATGTCTTGGCCTGGACAGTATTGTTTTGGAAGGAGGAAAGGATGGCGAATTCGCTTGTAAGCAGAATGGTGCGGGCTGCGAAGCTGGATGTTAATCTTTATGAGGAAGTCGAGGCTGATAGTAAAGCCAACGGGCAGGCGTTTCAGGCTGTGTTGATAGCGAGTGTGGCGAGCGGTCTGGGATCAGGTATCGCTGCTCTGCGGGTGGAAGGGGGGTCAGCCTTTGTTTGGGCATTGATAGGTGGAATCCTTGCAGCCATCGCTGGCTGGGTTACTTGGTCGTTTTTTGCCTACTGGCTGGGTACCAAGGTGTTCAAGGGTCCAGAGACGTCAGCAACGTATGGGGAACTTTTGAGGACCATTGGTTTCTCCAATTCCCCCAGGGTGCTGAGTTTCTTTTCCTTCATCCCATTTCTTGGAACCCTTATCGCCTTTGCGGTTTCGGTATGGGCGCTCATTGCGGGAGTTATAGCGGTAAGACAGGCTCTGGATTTCTCGACGGGTCGAGCGCTTGCGACATGCATGGTGGGGTGGATCACCTATATGGTGCTCGTTTTCTTGGTTCAGGGATTGCTACTGGGCGGTAGCTCGCTGTTCTAGGATTGACACAGGGCAAATTGATCGAGAAAGCTGTTGATAAATCTGGATTTTGGCATCCGTAAATGGTAGAATTTGAAGCTGGCGCCCGTAGCTCAGTCGGACAGAGCACCGGTCTTCGGAACCGGGGGTTGTGGGTTCGAGTCCCACCGGGCGCGCCGTGTTCCCCTTCAAAGGGCCTTTCTATGTTTCCTCATCACTTCCTGGTGTCCCAGCACTGGTAAGAGAGACTGTTTGAGATCCCTATCGACGGATTTTGAGATTCTTCTAAGTCGATAGCTTGACAGCACCCCACTCTGCATAGTACAATCTCGATAACTCGTTGCTATTCGCCGTGATTTACATCACCAGAGGAGTGATTTGCACAGGAAGCAGCCAAGCTATAAGATTGCTTCCAGCAATTTGAACATCTAAAAAGGAGAACTATGGCAAAGAAACCGACCAAAGAGGAACTCCTGGAAAAGGCAAAGAAGCCGGCAGCGGATGCCATGAAGCTTCACGCTGATTACCGCGGGAAAATGCAAACGGTGCCCAAATGCCAGGTCAGGGATTTCAACGACTTCGCCATCTACTACACCCCGGGCGTCGCCGAGCCCTGCAAGGCGATACAGGCTGATGAATCGAAAATGAATGAGCTGACCAACCGCTGGAACACGGTGGCCGTGGTCTCCGATTGCACGCGGGTTCTGGGCCTTGGAGACATAGGTCCCAAGGCAGGATATCCGGTTATGGAAGGGAAATGTCTCCTGTTCAAGTACCTCGGCGGCGTGGACGCCGTGCCCATCTGCCTCGATACCAAGGACCCCGACGAGATAATCCAGGTGGTCAAGTGGCTTGAGCCATCATTTGCCGGCATAAATCTAGAGGACATCGCCAATCCCAAGTGCTTTTACATACTGGATCGCTTAAGAGCGGAGGCAAAGATCCCCGTGTGGCACGATGACCAGCAGGGGACAGCAGCGATCACCACCGCCGGACTGATAAACTCCCTCAAGATCGTCAATAAGAGAATCGGCGATGCGAGAGTCGTCTTTAATGGCTCAGGGGCGGCCAACGTAGCCATTGCCAGGGTCCTCTTTCACTTCGGTATCAATCCGGGGAACGCCATAGTAGTTGACAGCAAGGGCATACTTCATAAAGGACGGGAAGATATCGAGAAAAACAAAGAGCAATATGCTGATAAGTGGAACTTCATTCAGACTACCAACGCCGAAAACAAAACAGGCGGACTCACCGAGGCACTCCAGGGTGCTGATGTACTCATCTCACTTTCGCATTCGGGTCCAGATGTAATATCGCCGGAGCATATCAAGGGAATGGCTAAAGACTCTATATGCTTTGTATGCGCCAATCCCATACCGGAGATATGGCCCTGGGAAGCCAAAGAGGCAGGGGCCAGGATCGTAGCCACCGGCAGGTCCGATTTCCCCAATCAGGTTAATAACTCCATAGGCTTCCCCGCCATCTTCCGCGGCGTCCTCGATGTACAGGCAAGTACCATCACCGATGACATGTGCGTAACGGCCGCTGAGTCGCTGGCGAAATACGCCGAAGAGCACGGCATGAACGAAGACTACATCACACCGACGATGGAGCAGCCGGAGGCATTCATTCAGGAGGCGGTCGATGTCGGCATGGAGGCCCAGAAGGAAGGCGTGGCATCGGTCCAGATTAGCCGCGAGGAGTTGTGGAAGAAGGTTGAGTCCATCATCACCGAGGCACGGGAAACCCATGACGCCCTGGTAAGAGCGGGATGTATACCTCCCGCGGTGACATAGCCAAGGAGGACCAATGAGAGAAATCAAGGCCAGTGACGTTAAAGAAACCGTATCCAGTCTTTTCCGGGAAGCGTGCGTTCACCTGCCGGAGGACGTGCTCTCGGCCCTCAAGAAGGCACGGGAAGAGGAAGAATCCCCCATCGCCAGGGACGTTCTGGACAGAATCCTGGAAAATTCGGATATCTCCGCCAGGGACAGCATTCCCCTCTGCCAGGACACCGGCAGTTCCGTGGTCTTCCTGGAGCTTGGCCAGGAGGCCTGCATAGTTGGCGGCGACCTCTACACGGCGGTAAACGAAGGGGTAGCCCAGGGTTACACAGAGGGGTACCTGCGGAAATCCATGTTGAGCCAGCCCTTTTCTTTCAGGGTAAACACAAAGGACAACACGCCAGCAATTATCTATACGGATATAGTTCCCGGGGATAAGCTCAGGATAATCGCCATGCCCAAAGGCGGCGGTGCGGAGAATATGGCCCGACTGGGAATGCTCACGCCGGCCAGTGGGCGTCAGGGAGTTCTGGACTTCGTCGTCAGGGCGGTGGATGAGGCGGGGAGCAACCCCTGCCCGCCGGTTGTTGTAGGGGTTGGAGTAGGAGGAACGGCGGAGAGGACGATGATGCTGGCCAAGAAGAGTCTGATGCGCAAGGTGGGCGAGCCGAATCCCGACCCCGAGGTCGCCGACCTTGAAAGGGAAATCCTGAAGCGGGTGAACAAGTTGGGCATCGGCGCTATGGGATACGGGGGCAAAATCACCGCTCTCGCCGTTCACGTGGAGACCTTCCCTGCGCATGTGGCAAGTCTGCCCGTTGCGGTAAATCTCCAGTGTCACAGCGCGCGGCACAAAGAGGCGGTCCTGTAGGAGGGAAATATGGCAACAAGCATTACTTCGCCGATGGATAATGATACCGTGGAAAAGCTGAAGGCCGGCGATCAGGTCCTTCTCAACGGCGTCATCTACGTGGCCCGCGATGCCGCCCACAAGCGGTTCATCGAGGCACTTGACAGGGGAGAGAAGCCCCCAATCGAAATCGAGGGTCAAATCATTTATTATATGGGACCCACACCCGCAAAGCCAGGAGAAGTCATCGGCTCAGCGGGGCCGACGACAAGCGGGCGCATGGATCCGTACTCGCCCCGGCTGATGGAGCTTGGACTCAAAGGGATGATCGGCAAGGGCATGCGTTCACAGGCTGTTAAGGATGCCATGAAGAAGCACAAAGCGGTTTACTGCGCTGCCATCGGCGGGGCGGGAGCGCTGATTTCCAGGTCCATCAAGAAGGCCGAAGTCGTGGCCTACGAGGACCTCGGCGCCGAGGCGGTGAGACGGCTCGAGGTGGAGGATTTCCCCGTTACCGTCGTCAACGACGCCCACGGCGGCGACCTTTACGAAGAAGGAAAGGCAAAATACCGGGTAAAAGAGGCTGTATGACAAGGGACATAGCGCACGACATAGTCATTTTGGGTTCAGGGCTCGCCGGACTGCGAGCGGCCATCGAGGCCGGCAGGATAAGCAAAGGAGAGCTGGACATAGCCGTGGTCTCCAAGGTCCAGCTCATGCGGTCACACTCCGTATGCGCCGAGGGAGGCACAGCGGCAGTGCTGCGTACCGAGGAAGGAGACAGCTTCGATCTTCACTCCTGGGATACGGTCAGGGGAAGCGACTTCCTGGCCGACCAGGATGTGGTCTCACATTTCGTCCAGGAGCTTCCCAAGGAGATAATCCAGCTGGACCACTGGGGAATCCCGTGGTCCAGACGCTCCGACGGACGCATAGCCCAGCGGCCTTTCGGCGGGCATACCTTCAACCGCGCAACACTGGCCCAGGACAAGACAGGGTTCTTCGAGATGCAGACCCTCTACGATACGCTCCAGAAGTATGCGGACGTCACCCGCTACGATGAGTGCTACGCCACGGATATATTCGTGGAAAACGGCACCTTCCAGGGGATAACGGTGTGGGACCTCAACACTGGCGAGTTCTTCTTCATAAGGGCCAGGGCCCTGGTGATAGCGGCGGGGGGAGCGTGCCGGATGTACGGATTCACCACCTACTCGCTCACGGCCACCGGCGACGGGATGGCCATGGCCTACAGGGCGGGGCTGCCGCTCAAGGACATGGAGTTCGTGCAGTTCCACCCGACGGGTCTCGTCCCGACCGGGATACTGGTCACGGAGGGGGCGCGGGGGGAGGGGGGATACCTCATCAACCGCGACGGCGACAGGTTCATGGCCAAGTACGCGGAGTCCAAGATGGAGACGGCGCCACGCGACATCGTTTCACGAGCCGAGATGACTGAGATAGAGGAAGGCAGAGGGCTCACAAGCGCCGAGGACCTGGGATATGTGCAACTGGACCTGCGGCACCTCGGTGCAGATCGAATCAACGAACGGCTGCCGCTGGTCAGGGAAGTGGGCATCAAGTTCGCCTTCGTGGACCCCATCTACGAGCCCTTGCCCGTGCGACCGGCAGCCCACTATTTTATGGGCGGCATTCACGTGGACCTCAACGCGGCCACCCCGGTGGAGGGCATCTGGGCAGCGGGAGAGTCGGCCTGCGTCTCCTTCCACGGCGCCAACCGCCTCGGCTCCAATTCCACCGCCGAGTGTCTTGTAGCGGGAAGGATAGCGGGCGAGCAGGCAGCCAGGCACGCGTTAAAACGGAAGGCAACGCCCGAAATGCCGGCAAAGCGGGTTCGAGAGGAGGAATACGCCGTCTTCGAGCAGTTCCAGCAGCGTTCCGGAAGCGAGGACATAACCGCCATCCTCTCCGAACTGCGCAGCATGATGGATGTCAAGGTCGGGGTCTTCCGAACCGGTCAGGAGCTGGAGGAGGCTTTAGGGAAGATAAGAGAGTTGCGGGAAAGGGTTAATTATGTCAAAACCGAAGAAACCACGCGGGTGTACAATACCAGCATCCTCTCCATCCTCGAGACGATCAATCTGCTGGACGTGGCGGAAGCTATCGTAGCTGGGGGGCTGGCAAGAACCGAGTGGCGGGGCTCGCATGCACGCCGGGATTTCCCAAAGCGGGACGACGAGAACTGGCTCAAGCACACTCTGGCCTACTACACCCCGGAGGGCCCGAGACTTGAATATACGCCGGTTAATATCACCATGTGGAAACCGGTGGAAAGGAAATACTGAGCCATGAAGGTAGGGTCAAGCGAGAGAAGACATCTGGAGAACTACCTGGGGCTGAAGGGCTGGGTGTGGGGAGGCCGGTACAGGCTGGAACGGTATCTCTACACATTGCACAGGATCAGCGGCCTGGCCCTCATGTTCTACTTCCTCCTGCATATCGCCATGAACGGCTTCAGGCTTGCAGGTGGCGAAAGCTGGACCAGTCTGATGAACATATTTGACACACCCATCGTGAAATTCGGCGAATACCTGGTCCTTGCCGGTTTCACCTTTCATGCCCTGAATGGCTTGCGTCTCACACTCCAGGAGCCGGGCTACACACTGGGTCGCCCCAAGCCTCCTGTATACCCTTATGTCGACGCGCTTGAGAGGAGGCGTCCCATCGTGTTCGCCGTGGGAGGCGTGATAGTTATTCTTCTGGTGGTATTCATATTCGATTTTATTTGATAGGAGCGCTATGCGGGAAGTTCATCTCAGACTATGGCAATTAATCGCCGCGGCAGTGATTTTCTTCCTTGCCGGGACGCACCTGGTTATCATGCACCTTGATAATATCCTGAGCTTCTTTGGTGCAGAAGCGGGAGACCCCATGGCATGGAGTTCAGTTGCCGAGCGGGCAAGCAGCGCGGGATGGACGGTCTTTTACGGCATCGTTGTGGCCGCTGTCCTGTACCACGGCTTTCTCGGGCTGAGAAACGTGATATCGGAGTTGTCACTTTCGCCTGCGGCAGTGAGGGTGCTCAACCGGACACTTATCGTTGTGGGCATCGGGATATTCGCCTTTGCACTCTACATTCCCATCAGCACATAATGCAAACAGCCATCCGCCTCAGGCGGATGAGCCAACAGCCAAACCGGGAGGACTTAATGAGTAACAACGGAGAGAATCAAGGGAGCGCAAGCAAGCTGACCTTAAAGGTCCAGAGGTATAACCCTGACCATGACAAAGCTCCCTATATGCAGGAATTCACGGTCCCTTTCCGCAAGGGGATGACCGTTCTCGACGGGCTTCTCTACATAAGAGAGAACATAGACACTTCCCTCGCCTTCCGGGCATCCTGCCGTATGGCCATCTGCGGTTCCTGCGCCATGCTGATAAACAACCTCCCCCGCCTCGCTTGTCACACGCCGGTAGAGGAGATCGGAGAATTCACGCTAGAAATTAAATCATTGCCCAATTTCGCAATCGTCAAGGATTTAGTGCCGGACACGACCAGGCTTTTCGAGAAGCACGAATCCGTGAAACCATACCTTATGCGGGAAGACCGGGAAGAGATGGAACAACCAACCGGCGAGTTCCTGCAATCCCCGGATGAACTGGAATCATATTTGCAGTTTGCCTATTGCATCAAATGCGGTGCCTGCGTATCGGCATGCCCTACCTCGGCGACGGGGAAGCTGTATCTTGGTCCCCAGGCATTGACCCAGGCATACCGGTACTGCGCTGACAGCCGGGATAACAAGAGCGGGGAGAGGATTCCAGCGGTAGACACATATTACGGGGTCTGGGGCTGCCATTTCGCAGGTGCGTGCTCACAGGCCTGCCCCAAGGGTGTCGACCCGGCACTGGCGATTCAGCTGCTGAAGAGAAAGGTCTTTGCCCAGAGCCTTGGGGGAAAGGAGAGGACGCCCTCTCCCGTGGCCGATCCTCCCAACGAGAGTAAAGAAAAGGTGCCTGTTCCGGAGTTTACAGTTACAGAGGAGAACCGTTCCTAGGATTGCATCCTCAGGATAACCCTCAAAAGGCCGGCCGCGCTCTTGCCGTCGGATATCTCTCCTGAATCAATCAAGCCGGGTACGTCCTTTAGCGGAACCCGGACAACCTTGTTGATCTCATCCTCATCCGGCGTATCTTGACTCTCCTCCAGCTCAGTGGCAAGAAAGAAATGAAGATACTCAGTGGAGTAGCCCGGGCTGGCATAAAGTCCGCCGAGGGGCTCCATTCTTTTCGCCGAATAACCCGTCTCCTCTCGAAGTTCACGATAAGCGGACTGCTCCGGCGTTTCGCCGGGGTCAATCATTCCTGCGGGAATCTCAAGCAACATCCTTCCCACAGCGGCACGGTACTGGCGCACCAGGAGCGCTTTTCCCTCTGAGTCCACGGCCACAATCGCCACGCAGTCGCCGAACTCCACGATCTCGCGTTGCGACTCCCTGCCCGAAGGCAACTGTATGGTGTCAACCCGAAGGGTCACCCTTCGCCCCTGGTAAACATGGTCGCTATTTAATAAGGGTTGTTTTTCAGCCATAGTACCTCGTCACTACCACTGCGGCTTCACCGCCGGCCTGAGCTGCAGGATCAAGGCATTCTCATCGCAATCAGGGTATTTGGGGCATCGCAAGCACTCACCCCAGATCTTCCGGGGGAGTTCAGCCGGATCAACCTTCTGAAAACCGAATTGCTCGAAGAAAGATGTCTCATACGTGAGGCAAAAAACCACGGGCAAATCCAGTTCCTTTGCCTCCTCGATACAGGCGTTCACCAGGGTTTCCCCAACTCCCTTACGCTGCCATTTCTCGGATACGGCAACGGATTTTATCTCTGCCAGGTCTCCCCAGGCGATGTGCAAAGCGCCACACCCCACCACCTCATCCCCCTCCCGGACGACGAAGTAATCCCTGATATTTTCGTAAATCTCACTCAGCGATCGGGGCAACATGAAGTCCCGCGCCGCAAAGGAGTTAACCAGCTTCCGTATCTGAGGCGCGTCGGAAACCTTTGCCTTTTCAACCTTCATTCCATGCTCTGTCTTTCCCACTCAACTTCTCCAATAACATATTATAATAAGAGGACCGCGGCTGGAGCCTCAAAAGACGGGTGATATAAGGACTCTGGCCGACTTTTACCTTATCGCCATCTCTGAGATCAAATTCCGTTTGCCCGTCGACGCTTGCCCTGGCTTCACGGGTCGTGTGGACCTCCAGTTCGATATCCGACTCCCCTGTTAGAACCAAAGACCTGCGCAATCCCGCATACGGTGCAACAGGAGTCAGTACAAATTCTCCGGCATCGGGGAGGAAAACCGGTCCTCCAGCAGCCAGCGAATAGGCTGTGCTGCCTGTAGCCGTAGCGACAATAACCCCATCGCCACTGCATGCTGCTACCGGTTCCCCGTCAACCAACACCCTGACATGGACAACGTGGATGGACGCCCCTCTGGCAACAACCACATCGTTCAGGGCATGAAGCGCCGGAACATTCAGTCGGGAAGGGAGTTCCACCTGCAGCATCACCCTCTCATCGATCCACCCCTTCCCTGCCAGAAACTCAGGAATCGCACTGAGTGCCTGTTCGCCTTCGAGTTCGGTGGTAAATCCCCAGTTGCCCAGGTTTATTCCCAGGACCGGTATTCCCTGGGGGGCGGTGAGCCGTGCAGCTCGCAACATCGTGCCGTCGCCGCCGAGACTCATCACCATGTCGGTCCCGTTAAGGTATTCCCTGCTCTGCGCCTCATCCAGGGCAGGGCAAAGCCATGCCGACACACCCGACTTCTCCGCTTCCCGCACCAGCTCCTGGGCAAGGCCCTCTGCTCTCCCGATCTTGGCGTTAAAGAGAATTCCAACACTTCTCACGATGTCACCGAACAGAATTCTATCACAAAACGCTCCCGCGCTGAATCTTCACCGCTGCATCAAACTTGCAAGCTCGTTGTTCATTCGCTGCCAGTGAGTGCCACGCCAGTAGATACGCCCGCACTTCGGGCATTGCATATATTGATCGTGGTTCTTGAACACGTAGGGAGGGACCAGTCCACGCACCTCCTCCCTGGTCCGGGGAACTAGGGGTTCATTGCATTCCATGCATCTCGAAAAGGGATTCGAGTCCGGCTTGAGGCCCAGCGCCCCCACCACCTGGCGAAGCTGTGCTTTGACATCATCAGCCTCGATAAAGATAGCCTTGATCTTGCCGTTGAATACCACCCTTCTCTGCATGATGCCATTGTCCTTGGTTAAGAGAACCCTCCCCTCTTTGAGCGCGGTCCGGACGACCTCATTATCGTCCAGCCCATTGATGGACAGGGCATCATACCCGATCATTCGCAATCTTTTGGCCAGCTTCCCCACGTTTTCGTCAGCGAGGAACTTGTGGGTCATGATTCAATGATAACATAAATAGATGAGCACTTCATTCCGCATGGAAATCTGCTATAATGCATCCTGCGATGCAGAAATTTGAGATTCTCGACCATACCGCTGACACGGGAATCATCGCCTACGGGAGAAGCCCGGAGGAGGTCTTTGTGAATGCCGCCTACGGGATGGTCACCATCATAACCGACGTGGAAACCGTTAATGAAGTGGTGAAGCGTGAGATTTCCGCCGAGGCTTTTGACCAGGAGGAACTGCTGGTCACGTGGCTCAACGAGCTTCTGTATCTGTTCGACGCCGAGTTTCTATTATTCTCGAGATTTGAAATCCAGGAACTCACGGATGAGCGAATACGTGCGATCGCCTATGGGGAGAAGGTCGACCCGTCGCGGCACAACCTGAAAACACATGTCAAGGCCGCCACGTACCATTCTCTCAAGCTGGAGGAAAAAGAGGACGGTTTCCAGGCTCAGGTTATATTTGATGTGTAGGATGGGGCGAGAGAAATTGAGGTTCCTGTCTACAAGTGAGGTGCGACGATGGCGAACTGGAAGAACATACTCAAGAAGATCGATGACTACCGCTGGGAAATAGACCCGAGCTATAAGCCGGGCATGCGGGTGCCCGGACTTATCTACGCCGATGAGCAGATGCTGGACCACATCGGCGAGGAGCATACCCCTGACCAGGTAGCCAATGTGGCCTTCCTCCCGGGGATTGTGGGAAGGTCACTGGCCATGCCCGACATTCACTGGGGCTACGGATTTCCCATCGGAGGGGTGGCAGCGACCAGAGTTGAGGACGGAGTGATTTCTCCGGGAGGCGTGGGCTTCGATATAAATTGCGGCGTGCGACTCGTATTAACCAACCTGACTGAAAACGATGTCCGGCCCAGAATCGAAAAGGTGGTCAACAAGCTCTTTCAAGCTGTCCCCTCCGGACTGGGTTCCGAGGGACGGATAAAGCTGAAGGGAAAGGAGATAGACAAGGTCCTCCGCGACGGTGCTCGATGGGCGGTTGAGAAAGGATACGGAGAAGCGGAAGACCTGGAGTTTACCGAGGAGAACGGGAGCATGAAAGGCGCTGACCCCTCCCGCGTTAGCGAACGGGCTAAAAAGCGGGGCACTCCTCAACTCGGAACCCTCGGCTCGGGAAATCACTTCCTCGAGGTTCAGGTAGTCGATGAGATCTACGACCAGCAGGTTGCCAGGGCATTTGGCGTGGAGCAACCAGGTCAGGTGCTGCTCTTAATCCACACCGGCTCGCGCGGGTTCGGCCATCAGGTCTGCGACGATTACCTCAAGACGATGGGGAAGGCTGTAAGGGATTACGGGATCGGGCTCCCCGACCGGCAGCTCGCCTGTGCCCCCACGAAGTCGTCCGAGGGCCAGGATTACCTTGCCGCGATGGCCTGTGCCGCCAATTACGCCTGGACCAACCGTCAGTGTATAATGCACTGGGCAAGAGAAGCTATGGCCAGGGCGTTTGGGAAAAGCTACCGCGAACTGGGCATGAGTCTTGTTTATGACGTAGCCCACAACATCGCCAAGATAGAGGAATACACGATAAATGGGAAGAAGCACTCCCTGTGCGTCCACCGCAAAGGCGCTACCCGTGCCTTCCCCGCCGGGAACCCCAACATTCCCCACGCCTATCGCGATGTCGGCCAGCCGGTACTTATCCCCGGCGACATGGGACGTTGTTCATACGTAGCCGTGGGAACCGAAAAAGCCATGGAGGAAAGCTTTGGCTCCACCTGTCACGGGGCGGGGCGGGTCAAAAGCCGCAGGGCAGCCAAGAAGAGCCTCTCCTTCGACGACGTTGCCAATGAGCTAAGGTCCAAGGGAATCACATTCAAAGTGACCAGCAAGTCGGCACTGGTGGAAGAGGCCTCAGAAGCTTACAAAGATGTTGCCGACGTTGTTCACGTGGCCGACGGGGCGGGGATATCAAGAAAGGTACTGAAAGCCAGGCCCATCGGGGTAGTTAAAGGGTGAGGGATGTCAGGTTTTTCGCATAACGGACCCCCTCACTCTACCTCTCTCCCACCAGGAGAGAGTAATTTCCTCTCCCTCGAGGGGAGAGGATTAAGGTGAGGGTGGTATTTCCACAGCAATATACGATAACGAAATAGATGTAGGGACAGGTTCAAAAACCTGTCCGAAAGCATTGGGCTGGAGATGCTGAATGAGATTCTTCGTCCGCCAGAGGCGAACTCAGAATAACATTTTTCATCATGCCATGTACTGGTCATGTTGTCATTTCGACGAAGGGAGAAATCTTAAGACTTTTCACCTACCAAAGCACGTCCAGTATGGCGCAAGCCTCTTTTCCACAGCCTCCACCACTTCCTCCGTCTCAGCAACCGCGAAATCGGTCCTGTGCCCCGAAGGGAGCGGATAGGGCTCTTCCAGGTCGGTCTCTATCCCCGCCAGTCCGCAGATAGAGGCCAGCCACCCCAGAGGAAACAGGACCCCCTTAGGGTCATACCCGGAACCGTCAAAGGACACCACTTTCCCCTGACACATGCTATCGGCGATTCGCCGTATTTTGTCAGCGACCATGTAGATGCCCTTCAAGGTCAGTCCCATCTGCGTTATGCGGTCCATAAAGTGGGGATCGCTCCCGTCCACCATCAGTATCATTTCCGGTCGGAATTCCTCTGCCAGAGGTGCAACGATACCATCCATTACGCGCTCGTAAGCCTGGTCGCTTGACCCGGGCAGGAGAGGCACGTTCACGGAGTATCCCTGGCCCTGACCCTCGCCGATGGGGTTACGGAATGACGGCCCGGGATACAAGGTGCGGGGGTCCTGATGAATCGAAATGAACAGCACCCGGGGGTCGCTGGCGAAAATCTGGTATATCCCATCTCCCGCGTGGGCATCAGCGTCAATAATCATAATCCGCTCAAGTCCGTGGTTCTGCATGAGGTTTTCGGCGCAAATTCCCACATCGCTAAATACGCCGAACCCCTTCTCGTAGTCCCTTCCGGCGTGTTGCACCCCTCCCCCCACCACCACAGCCTTGTCAAACTCCCCCGACTGAACCAGCTCCCCACCCATCTTACCGGCGCCGGCCAGCAGCTTCGTCGCCCTCACCACAGCCGGGGAAAGCGGCGTGTCATGGGGATCGCGGGATTCACACCGCTCCACGCGCTCGATGTACTCCTCAGAGTGCACGAGCCTCAGGTCCTCATGGGTGGCGTAATCGGGCTCGACTACCTGGAAGTCCGGATTATCCCCCAGCCGTTCCCTGAAAACCCGCATGAACGACTCATACCGCTCGCCCGTGAGGACATGCCCCAGGTCATACTCCTTTATCTTCTCGTTGTACAGTATCGCCGTACGCATAAGGCATCACCCACTACAGATTTCGGTGGCCCTAATGTATAACACATTCGTACAGGTGTCAATGCCCGCGGTGGGTTTTGCCATTATCTCTAAAATATGGTACAATTTTGTAAAAATGGCAGGTTAGAAAATGAAGACAACAATACGAGATGGTGGCAGGATAGTTATACCAGCCACATACAGGAAAAGTCTGGGACTCAAACCCGGGGACGAAGTGCTTATGGTGCTCGAAGACGGGGAAATAAGGATCATCAGCAAGCGTCAGGCAGTCGCGCGGGCGCAAAAGCTGCTTCGACGCTATATCCCCGAAGGCCGAACCCTTTCCGATGAACTGATCCAGGAGCGAGAGGAAGAGGCAGGCCATGTCTGAAGCTGTGATAGATGCCTCGGCACTGCTGGCGCTTTTGAACGCAGAGCCGGGTTCCGACGTTGTGGCTGAGGCACTTCCAGGAGGAGCCATTAGCACAGTTAATTTATCTGAGGTAGTTGCCAAGCTTTGTGAGGCAGGCATGCCGGAGAACGCCATTCACCAGGCTCTACAGTCACTCGGACTGGAGGTTGTGCCTTTTTATGAGGACCATGCGTATCAGGCAGGGTTGCTGCGTGCCTCTACCCGGGCTGCTGGCCTTTCCCTGGGCGACCGGGCATGCTTGAGTCTGGCCAAGAGGATGGGAATAGCAGCACTAACCACAGACAGGACTTGGGAAGGACTCTCTGTCGGAGCAAACGTCAGAGTAATACGCTAATCGCCATAAGCGAGGTGCACTATGACGGACGTAATAGAAAAGCTCTCAAACCTGCAAACCTATCCTCAGGAACTGGGAATCGACCTGGAAACGGAAGAGGGCCGGTTCAAGTGGTTCCTGGCATCGATCCTCTTTTCCAAGCGGATATCCGCCGATATCGCCAAATCGACGTACAGGGAGTTTGAAAAGGAGGGATTGGTAACGCCAGACCGCATTACGGAGGCCGGCTGGGACAAGCTCGTGGAGGTGCTGGACGCCGGAGGGTATGTCCGCTACGATTACTCCACCGCGACCACACTCCTCGGAATAGCTGGCGACCTCAAGGAGAAGTACGGCTCTCTGGAAACACTGTATGAACAGTCAAAGGACACGAAGGACCTTGAGAAAAGGCTCCAGGAATTCAAAGGCGTGGGACAGACGACGGTCAATATCTTTTTGAGGGACCTGAAAGCCATGTGGGGAAAAGCCAGGCCCAAGATCTCACCTCCCGCCATTCAGGTCGCTTCCAGGCTCGATCTTACGAATGAGCAACTCGAACTTCCCGACGTCGAGTCCGCACTGGTCAGGATAAACCTCGAGTTCTGCAAGCGGAAGAGGTGCTCCTCCTGCCCCGTTAAGGAGGACTGTAAAGAGGCAAGCGCCAGCTGAGCGAACGCCCCTGCTACTCCGTCATTCCGCGCTTGACGCGGAATGTAGGGCAAAGACTACCGAAAAGCTCCTCCCTTCAGAGAGGTCACAACCTCGCCTTCGACCGCCCTCACCCATAATAGGCAGGGAAAGTAACAGTAGATCGCCATTACCTTCACTCTTTCCATTTGAAGGAAAGGGTAATTCACCTTCGCCACAACCCATATCCAATTGGGCAACAAATGCTCCACTGGTTCTAATGTTGGCCTTACACCACGACTGTCTTTTGCCTCAAAAGCAAGGCTACAGAAATATCAACAACTAATGATCGAACTTCTCTTAAACGAAATCAATGTTAACCAAAATTCCCGACAATCCAACCAATTACACCAGCTAACACCACGAGTCCTGCTTGCCAAATTCTATCTACCCATTTGCTACGCTTGCGCTCACTCTCATGTTTGACTAGATCTGGCAATCGTTGATTTACTTGGTCAAACAGTTCTTTGAGCTTGAGTACAGTCTCCGTATATTGCTCCAAATTAGATTTATTTACGTCGCCCACGTCTTTTTCATTCCGAAGACGAGTGATATCATCGTGTAGAATTCTATAAAGGTCTGGTTTAATTGTAGTAAAATAATCAGGCATTATTGCGCACATAGTATCCAAAGAAATTGGTTCCACTTCCTTTTTCAATCGCTCTTGAATTGTTAAAGCCACCCAATCCAATGCGTCATAAGCAGCGCGATAGATATGCCCGTAAGCTTTATCTAAGTTATCTTGACTATACTGTGCAGCATCTGGTAGTTATTACAGCCAAAGTCAAGATAAATCAAGATAGATTTTGGAGTATG
>JBKGZM010000028.1:0-21846 GCA_046545575.1 Dehalococcoidia bacterium
TTTGATGATACGGCGATGGCAGGGCATCCTTGCTGAACAAATATACTGTGGTCTCCTTGAGGCCACTGAATACCTTCTGTTATTCCATCGTATTCCGCTAATACGTCGCTTACCTTACCTTTCATTTCTTCAGGTAAACCAAACAACGAAAACGTGGATCTGCCTTCTTTGTAGCCTGCGCCATCGATGTTAATATTCAGGACAATGTTCTCGAAGTGTTCTTGATTCTTCCTAATGTAATCCATTTGTCCGGGTACAGCAAAATAGTCTTCACCGTTGAACGCCACAATTTCGAGTAATCTGTCACCATCATAGTCTTTGAGTAGTTCAGCCAGAAGTAATAAGGTTACGACTCCTGTTGCATTGTCAATCGCCCCCGGCGTACCTTTCTTTGCGTCAATATGTGCTGTAATGACAATACGTTCATCCGCATTTTCTCGTTTTCGGGCAACAACATTATAGGCTTTTGTGGGAATTCGGGTAGATCGAGATTGCAAAATAGCAGGTTTTCCGATGCAGGATAAGAGGTTCTTTCCTTCCTCCTCGGTCGTATACACAGAAGGAATATCAAAATCACCGTCCTCGATCATAGGAAAAGGATAGACACCTCCTGCCAAGGCGGCATTTCTACCGGTTGCGGATATAATTGCCGCCGGTTGCTTTTGTTCAAGAAGAGCAATGATGTTTTGATGTTCTTCCGGGTTATAAAATACGAAGTTTTTTGGCATGAGCTGTTCTTTTGCAATATCACCAAACAAAAGAAGAATATTGCCGGTTATCTCCTGCTGTTCGATTTCTTCAAGACACGAGGCACTTATTAACGGTGCTTGAACAGAGCATCCGAGAGAGTAGGGACTAACCAAGACGTTATAGCTTTGATCCGCGACCTGTAGTGTTGCCCCGCCGTTTTCCCAATCAATCACGTCCAATTCAGACATTTCTGTCTGCCAGCCCAATGAGGCTAATTCTTTTTCAAAAAAACTCGTTGCCCGTCTGTTACCCTCACTGCCCACACTTCGTTCTGGAATTTCTTCGCACAGTGTTTTCAAATAAGACACGCATTTCTGATAGAGATTGTCTTTCTCCATTCTGTTCTCTCCTTTACACATAACAATTATTATACAGTCTGTATCAAAGGGCAAACGCAAACTATCGTTCGCGATATAAGAAGTTGGGGCACCCCATATAGGTCAAACTGACCCGCATAAAATAGATTTGCATTTCTCTGCCCTGATAACATCCCGTTGCATTGCCTGCAAAAGGCACGCTGGCTGCCCGGCCCTTAATGTACCTATTTTACGCTTGCTGGGGTTTCTGATGCAAGGGCTGGATGAGCAATGAGCCAGCCACCGCTTTAGATATAAACAGCTCCTTAATAGCTGTCCTAAGAGAGCCTTGACATCAAAAGAGAATATATTAATAACAACATAGTATAAAGCGAACATAGTTTATTTTGGGAGGGGAAATGGACATCAAATTTGCGATACTGGGATTTGTGAGCTGGAAGCCCTGCTCAGGGTACGACCTGAAAAAGATCTTCGCCGATTCAGTGTTTATCCCCTGGTCCGGGAGTAATAACCAGATATACCGGACCCTGATGGACCTCCACCGCGAGGAGTTGGTGACAAACGAGGTGCAGTATCAGGAGAATTATCCTCCCAGGAAGGTTTACACAATCACGGAAAAGGGGTTATCCGAACTGCGGAACTGGGTCCTCTCATCGCCGGAAGCGCCTCAACTCATAAACTCGTTCCTCATACAGCTCGCATGGGCTGACCAGCTGGAGCAGGAGGAACTGGATGAGCTGCTGGACAAATACGAATACGAGGTCAACATGCAGTTGATTATGGGCCAGGAAAGGATACGCCGTGAAAACGTCAACCCCGCCAGGACACCACGGGAAGAGTACCTCTGGAACATGATCTGCCAAAACTGGGTGACCTCATACGAAAATGAGCTGAGCTGGATTCGCAAATTGCGTCAGGAGCTCGAGGGGAGATAATACGATGAAAACAAAGCCAATCTATAAATCGGAAGCTGGGGGCTCAACCGCATGAAACGGCTTGTCTTCAATAATGCAGAGGAACCGGAGGATGCGGAAGAGTTCTTCATGCTGACGGCCAGGCATTTCAATTTCCGCACTGGCTCCCCTCCGCTTATTTAGTTTACGGAGGCGGGGACGAATCACTTCGCCCCCGCCTTGATAGTGAGCTTCAGCTAAGCCATACGTTTGGGTTACTTCATCAGTGCTTCGCCGTCCTTGAAAGCATTCCCGGCTTTGTTTCCTAGATCCCAGTAGGCACCGCTTCCAAATATCAATGGGTTGATTTTCTCAAGGGCGGGTTGATCGCCTTCACAGCAGTCCTTGTTCACGAACGTCTCAGTCACCTCTGCGATGAAAATCTCCTGGGTAGGCAGGTCAACGGTTTGAAGGACCTTGCACACTATGTTGACGGGGCACTCTTCTATCAGAGGAGCTTTGTCAACGGAGCCGTAGAACACACTGAATACCCCGGACTTATCCACGTCTCTGCCGGAAACAAGCCCGATGTAATCAGTTTTCTGCAGCAGGTCCTTGGATGGCCAGTTAATGCTAAAATATCCGTTCTCTTTGATGCCGGGGTTGGTATAATGGGCCTTGTTCGCTGAGATATATACCACGGGGACAGGTGCGGGAGATATGCCACCGTAATTGGCCATGGTTAAGAAATTAGGCTTTCCGTTTACAATTGCCCCGGCGATAATCGCGGGCATGATGCCAACTGCCATCTGTCCGACATTGACTTTCTCCATAAGCTGACCTCCTGAAATAGATTTATCAATTGTTAATGATATAGGGGGAACGAGGCTGCTGTCAAACGGGGGAGATTACGGCCAGAGCGGCGTAAGAGCTAGGCTTTTGTTTCGCGGTGGAATTGAGGTTCGAGGGGAAGTGGAATTTGGACAGGTTAGTAAGAGCGTGCCCAGTGTAAGGACGTTGCTCTGACTAGGCACGCTCAATTAGATGGCATTCTTTATCGATCATAAAAAGCAAGGTGAGGGCCGATACTTTAAGCCTCGCCGCCGCAGGGTTGCTCCAGGTTTATCATGTTACTGCGTTTGAAACCAAGCTGCTGGAAGTAATTCATCAGGTGAGTATCATCCTCGGGGACGACTACGCGCATGGTTGAAACCCCTTTGTTGCCGCAGTGATTCTTTAACTCGGTGAGCAGTTGTCTGCCAATACCCTGCCTTCGATATTCCGGCTGAACGGCTACGGCATAGGTGACGCACACCCCGGTAGTTGGTATCCCTAGATACTGAAGACGAGCCAGGATAAAGCCAACCACGCGACCGTCAAGTTCAGCAACAAAACTTGAGTGCAGGGGACCTTTTAGTTGAGCGGCAAGCATATCCTTATCGGGAATAACAGGACTCCACCACAGGCCTAGAACAGGGTCTATATCACTCTGCGTCATAGGCCGTATGCGTACCGAGCTCTTTCCTGTACTGTTCATTTGATCCCCCTCCGTTTTTGTTGTTTAACATTGAGTCTAGTGATTGCCTGAGTGTTTGTCAATACCCTGGACACAAGCGGCACGGCTAAGGCATAGCCGATTTATAAGAGACATTTTCCCAGGCCTGCCGTTCCTGCTCGTAAGGGGCCTCTTCGACATGGCAGTCTTTACCCAGTATCATCGTCGCACGGTTTTCGCCGTAAACGGGCCATTTGCCGATGCTCTCACAGGAAGGGTCTCCGGTACGGGCAAAGGTCGTCCAGGCATCCTGGATACATCCTGAAAGTTTATCCGCATCCGGGCCACTGCCGCAGAACATATCGTTATACTGGCCAAATACGAAGCCTATTTCCAGTGCATGGCAGGCACCCAGAGCGCCGTTCATAACTGGCGATTTCCATGTAAATAGATAGTTATAGACATTCTGGCCGTTATCACGCTGCGCTTCGACGAGCTCCAGGGCGGGAATGCGGAACATCAAATCGGTATTGATGACCGAGAGAAGCTCGAAAGGTGTAACAGGCTCGCCGCGTTCTTGCCTTGCTTCGCGGTATGTCTGTACTATTTTCTGTGCATCCCCGGCGGACATAAACTGGCTCAAACGGTTTATTACCTCCGCCTCATCCAGTTCGTTGATACCCGGTTGCATGATACCGAAGAGCTTCCACTCTTCGAGGTTGGTGCCGATTATTGTGGGAATCTCTTTTGCGGCACCTCTGCTGGCCAGTTCATTAGGGACACCCGGGATCAGTTCACCATCAATTACCGGGGACGTAACGGTTATCCTGGCCACCTCGCCGGGACCGGCCATAGCTGTCCTCAATTTCATTTCCACTTCGAGGAGGTCCTTAACGGTAAGCTCGCGCAGTGCCTGAACATCGTTGCCTTTAATGCCGGTAGTTTCCAGGAACTGTGTGGCGGTATCCGCTGCCTCGTCCAGAGGAATCGCCGTGCTGCCCACGCCGCTTTCGAGAATTCCTTTATGGAAATACCCTTTCGCCTTCGGCATCGTCATCAGGCAGCCTATGCTCATGGCCCCGGCCGATTCGCCGAAGACGGTGATATTGTCCGAGTCGCCGCCGAAGGCGGCGATATTCTCCTTTACCCAGTTCAAAGCGGCTAACTGGTCGAGCAGACCTTCGTTACCGGTGGCCGGAATCCTACCTTTGGTTACCTCTTTCAGGTTCAAAAATCCCAGCAGGCCAAGTCTGTAGTTGATGGTCACCAGGACGATATCACCGCGAGCGGCTAGTCTACTGCCCTTATACATCGGTTCGGAACTTGAGCCGATGGTGAAAGCGCCGCCGTGAATCCAGACCATGACCGGGCGGTGGGCATTGTCCAGTCCGGGTGTCCAGATATTCAGGAAAAGGCAGTCTTCATCCTGGGTTTGCGGTGGTGCCTCAGGAATTACTCCGCCTTCCATCTCGTTTTGCGGGGCAATCGGCCCGAACTGTTTCGCCGAGCGTATTCCGTCCCACGGTTTTGTCGGTTGTGGCGGCAGCCAGCGCAACTCGCCGACCGGCGGTGCGGCGTAGGGAATTCCCTTGAACACGTAAAGTCCTTCCTTATAATATCCCTCGACCTTTCCGGCTCTGGTATTGACTATCGCTTGTTTGTTATCGCCCATACTTTACTCCTGTCAGAAAAACGTTGAGTGTATTATACCACTCCAGGACGGCGTGTTGAACTTCCCGTTGAGCATACACGCGCGCACTTGACTATTGATGATAAAGCTGTTATTATCTCACTTGTAATGAGGAATACGGTTAGCTTGCTACAAACTTTCGCTTCCTTTTTTAGCCCCTACGGGGGCATCGGAGGGCTTGTAGGCTAAAGCTAGCCCATTTAAAATTCAGAGATTCCGATTCCCCCTTCAGGCAAAGCCTGGAGGGGGTTTTTTGTTGTAGGGCTGGCGATATGAAGAGAAGAAGATCAAAAGATAAGGAGGATGTAATGGAAGGTCTTGTAAGAGACGATATTAGAAGCATGGAGTCATATGCTGCGGTTGAGCCTGTACACGTTCTTGCGGAGCGCGTCGGTGTTCCGCTGGCTCAGGCTGCGAAGTTGGATTCAAATGAGAATCCCTATGGCTGCTCTCCGCGGGTGCGGCAGGCACTTGGCAATTTTGATTTTTATCATACGTATCCTGACCATGCCCATCGCGAACTGAGAGAGATGCTGGAGGAATATACGGGAATCGGAAGCGAGTATATCGCCGTGGCGAATGGCTCGGACGAGATGCTTGACCTGATTCTGCGGGTTGTGCTGGAGCCGGGGGACAAGGTGCTCAATTTTCCTCCCACGTTTGGTCCCTACTCAGTTCACGCCGAGGCCAATAGAGGTGAACTGCTTAACGTTCCTCGAGACCCAACCACATTTGAGGCTGATATACCTGCAGCCAAATCAGCCATTGACGACCGTACCAGGGTTATCCTGCTTTCAAACCCCAATAACCCTACTGGAAACATTAACTCTGAGCGAGATATACTGGAACTGGTCGAGACCGGTTTGCTGGTGATAGCTGATGAGGCCTATTATGAGTTCAGCGGATTGACAGTTGCTCGCCTGGTTCCCTCCTATCCGAATCTTGTCGTTCTGCGGTCGTTGAGTAAGTGGGCCGCGCTGGCCGGGTTGAGAGTTGGTTATGCTATACTATCACCGACGATCAACGATTGCGTTTACAAGAGCAAGCCCATATATAATGTAAATATGGCTGCGGAGATAGCTGCTAAGGAATCGCTTAAGGATGCGGAATACATGAAGCAAACCGTACAGACGATCATTTCCGAGAGGGAACGTCTTTCCCAAAAGCTGGAGGAGCAGGGGATTCTCAAGCCGTTCCCCTCGTGGGGAAACTTCCTCCTTTGCCAGGCTCCTGATGAAGGTGGGGCCCTGGTGCAACAGCACCTGCAGAACCGGGGAATATTTGTCCGTCACTTCCCGGCCCTTTATGATATGCTGCGCATTACTGTGGGTAAGCCCGAGCACACCGACGCGATGATCAAAGCCCTGGATGAACTGGAGCTTTAAGTTTAGTTGGTTAGTTAAGCTCAGAGAACTATGTGAGGAGACGTGTGAGAACCTACATTGATTGTATACCGTGTTTTATGACACAGGCATTAAGGGCGGCGAAGGCCGCCAGCAGCGATGAGCTAATCCAGCGGAGAGTGCTGGACTCGGTTGCAAAGATGGTTCCTGACCTTCCGCTTGAAGAAAGGCCTCCTGCGATCGCCCAGCGAGTTTACAGGGCAGTTCATGATATCACGGGCAATGCCGACCCGTACCGCGAAATGAAATCACAGGCTAACCAAACGGCTTTGTCTCTCTACCCACGTCTGAAAGAGATTGTGGTTGGTTCGGATGACCCACTGCTTGCTGCCTGTAAACTGGCCATAGCTGGTAACTCCATCGACTTCGGCCCACAGGTTCTTCATACGGATCTGGATACAATTGTCGATTCGGCTTTGTCGGTCCCGTTTGTTTGCGATGATTACCAGCAGTTCCGGTCAGAGGTGGCAAGTTGCACAAGACTTCTGTATTTGGGGGACAATGCCGGGGAGATCGTCTTTGACAGGCTTCTGGTAGAGCAACTCCTCCAGTATAACAGACAGCTTGACATAACCTTTGTGGTTAGAGAAGCTCCCATTATAAACGATGCCACCATGGAGGATGCTGTGGTGGTTGGACTTGATAAGCTGGCAAGGGTCGTCTCCAATGGCTCGGATGCTCCGGCGACCATTCTTTCCCAGTGTTCGCCCGAGATGCTGGAGATGTTCAATTCGGCGGACATAATTATCGCCAAGGGACAGGGCAACTACGAATCACTCAGCGATGAGGATGCCAACATCTTCTTTCTCCTGAAGTGTAAGTGCCATGTGGTGGCGGATCTTCTGGATGTGAATGTTGGCGATGCCGTATTGAGGAAGCGTTGAAGCTCAGATAACGAGCCTAAGGTACGGTCGTTCGCTGTAAGTGGGCAGCAATCGCAGGCTAAAGTCTGCGGCTACTTGCTCTGTTACTTTATTTACTGGACACTTACGCCCGCTCAAGGTGCCTTAACACTGTGACCTGGGAAGGGGTTTCCAGTAAGGGTTTTATCTTCTCATCCAGATCCTTACGTGGTTTGCTGTTTGCCCATGTTTCCCAGGCTTCCCCGCTGGCCCAGTTGCTGATAACGACATAGAGCGACGGATCATCGTTTCCCACAAGGGTTTCTCCGGATACATATCCCGGCTGGTGTAGAGCCCTGGCTCTGAGTTCACGAAGCAATTCCAGGAGCTCATTGTCCTTCCCCTCTTTCACCCTTCGTTCAACGATAATTCGCACCATTGCTCCACCTCCTTATTTTGTATATCCCATATTATAACCTGTTGATGCCAAAATACAATGGGGTCAATTCTCTTCCCACTGGGTGACTGTGCTTGACCAGGCCTGAATTATGGCCTGTTTCAAGGTTGCCTGCTTGGGATGCCGTACATCGAGAAGCCAGTCCAGCGTTCGGTCATCGAATTTTTGCAGGAAGGAACATTGCTTGCGAAAGGAGAGGATGGTACTGCGTTCGCCTCCATACAGGAGGTGGTCAAGCTGGCGAAGTTGGGGTTCCAGGTGTTCGCGGGCGTGCCCACAGACCCGCTCGAAGAAATATTCCATTTGCTTTTCTCTGTGCCGCTGGAAACGCCGTTGTGATGTGCCGCCTTTCTTCTCCCGCGAGTGGACGAGTCCTGTGCCTACCTTGCTGGAAACCAGGTTTTCACCGTCGAAGACTCCTACGGCATATTCTCCCAGCCTTACCAGGAGCAGGGCAACCTTCAATTCCTGAGTGAGAAATGAACGCAGCGGAGCGATATCGTATCCTGCGGAGGTGTGGCTTTCCTTGAGAGGGAAAGGGGGAAGTATGAGGCACTTGTGTTCTTTGCCCCAGAAGAGTACGGCACCTGTCTTCGATTTGGCAATTGTATCGATGGCATCTGCCGGGGCATCTTCTATATTTGATGTAATCGATGAGTGTATGTCGGACCTGTGCTGACCCGAGGGTATATACAATGACTTTGCCGCTCCGTCTTCGGCGGACTCCAGTTCATCGAGCAGCCGCAGGGTTTTCCGTTTGGTGAGTTGACTTCGGTGTTGTGTTAGCATTTTGATTTAAAGACTGGCTATCGTTACTCCGTCGCTTCCTTCATCCGGTTTGCCCGGGCGGTAGGATTTGACCAGCGGATGGGAAGCGAGCGTGTCCCGGACGATTTGCCGGACCGTGCCGGTGCCATATCCGTGGATTATGCTGACTTCTCCAAAACCCGTAAGCGAGGCATCGTTGAGATAACGGTCGAGTTTTGGCTCTATATCTTCGGCCCTTTTGCCCCTCAGGTCGAGTTCGGCAAGGCTCTTTCGTCTTTCCACATGTTTTTTGACTGCGGGTGAGCGTGACGGAACTATCTCGCCGCCGGGTCTTACCTTCTTGAGTTCGCTCACGTTTGTCTTGAGCTTTATCTGCCCGACCTGCACCTCGACCTCTCCCGTTTTCTCCAGCAGGGAGAGAACGATCCCCCTGGCGTGGGTGTCCATCACTTCCACTTCATCTCCCACGGAGATAGTGTCCTCGGTAACCTCACTCTCTTCTTCGCCTTCTGCAGAGCCTGTTTGCCAGGTTGGACTCTTCATCTGCTGGTGGACGGTTTCCAGCGTTTTCTTCGCTGTGTCGATGCTTTCTCTGGATTTTACCTTCTTAAGCTCCGCGTTGGCCTGCCGGATTTGCCTCTGCAGTTCAGCTGCCTCAGAGGCAACCTGGTCTCTGGCTTCCTGAAGGATTCTCTGTCTCTCGTTCTTTACATTATTAAGCTCTCGTTCCCATTCCTTCTTGAGGTTTTCCGCTTCACTTCGCTCCTTCTCGAGGTCGCTTTTCAGTTCTTCGACCCTTTGCTTTTCCGCGTTCAAGTCCGACAGGAGTTTTTCCATTTCCTGTGTGCCCTCCCCTAGCATCTGCCGTGCGTTTTCGACGATGTCAGAGGGAAGCCCCAACCGTGAAGCAGTGGCCAGGGCGTTACTGCCTCCGGGGATGCCCATGGTCAGATGATAAGTGGGGGAGAGGGTGGCGGGGTCGAAGTCGAGGGAGGCGTTCTGCAGGCCTTCGGTCGAATGTGCAAAGACCTTCAGTTCGCTGTAGTGCGTTGTTGCCACCGTGATAATGCGTTTGGAAAGGAAGTGGAGCAGGACTGAGCGAGCCAGAGCGGCTCCTTCGCTCGGGTCTGTGCTCGTTCCCAGTTCATCGAGGAGTACAAGGCTGTTTCGGGTAGCGGACTGCACAATTCGGACGACGTTGTTCATATGCCAGCTGAAGCTGGAGATGGTCTCCTCTATGCTCTGCTCATCGCCGATATCCGCGAAGACGCCGTCAAATATTGGAATGGAACTCTCCGGCTCAGCCGGAATGGGTAATCCTGCTTGAGTCATCAGGGTTAGAAGCCCGATGGTCTTGAGCGCGACGGTTTTGCCACCTGCGTTGGGACCGGTAATAACGAGGGAAAGGAAATCCTGGCCCAGTTCCACGGTTAAGGGCACGGCCTTATGCTTGAGCAGCGGGTGCCTTGCGCTGACAATCTTCAAAGGTTGTGGTTCTCCGGATTCGTTGGGAGGAAGAATCGCCGGCTCAGCGGCTCTGGCTTGCTCCGCGTACCTCGCTTTGGCGAGCGTCAGGTCGAGCAGGGCGAGCAAATCGATGTTCTGAGAGAGGGCCGTCTGATTGCTGCCAATCTCTTCGCTCAGGGCAGCCAGTATCCTTTCCACCTCGTGTTTCTCTTCCATCTCAAGCTGGCGGAGCTCGTTGCCCAGTCCCACTGTTATCCAGGGCTCCATGAACACCGTAGCTCCGGTATTCGAGACGTCGTGGATAATACCTTCGATCTCGTTTTGCAGTTCCGCTTTAACTGGGATGACGTACCGGCTTTCCCTCTCGGTGATGAGCGACTCCTGCGCGACTCTCTGGCCTTTCCGTGAATAGATAAAGCTCTCCAGGCGGTCCATCAATCGCTGACGTGTCTCCCTCAATTGATGCCTGAGTTCAGCCAGCTTCATTGATGCGTAGTCGGGGACCTGTCCCATTTCATCTATGCACTCGTCGATATCCTGTTCGAGTTCGGGTAGCAGAACGATTTCCTTGGTGATATGCCAGAGGGATGGGCATTCTTCCGAGTGCTTGCCCACTATGGAGCGCGCGTGGCGTGCCGCGGCCAGAGTGGACTGGATGGTTAACAGCGTTTGAGGCTCGAGCACCTTGCCTCTCGCTGCCATACCCGCTGCTTCTTTGATATCCTGTATTTCCCCGATGGAGAAATTGGGCTCCAGTGAAAGCAAATGACGGGCTTCGGCTGACTGCCGGAGACGCAAGGAGACCAGGTCGGGGCCTGAGGATGGCTGAAGCCCGAGAGCCAGGTCGCGGCTCACGGCAAAATCCGTGTGCCCGGCCAGGATCTCCCTGACCCTGTTAAACTCCAGCATCTCGATGCTTTTCTCGTCCATATCCGTCATCTGTGATTTTCCATATCTATGGTTTTTTTCGTCATTCTCTAGTTTACATGTTGCCCTGGTTGGTGTCTACAGGGAGTATGGGCTCACAAACTGCTACGTGTTGTAAGCAATTTGATTAAAGACTTGACCTTAAGAAGGGCTGCAATTATCATGGATAGAAATAGAAATAATAAGGTGAGTTCCGCGGAAAGGAATTTAGCTCTATTGGCGTGGTCGCTACGGTTTTTAAGTAGTGAGTAGATGGGGGGGATTTGAAATTGAAGCTCAATCCAAGCTTATGTAGAGAAAACTTTGAAGGAGGTGATATATCGGACAGTGTTAAACAATGTAGTGCTTGTGTTCGTAAAAAGATACTGCTAAATCTTTAAAGGAGGATTAGATGATGAAAAAGTTAGGGTTAGTGTCATTGGTACTTGTTTTGATGGCCGGGTTGATTTTCGGTGGCTGCACCAAAGGTACTGAAACGGAAAGCCCTACAGGGGAAGAATCACCTGGGCCATCTGTGGAAGAACCGATAGAACTCTCTATGGTGATTTTCCTGCCCGACATGCCTCCCGGTAATAGCTGGAGTCATATGTTCATGGACAAGGTTGAGAGTATATCCAATGGGGACATAACGATCGACCTGATTGGCGGACCGGAGGCAATCCCAGCCTCGGATCAGCCGGCTGCTGTAAAAAGGGGTACTGTAGATATAGCTAACTCTATGTACAACTATGCTGAAGCATTGGCCCCGGGAGTGGAATGTCTGGGCCGTGCTGAGTATACTCCTGCAGAGCTAAGAGAGAATGGGACGGTGGAATATGTTCAGGAGCTTTTCGCGGAGTCTGGTGTCCACTACTTGGGGAACTCCTCTCCTTCAGAACCTCATCAGCAGACGGCTGTGTACTTAGGCAAGGGGAATAAGATTGAGAAGGTTGAGGACTTTCAGGGGCTGAAAATAGCTGCCACCGGTGGGGCAAATGCACCGTTCTTCGAAGCGCTGGGAGCTTCCTGTTTGCCGATTCCGTTTGGCGAGTATTTTACTGCCATGGAGAGGGGTACTGCGGATGGTTACAATGTGGGAGTGCCGGGCATACAGGACTATGGTTTGGAGCCTGTAACCGGATACATGCTTGACGAATTGATTGCCAGTGGTGCTGCTGCCTTTCTGGTTAACATGGATACGTGGAATAGCCTGTCTAAGGATGACCAGGAAGTTTTGACTCAGGCGGCAATTGAAACGGAAATTGATGGTATCGATGTATTTGAGGAGTTGGTGGCCGAGGTTAAATCTGACATCTCCGACGACGGCGTGGAGATTATCAAGTTGCCGCCGGAGGAATCTGTGGAGTTCTTCGAAACCTATAGGCAGGCGATGTGGGCCGAAGATATGGAGGAATATCCAGAGGTCACAGCAGAGTTGAAAGAAATGGCTACTAACCCAGATTTCTCCCGGTTGCAGGAGTAGATGTTGGTTGCCATGTCGATGCTGGTGTGAACTTTTAGATCTGCAAGCCGGGGATTGATAAGGGATACTCTGTGCACAGTGTTAATAGAGATAACACTGTGCACAGAGCTCAGTTTTTATGTCTGGGGCGAAGCCGCTTTCTTTAGGCATGGAAAAACCTATTTTCACTTGCTTGGGTTCTAGAACATTAATGTGCAGCATCTGAGAAAACGGCGACATCTCTTTGTCCGATCTCATAATTGAAGAGAGGGTCATGAAAATAGGAGAAAAGTTCTGGGCTGTTTTTGATGCCATTATTAAAGCATCAATGGCCTTGGCATCTGCCCTGATTGTTTTTGATGCTATAGCTGTCACTGTAGAGGTGCTTCTAAGATACTCCTTTGGAATAGTCATTGGTGAACTTTTCGAGATCACTGAATATACCCTGCTGTGGATGACCTTTCTCGGTGCAGCGTGGATAATGAAAAAGGAAGGTCATGTCAGTGTCGAGGTTGTAGTTGATCGCTTGAGCCCAGAACATAGAGCTATCGTGAGGGGTATTGCCTATGTCCTTTGTATATTTCTCTTGCTGGTTATGGTCTGGTACAGCGCCAAGCTCACTCTCAGTGATTTCCAGGCCCACTTTACTCTCTCCTCGATAATGATGCCACCTAAATGGCCTATAGAGATCATTATTCCCATAGGCTTTTTCTTGCTCATAATTCAGTTGATGAGGAATGCATATGGGTATTTCAGTAATTGGAGAGCCTTGTACAGGGGAGAGAGTATCTCGCCGACTGATGTGCATGGGAGGGGACTCTAATGGAATGGCCTCTGGCATTGTTGATCCTATTTGGTTGTCTCGTAATCCTGATGGCAACTGGCATGCCTGTGGCTTTTGCCTTTTTGGTCACTTGTTTAACGGGGTCGATTCTCTTCTGGGGGGGCTTGGCTGGCCTGGAACAGCTTGTCATGAGCATCTTTGGCTCGGTGACCACATTTTCCATTTTGCCGCTGCCTCTCTTTATCCTTATGGGCAACATCATTTTCGAGTCCGGGGTGGGGATCAAAATGGTGGACGCTATGGACAGGATAATGGGGCGCTTTCCCGCCAGGCTAAGTATCGTTGCTATCCTTGGTGGCTCTCTACTTGGGACCATGATAGGCATTAGCGGGGGCACTCTGGCTATCCTTGGCAGAACTTTGGTGCCGGAAATGAGACGGCGAGGGTATAAAAATGCCATGAGTGTAGGTCCTATTGTTGCCACCGGGGCCCTAGCTGTGTTGATTCCTCCCAGTGCCTTTGCTGTTTTTCTGGGAGCCATTGCTGAGGTCTCTGTAGGTAAGCTTTTAATTGCCATAGTTCCTGTAGGCGTGCTGCTAGCTGTCTCTTTCTGCGTCTATATCATTGTTAGAAGTGTGTTGCAGCCTTCGCTTGCTCCTTCCTATGAGGTGAGTGCCTCATTGAAAGATAAACTGAATGCCCTCGTCCGCTACATTTTGCCGGCGGGGATAGTTATATTTGCTGCCATCGGGAGTGTATTTGTGGGGATTGCTACCCCATCCGAGGCGGCCGCTCTTGGTGCTATAGCCTGCTACCTGCTTGCAGCTTTCTATCGAAAGCTGGGCTGGCAGGCGGTGAGAAAATCCGCTTCATCTACGATGGATATTACCGTCATGGTATTCATGATCATCGTAGGGTCTATAAGCTTTAGCCAGATCCTCGCCAGTAGCGGAGCCGTGAGAGGACTTATTGATCTGACGATGTCTTTAGACATGCCTCCCCTGGTAATTATTATAGCGACTTTGGTGGTTCTCCTGTTTTTGGGAGCTCTGGTAGATCCGGCCAGTATTGTCATGATCACTGTCCCCTTGTTTATCCCCATCGTTGAGGCTCTGGGGTTTAATACTCTGTGGTATGCTGTCTTGATGCTTCTTAGCATACAGCTGGGGCTCATCACTCCGCCATTTGGACTGGATGTCTATACGATGAAGGCCATAGCGCCGCCTGATATAAGCGCGGGTGATATTTTCCGTTCGGCTATGCCTTTCTTTGGAATAGCCATCCTGGTTCTGGCGTTTATTGTAGCCTTCCCTGAGATAGTGCTTTGGCTGCCGGGCATGATGATTCGCTGATGTATATGTTATGAGATCTCTGCAGGCAAGCTAGAAAGAGGATTGCATGTAGTAGGCCCAAAATGATGGTTATAGTACGAATATGCAAAACAGGTTTTGATAAGCCGATAGGACAGGAGGCAATGAAAGCATGCAGAAAAACTGGGCAGACTTAACCCGAGAGGAAAGGCGGGAGGAACGATTCAGGAAGTGGCTTTCGCCTGATGTTACATTTGATAGCCCGGAAGCCGAGAAGGCATACAAGGAGCGAGTGACGCGGTTTATCAGGGCCATTACCCTGGAGGAGCCCGATCGCGTGCCGTTCATGTTACCAGTGGAGCATTTCCCGGCTTACAACGCGGGCTTTACGCTTAAGGATGTCATGTATGATTACGACAAGCTCCGAGAGGCATGGCTAAAGCTAATTCGGGACTTTGATTCGGATTCATTTATTGGTCCCAGTCTTGTTTTTCCGGCCAAAATATTCGAAACGATTAACTACAGATTGTTAAAGTGGCCAGGAGGAGGACTCCCTGACGGTACGCCTGCATACCAGTACGTTGAGGGCGAGTATATGACAGCGGATGAGTATGATGCCTTGATTAAGGATCCTGCTGATTACCTTTTGAGGACCTTTTTACCCCGTTCCGCGGGGGCCTTTGAAGGTTTCAGTAAGCTGGGCCCATTAACGCCATTTGTGGGCATACCGATTTTCTATATATCACAGTTTAGTGATCCTGATATACGGGCCTCGGTACAGGCTCTTCTGGATGCTGGTCAACAAACCGAGAAATGGCTGGAAGTTGTTGGAGAAGTAGCTATAAAGGCGCAGGCGGCTGGCCTTCCCAATGTGTGGGGTGGCTTGTGCATGGCGCCTTTCGACGCGCTAGGGGATAACTTGAGGGGAACTAAAGGGATAATGATGGATATGTACAGGAGGCCGGAGAAAATCCTCGAGGCCACGGAACGGCTGGTTTCCATATTGGTTGATGAGTCCGTCGGTATGGCCAATGCCTCTGGATGTCCGATAATCTTTATACCGCTGCATAAAGGGACGGGCGGGTTTATGTCCAACAAACAATTTGAGACCTTCTACTGGCCTACCTTTAAGAAGGTTTTGATGGGGTTAATTGATGAGGGACTTGTGCCCATGCCATTCGCCGAGGGTGACTACGAACCACGGTTGGAGGTCATTAAGGATATGCCCAGGGGCACTATGATCTGGTGGTTTGAGCAAATGAATATGGCCAGAGCCAAAGAGGTGCTTGGGGACACTGCGTGCATTGCCGGTAATCTACCGGTGTCAGTGTTGTCTACGGGCACACCCCAGCAGGTCAAGGAAAAGTGCCGTGAACTTATCGAGACCTGCGCTAAAGGCGGTGGTTATATCCTGACTGCAGGAGCAAGCCTCGATAAAGGGAATCCTGACAATCTGCATGCAATGATGGACGCTGCTAAAGAATACGGGGCGTATTAGAAGGACCTCTCTTGGGGAGCAAACGATGTCTGATAATAAATTCGAAAAAGTACTCGAACCCGGGTATATAGGACCGGTAAAGACCAGAAACAGGATACTGAAATCAGCTGCGGGGATGCTTCTATGGCATGAAAATGACCTGCATATGAGGGAAGAGGTAAAGGCCTACTATGAACGCTTTGCCAGGGGAGGAGTGGGACTAATCATTGTCGAATCCGTTACTGTGGATTACCCGAAGGGAGCCAGGTATAGAAATCGCTATCGTCTTGATGACGACAAATATATCGAAGGGTTGAAGGAACTGGTCGAGGTAATTCACAAACATAATTGCCCCACCTTTCTGAATTTCAACCATGATGGTCCGTGGCAGGTTCACTGGGGTCCGCATGCGAACGATCCGCTTTATGAGGGCCCCCCGATAGCGGCTTCTCCCACGTATCTCCCCGGCTTTTCTCGCGATCATCATAATGAGAAGCCACGGGTACTGAGCATCCCCGAGATAGAGGATATAGTCGACAAATTTGCAAACTCGGCCGAGAGGGCAAAGAAGGCCGGGTTCGACGGGATCGACATAAATGCCGGGAGCAGCCACCTTTTCCACAACTTCCTGTCACCATTCTGGAACAAGAGGGAAGATATTTACGGCGGCAGTCTTGAAAACCGGTCACGACTTCTTGTGCAGGTTATAGAAGAGATAAAGAGACGGCTGGGAAAGGAGTTCCCGATATCGATAATCATAAACGGGATAGAGATGGGGCAGGCAATCGGAGTGGACAACAGTGCATGTCTGACGCCCGAGGAGAGCCGCCGGGCGGCAGCGCTGTTCGAGCAAGCCGGCGCAGATGCCGTGCAGGTGAGGAGCCACTGGCTTGGCTGGCATGTCGGAAGTTTTATTCCGGATGCCTTTTTCCACCCGGACCCTCCTGTGCCGATCAATGAAATGCCGAAGGAATATAATGCCAAGGGCAGGGGCGCTGGAGTGAATATTTTTCTTGCGGCTGGCATGAAGAAGGCATTATCCATACCTGTTACAGTAGTGGGAAGGATGGATTGGGAGCTTGGCGAGAAGGCCATAAGGGATGGGTCAGCTGACTTCATTGCCATGACCAGGCGGCTTCATGCCGATCCTGAGTTTCCCAACAAGCTGGCCGGGGGCAGAGTAAAAGACATTGCTCCCTGCACAGCCTGCGGTTCCTGTCTCGGATCAAGCGCTAGATGCAGGATAAACGGTCTGTCAGGCACTACTCATATAAGTCTCGGCGAAGCGAATAAGAGGAAGAAAGTGCTTGTGATCGGTGGTGGGCCCGCTGGGATGGAGGCTGCAAGGGCATCCGCAGTTCGCGGTCACAAAGTAAGTCTCTATGAGAAATTGCCCCGCCTTGGGGGACTTCTGCCCATCGCCGCAGTGGTGAAAGGCAACTCGCCGGAAAACCTGCCTTTATTGGTGGATTATTTCGAACGGCAGCTCAAGAACCTGGACGTAGATGTCCACCTCGGCAAAGAAGCCGACCTTTCTACTGTGGAGAGCGAGAGGCCCGATGTGGTTTTCGTAGCTGCAGGCGGTGCATATGCGCCTTCGCCGGATATCCCCGGCATAGAAAGAAAGAAGGTTGTTAGCAGCAGTGACCTGCATAGAAGGCTTAAATTCTTCCTCAGGTTTTTCAGCCCGGGCGTATTAAGGTGGCTTACCAAATTCTATATACCGGTAGGGAAAAAGGTTGTTATTATAGGCAGCGGTTATCATGCATGCGAATTGGCGGAGTTTCTCACAAAGCGTGGCAGAAAGGTGACCATAGTTGCAAAAGAAGAGACGATAGGTTTAGATCTGGCCCATCCTATGGCGGAACACCTCTTCCCGTGGTTTGAGAGGAACGGAGTAAGCCTGATCACCGGGGTAAAGGAATACGAGCAAATTACCGAGGAAGGGCTCATCATTATCGATAGTGAGGGCGAAAGGAGAACCCTTGAAGACGATTCCATAATCCCGGCCTTTCCACTTATGCCCAATACAGAGATGATAGATGTTCTCCAGGGGAAGGTGCCTGAAGTTTATGCTCTCGGGGATTGCAAAAGCCCTTCTATCATAATGGATGCTGTAGGCGATGGTACGCTTTCCGCAATAGGTATATAAAGTTTTGAGGAGTTATGATCTCAATATCGAATCGTAGTTAAGGATGGTGGAAAATGAAATCCGATAAGCTATTATCCCCGATAAGAATTGGTAACGCTGAGATCAGAAATAGAGTTGAACTGGCTCCTGCGGTACCGTGCCTGGCTACGGCAGATGGTCTTGTAACCGAGGAGATGATTGCCTACTACCGGTCTCTTGCAGAAGGAGGGACGGGCATTGTCACAATAGGCGATAGCGCTGTGGATTTTGATTATGCGAAAAATCATGAACGCCAGTTGAACCTTGGCGATGAGAGAGTGGTCGAGGGCTTGATTAGACTTGTCGATGCCATCCACGAAGGCGGGGCAAAAGCGTCGATAGAGCTGGATCATGGTGGGAAGGTTGCCTCAGCAGGACTTATTGGCAAACCTCCCCTTGCTCCGTCTCCGATTCCGTCTCAGATACAGGCTCTGGAGGCTGAAAAGACGGGTGACAAGTCGGGACTTCAGCTTACTGAGATGACGTATGACCACATCAACATGGTGATCAATAATTTCGCGGAAGCGGCTCACAGGTGTCTCCGCGCAGGGTTTGAGATGGTGATGGTTCATGGTGCACACGGGCAATTGCTGGGGCAGTTTGTCTCGCCGAGTTCCAACAGGAGGACAGATGAGTATGGAGGCAGCCTGCAAAACAGGGCACGATTTGTTGTCGAAGTCCTTGATGCCATCAGGGAGAGGGTCGGCGACAAATTGGCCCTTGAATACAGGATAAGCGGCGAGGAATTGGTGGAAGACGGAATGTCACTCAGTGACACCATTGAATTCGCCAAAATGATCGAAGATAGAATCGACTTGCTTCATGTCTCGGCGGGGCTTATCTCAAATATTGATACCCAGCCCAGAGTTATACCTCCAATGTACTTGCCCCGGGGCATGAATATCGGCTATGCCGAGGAGATAAAGAAATCGGTTACTGTACCGGTGGCTGTCGTTGGAGGCATTGACCTTGAGATGGCTGAGACGATTATCGAAAAGGACAAAGCCGATGTCGTTGCCATGGTCCGCAGCATCCTTGCGGACCCGGAATGTGTCAACAAGCTTGCCCGGGGGGAGAAAGCGGATATCAGGCCATGCCTGAGGTGCAGTGAATGTACCAGGCGAACGGCCCCACCGCTGTTTAGTCCAATTCGGTGTGCGGTCAACCCTACACTTGGCAGGGAGACTGAATACCCTGATATTCCCCCGGCGGAAAGGGGAAAGAGGGTGGTCGTTATTGGTGGCGGACCCGCGGGAATGCAGGCTGCGATAACGGCCGCTTCGAGAGGGCACGAGGTAGTTCTGTACGAGAAAGAGGAATCTCTCGGGGGAGCCTTAAATTTGGCAATGGTTCCTCCCTTCAAGGATGATATCAGAAAGTATACCGACTGGCTGGTTGCTCAAACAAAAAAGACCTCAGGTGTAGATATCAGATTACACACCGAGGCCACGGTTGACGAGATACGCAGAGAAAAGCCCGATGTGGTGATTGTAGCTGTGGGGGCTGAGCCCCTGGTTCCGAACATCCCCGGAATAAGGAATCCAAACGTTGTTTCTGTGGAAGATGTGCTCGCACAACGAGCGCAAGCAGGAGAGAGAGTAGTGATAGCCGGCGGGGGGCTCACTGCATGCGAAACAGCTTTATTCTTTGCCCAACAGAAGAAGACGGTAACCGTGATCGATATGCTCACGCTGGATGAACTTATTGAGGAGCACCGTGCCAATTACAGGGTAGTGATGGGCTTGATGAAGGAAGAGGGAGTTACCCTTAACTTGGGACTAAGAATAGGAGAGATCACTGAGGAAGATGTCCTGGTAAGCGATGGGCAGGGGAATAAAACGGCAATACCGGCTGATACGGTGGTATTGTGTTTAGGGTCAAGGCCGAATGGATCATTTGCTGATTCGATTCAACAAAAGGATCTAGCCCCCGAAGTCTATGTAGTTGGTGACTGTGTTGATCCCGGGAGGGTGGTTGATGCAGTTCATAGCGCCTTTGATGTTGCGGTAGCGATTTGATGAAACTTCTGATGTGAAAAATGAGAGGGGAGCTTAGATTCCCTCTCATTTTTCACTTGGTTTGATTTATGAGAGAAAGCCCTTTACGGGTTTCCAAACTCCTGAGCTAGCTCTTCCATAATTTTCTTATCCCGAGCGAAGAATTCCTCTCGTGTATCACGATACGCAGGAAGAACCCATTCCATTTCCTGAAGGTTTTGTGCTATGGTTGGTATCCACTGATAGGGGATAGATATGACTGACAAGCCCTCCGGAAATGTGTGCCTTGCCTTCATTCCGAAAGCCATCCCGGTCGTCGTATGGTTAACTTTACCTTCCAGGTATGGATAGATGAACATCCAGCTGCATGCTCCCACGTTTGAGATCTTACTAACCCACAGTTCACCTGTCGAATAGCTCATCGCTCTCATCACGATTTCTGCCTGGCTTGTAGTGGTTACAAGGATTAAGAGGTCGGGGTCGAATGGTAGTTTATCCAGTGTGGAGAAAGCCACGTAGTTAGCGGATCCCTTCTCCAGTTTCGGGCCCTCCTTAGTGATCCTTCTGTTGGCTCTGGCGTCTTGGAAAATACCGTACTTGGGGCCTACCTGCCCGCTTGCCCCAATTGGTGAGGGGTCTACCATTCCGAGGGCAAAGCTCCCCCCGCAGTTCTCGTTTTCGCTTGTGATGTAGAATGGGGTCCCTCTATCCTGTGCTTCTTTTGGCATTTCGCACAGGGCCATGGTTTTGTCCAGTTGTTCTATTCCTTCGGGTTTCCCGAGCATAAACTTGACACCCACGGGTGCTCTTTCTGAATCGAGTTTGCCGTAGATGGAGAGATCAGTTTGGGCCGGTTTCATAATAACCTCCTGAAAGATTTATTTCGCAGATCCTTAACCGTTTGCATATTCCTGATTTATTTCCTGCATAACCTTTTGGGAATAGTCTCCCCTTTCCTCTTCACTTAAACTATACATTGGAAGAACCCAGTCCATATTTTCAAGATTCTCCGTTACCATAGGGAGTAAGTCATAAGGAATTGATATAAGCAGGTAGCCTTCAGGCAGCAACTTCTTTGTTTTCAGTCCGTAACCGAGGCCGGTAACCGTGTAGTTCGGTTCACCACTAATAAATGGATAGACGAAGATCCATGCACATGAGATAACCGGAGTGCTCCTGGTAGACAGCATTTTCCCGGTCGAATAGGTTATTGCCCTCAGTATAATCTCTGCCTGGCTTGGGGTGGCCGTAATGACCAGCACATCGGGATCGAATGACAACTGGTCTACAGCGGAGAAAGCCACATATCTCACAGTGTTTTTGGCGAGTTTCGGGAGGTACTGATAGATTCTCCTGTTAGCCCGTGCTTCTTGATAGATTTTTTCCTTTGCTCCTATCTGACCGCTCTCGAAAATCGGTTCGGGGTCTTTCATGCCCAGTACCAGTGGTCCCATGCATGCGAAGTTATCCTGTGCGGCGTAAAAGGGACTTCTCCCTTGAGCTTCCGCGAACATCGCGCAAAAGGCCATGTCCTTGTCCAGTTTCTCGAGCCCATCGGGTTTATTAAGCAGGAACTTAATCCCTATGGGTTTTCTTTCGAACTCAAATTTGTCGAACACTGAGTAATCTCTTAGGGGTGAACCCAAAGCAACCTCCTT
>JBKGZM010000029.1:0-21844 GCA_046545575.1 Dehalococcoidia bacterium
TTTATATGACCCAACCAATATCTCTTCGGTTACATTTTAGATGACTTGACGCGATGTATTGCATAATTTGACAAGTGTAGTATAATCTGTGGTATGAGAGATCAACCTTCGCAGGATGATCGGGGTAACGCTTCTCAGGCACCTGAGAGAGGCAACCAGCCTGACCCAAACGCCCCCGATACAGCGGAGCAAACACAGGACGTCAACGAGCGAGTCCAGCGGGTGGAAGCGTCCCTCAAGTTGGTTTTGGACCACCTGCAGACCATGACCAGAGGCGGCGAAATCCTGGAAATAGAGTATTCCCGCAGCGTTCTCTCATCCATCGCTCTCGGTATTTCCGCGGTATCGATCATAGCGCTATGGAGTATTTCTGTTCTGGCTCCCGAGCGCGCTATCGATATTTTGAGGTTTACACTCGGCATGTCTTTACTCTTCCTGGCCTCAGTAGTGGATTTAGCCGCTGCCCCACTTCTGCGCAGGGCCATCAATAGAGCAATCGCGGAGCAGAATCCTTCCCTGCTAACCGTTAGAAAGGGAGGATGGTACCGCTGGTTGTTCCCAAAGTATTGGGCAACTCTGAAGAAGACCTCCAATGTCATTTTTTATCACGAGATCGTACGACGCTCAGCATTTGTTCTCTACGTCGTTGCCCTGGGCTTCCTGATCTGGGCAGCCGTCGTTATGTAGCGCGCGCTTGCGTTCATCCTGCTACCTGCTTCCGCCAAATCCTGAGACATTCAATTTTTGATTCTGTTCCTGGTCTTGTATAGTTCTAAGACCCTCCCACCTCATTTCGCCGGAGCGCGAGTCTTTAGCCTCTGCCGGGGCGAGTAAGGGGACTTCAGTCTCCCCAGGGGCGAATAAATTCGCCCCTAACCTTCCAAGCTACCTGCAGCTGCATAACCCAAAAGAAGTATATGAAATTATCCTGAAGGGTAATGGACACCACCTGAAGACTGCCTTATCCTAATAGTGAAATGGAAATGAGGGAAAACACCCAGACAACTTTCAAGGTAGCAGTGTTTGACTTAAGCGGTAACACGGTTGACAAGCAGTACATCAACGTAATGCTAAAAGCACTCTCTGCTCTGCTAAAAGAAGGTGAACCAATTGACACAATCGCAGAACGGATAGCTCTCGCCCTCTACGATAGAATGAATCAAGCCATCATAGGAACTAAAATGACATACAAAAACTTCGACTCTGTAATCGACCTAAAGCAGCAATCCACACATCAAACTAAGTAAGCGCGAGCTTCCCTTGAGGGGGGAACTCAAGGGAAGCTCAATCACAAAGGGGGACTTGTGAAGGCTTTCATAGTATTGAGCTTAATATGGCTCATAACCGGTTTTATCATCGCCTTGCTTGGAGCATTTCCGCTGAATACTACAGCTAGTAGTGTCTCTCTGGGCAGTACCAATGACACCTTCTACTCCGGCAGCGCCAACGATACCTCCTATCCAGGTAGTGCCAATAATACCGCCTACGTACAAGCCCGAGCTGAAGAAGCGGGAGAACTCTTCACCTCCAGTTATGAAGCTGTCGTAAACGACCTGATGTCTTTCCAGAATAATCCATCCCTCCAAAAAGCCGAAGCTCGGCGTGACACGTTTACTGCCTATGGGCAGACCGCCGTAAAAAGCTTCGAGACTTTGGCAAAAGGGCTAAGAGATAAGCTCGATAATCTCACTAAGCCCTTTGAGTAAATAATCTTATCTTTTTATGCCTGTATCAAATGTAGCTCAAATCGGCGGAGCAGAGAAAGCGGGTTAACCATGATGTCACAAGTTGCCAGCCCGCAAATTGCCATGTTGGGTATCATCCACTTCTCCACCCTCTGGCTCAGGCCACCAACCCCACCACCCCTCACTACCACACTGGCTACATTTCACACGTCCCAAAACAAGCCCCTCAGCCCCACAGGAATTACATTTGAAAGCCCTGCGCATATCATAGCCGAAGCTGTTTTGAATCTCCCTATGGATCTTTCCTATTTCACCAACCAACTGCTCAAGAGAGTCCACTACGACATGCATATCCTGCGGTAAGCCCTCAGTTGCTGTGGACACGTTAGAAACTTGCTTCTCTAGGTCGCTCAAGCGATCAGTAAAATATTCCATTCTATCAAGCCTAATAGCCAGATCCTGGACCGTAGTCTGGAGAGATTGCAGAGTCTCCGGCAAATTGCTGTTCGCCCAAGACGGGCCCGGCAAGATATACTTCTGGATTGCCTCTGCCTCTTCCCCTGATTCTCTTTCCTCACTGGGCCGTTCTTTGGTCTCCCTCATCAACTTCCTGTACTCATAGACCACCACGGCGAGCAGGCACATGGTGATGAAAAGAGCTGAATAAAGGATATAGGCCCCATAAGGTGCTAAGTCCATCTCCTCCTCACAACTGAGCTAAAATTTGATTTATAAGTGCTCCTATTCGCTCTCCCAGACCCCCTCTAGCTGAACCCGGGGAATCAGTCATCCGGCCACCATCCCCACCAGCTCTCCTCCCCGCAGACAGTGCACTTTACCAATTCAGCCACAAAGCCCTGAGACCCGCACGAGCTACACCGGAAGTTCTGTCCAAGATTGTAGCCAACGGTCCCTTGAAGTCCCTTCAAGATACTCATAAGCTGAGCGTCTATTTCCTTGATGGAATTTACTAACGGACGAATATCCTGTTGTGCTGACTGCGGGGCATTCTCCATATTGGCAATCTGTGTTTCCAGGCGCTCGATCTTGGCCGTAGCCACTTCCATCTGCTGAGATAGCGCCAGAATTTTGGTCACAAGACTCTCGACCTGGTCAACCCTCTGAGCCAGATTCTCTAGAGAGTCGATGCGCTCAGCCAGTTGCTGAAATTGGTTTGTCGCCTCGGGACTTGTACCCCCCGACGACGCAGCATTTCCCATATCACGGCTACCTGCAGCAGCATTCTGGCTGGTCTGCTGTGGCGGAGGTTGCTGAGAAGGCGGAGACGGCTGGCTCTTGGAACTGGAGCCGGCATCCCCACCTCCTTGCGCCTGCGCAAATAAGGCATCTATATCGCCCTGTGATAGCTTGCCTTCGTTTCCATCCATTTTCCGCTCCCCAGTAGTCGCCTTACATCCTCATATATAGTTCAACCTGCTAATAGCTCAACATCGGCTCTCCTAAACTAACACCATCATTATTCATAGCACATCGCCGATAGAAACCAGGGCGTATAACCACCAACCCCAAGTCTCTGCAATTAAACATCACTTCGCTCCCCCCTATAAATAGCACGCCGTCCTTTTTAAGTGCGTTGGCAAGTTTCTGCCCAATACTCTTCTTGGCTTCCTCGGTGAAGTATATGATCACATTACGGCAGATTACCATGTCGAATCCATGCCCATAGGGATCACGTAGCAGATCGTGCTTTCTGAACGTCACCCTGGTCTTCAGACCATCTACGATCCAGAACCGGGACTCCGATTCTCTACTGAAGTACTTACGCAGGAGGGAGGCACTCACATTCCTCACCTCAGCTTCAGTATAAGGGCCACCTGCCTTCGCTTGAGCCAGCGCACCCTCATCCACATCAGTAGCTAATATCCTGTGTTTATGTCCAGGAGAGAGCTTCTCCAATAACATAGCTATAGAATATGGCTCTGTTCCTCTAGAACAGCCAGCGCTCCATATGTTCAATCTAGTATTGTTATGCAACAACTCGGGTAATATGACATCTCTCAAGTATTCAAACTGTGCAGCATCGCGGAAGAACTCCGACACATTGATAGTCAGGAAATTGCGCAGTTTCTCCAACAAAGTCTTATCATGCTCCAGCTTTTGACAGAAAGACCTCACATCAGGTTCACCACTTCGTTCCACAAATGAACCCAAGCGCCTGCGCATTTGCCTATCTTTGTAATAATTGAGGTCGATATTGGTAGTTTTATAGATCATTCTTTTAAGCATTAACAATTCTTCATCCGTCATAGCTAACCTCTATCAACTAGATAAGCATCAACTGCCAGACGCTAACCATGTTGTGCCTCCGCCTTCTCTTCATCACACATTTCTATAACCGCCTCTGCTATTTCCCGTAGATTCACCACTCGATCTGCGTTGCCTGATTCGATAACGCTACGTGGCATTCCAAAAACGACACAGGTAGATTGATCCTGCACGATAGTTTCCCCACCAACAGCCTTGATAAGGGCTGACCCACGAGTCCCGTCTGACCCCATCCCGGTAAGTGTAACCCCGACCGAGGATTGTCCATAGCACCTCGCAACCGATTCCATGGTGACATTTACCGCAGGACGAAGCCCACACTCAGGAGGCTCGTCGTTAAGCGTTACGCTCCCATGTTCATCCACTACCATGTGATATCCTCCGGGGGCCACTAAAGCCAAACCCGGCCTGACCGTCTCCCCTGAGACCGCTTCCTTAACGTCCAGTTCGCACACAGAATCAAGCCTCTCTGCGAGCGACCTCGTGAATCCGGGCGGCATGTGCTGAACTATCAATATACTTGCTGGAAGGCGAGCAGGAAATGCAGGCAACAGATCAGTCAAAGCTCGGGGCCCACCTGTTGAAGAACCTATGACAATCATCCGATTGAGAGAAGCAGATCGTCTTCCGGAAGGTTCCCTCGCTCCTGCTCGTATCGCTGCTGGTGAATGGTTCGCTCCCAGGCTTCCTATTTCCACCTTCGCCGCGATTTTTATCCTGTTACACAGGTCCTCTACCTGCTCAGGAGAGCCTATAGGCGTTGACGCCGATGGCTTGAGGAAGAAATCAACAGCGCCCAGCTCCAGTGCCCTTATAGTAGCCTCTGTTCCTTCACCAGTAAGTCCACTGAGCATGATGACCGGAGTCGGGCACTCAGACATTATTCGCTCCAGAGCAACGAGCCCGTCCATTTCAGGCATCAAAACATCGAGAGTAACCACATCAGGACGGAGGTCCGCCACAGCCTTCAGGGCCTCGATACCGTTACGAGGAGTGCCAACGACCTCTATCTCAGGGTCGGACTTAAGATTGTTTGAGATAGAGAATCGGGCAAAGACTGAGTCATCTGCTACAAGAACTCTAACCTTGTCATCCATTACGAAGCTCCCCTAAGCTCATTACCTCCCCCGTTAGATTTCGAACGAGGTTCCTTGATCTCAAATTAACGCGTGCCCAGCCGTCGTCCTTCGGCTCTCAGGAGCATAATATTGCGATAGTCACATGTTCCAAGTCAAGGAACGAAAGCTTGACTCAAGACTCAGGACTTCTTGACTATCTGAGTGCTGGATACTCAGCGCCTTTTACCCATTACCATTACCACCGAGCAGCTTCTCCACCGTAGCTAGAACACGATTTGGGTCGAAAGGTTTAACAACAAAATCCTTGGCCCCGGCTTTTATAGCGTCCATAACAATGGACTGCTGCCCCATGGCAGTCACCATTGCCACCTTAACATCAGAATCCATCTTTATGAGTTCCTTCAATGTAGTTAGTCCATCCATCTCCGGCATGGTGATATCCAGCAAGACCAAGTCAGGTCTGACCTCCTTGTACTTGCCGAGCGCCTCTGTGCCATTGGCGGCCTGAGCAACCTCATAGCCATTGTCCGTGAGCATCTTGCTACACTTCATGCGCACAAAGGCAGCATCATCTACTATCATTACCTTTGCCATATTCCCTCCTCAATGCTTCTAATTCCAATTCCTTTTCTTTTGCTCCGCTGGTCCTGACAAAGACCTTGCCCGTCCACGCAAGCATCCGGACCGTCCTCCCTTTGCTACCCCCTATCTCAGTTGCCAGGACCGGGACCTTCTCCCGCTCAAGGGCAGCCATTACCGCCTCGGCGTTCCTCTGCCCTGTGTTGAAGTTGATACCAGAACCAGGCATAATCATCTGGGCCCCACCTGCTATCATGGCTACCAGACGAAACTTGATTGCCCCCTGCTCACACATTTCCTGGAGCAAAAGAGGAACTGCGACATCTGCATACTTCGGCGAGATTTCAGCAGGGCGAGCACCATTACTATGGGGCAACACTATATGTGCCATACCACTGATCTTGGCTATTGGATCATACACACAAAGAGCGATGCACGAACCTATGCCCAGACACATCAGTACCTCATCCAAAGCACTCGATACACATATTTCCCCAAGGCCTACTACCGTGGTCACCTCCGATGATGCCTGTGCACTCATGGTATTTCCTCATTTCATCATAAAGAGTATTCGGACATAGAGTCCATGAAGTCACCGGTAGGCAACACCAGCAGCGTTCCGGAGACTGAACGGTCACTAGCGGTGAACAATGCTTCCATTGCGAATATCTCATCTCGCTCCTGCATGATATCAGAGATAGCAACATCCAGGATTGCCCCCGCCATGTCAAGCATCACCACAGGAGGTGAAGGGTGCAAGAGTATTCCCGTGTCATTTCCAAGCGAGTTCAGGAAGAAAGACCCGGTTACATTGCCCACTTCTGCCAGAGCAGATGTTTCCATCTCTCCGAGTTCCTGAGTCTCCCCAGCCTCATATCCCATAAGCATATCCACCACCCCGAAGGCAACTTCCGTTGGGTAAACCAGCATTATATGCCCAGTCGCGCCACCGCTTATGCCTAAATAGATCGCTGCCACCTCATTTGTTGCACCACCTACCAGATTCGCCGCCTCAGATGTGGGAATCCTCCTCAGGTCAAGGGCCCTGATTTCAAGCTTGCGGCCTACCATCTGAGAAAGGCCGTTGACCGCGTTCAAAGTGCCTTTTGCAACCAACTCGGCCCACCTTGATGGCTCCACCTCCTCTGTTGACGGACGTTTTTTCAATTCGCGCCTCCTTTCAAGCGATTTTTCCCGGATCAGCCATGACAGCCAACCTTATCAGACTTGGAATATCGAGAATCAAAGCTACTTCCCCATTCCCCAAGATGCTGGCTCCGCTTACTACCTGAATATCGCTCAAGTAGTCCCCCATCGATTTGACCACCACCTCCTGCGGCTCCCTTACGGAATCAACTATTACCCCAACCTTCCTCTCTCCCGACTTCGCAACAACGATATGGACCACCTCGGTATCGCCGTCCTCATTTGTGTGCGCGTCCAGAAGATTTTCAAGATCAACAATGGGGATAACCGTATTCCTATGAATGATTACCGCATTTTGGAGAACGGTGCCGATCTCCTCACGCTCCAGCCTGAGCACCTCATCTATGGAGACCAAAGGAAATACATATGTCATACCACCCGAGGAAACCAATAACCCTTGGAAAGTTGCCAGAGTCAAGGGTAATTTCATGGTGAACCTGGTCCCAGAACCAAGATTGGTCTCCATGCCGATGGCGCCGTTGAGCCGCTCAATATTCTTCTTAACGACATCCATGCCCACCCCTCTCCCAGAAACCTCGGTGGCCTTCTCAGCAGTAGACATCCCGGGCTCAAAGATGAGATCCAGCAGCTCATTCTCAGTCATTTTCCCAGCCGCTTCTGCCGAGATAATTCCCTTTTGTACCGCCTTTTCCTTAACTTTCCCGCTATCGACCCCCCTGCCATCGTCTTCCACACTGATCACGATGTGACTTTGCTCATTGGTAGCGGAAAGGCGCACCGTGGCTTTCTCAGGCTTTCCCCCCTTTCCCCTCTCTTCCGGCATTTCGATCCCATGATCCACGGCATTCCTGAGAAGATGCGTTAGTGGGTCACGGATATGCTCTATAACCGAGCGGTCGATCTCGGTCTCCTGACCGGTAACCACAAAATCAATCTTCTTCCCCGCTTTATGGGCAAGGTCTCTCATCATCCTCGGGAAACGCCCGAACACCGAACCCACTGGCAACATTCGGGCAGCGCTAATGTCCGTTTGAAGGGTATCCACGATCTTCGTCAGGTGGGTAAACGTTTGCCCGAGATCGATCACGTCTTGATCGTTCTTATACCGATGCTCCAGCGTTTTCCCTATCTGATTCATCCTGGTACGAGCAACTACCAGCTCACCGATCATATTCATAAGGCTGTCGAGCCTCTCCACGTCTACCCGAACAGTCTCAGAAGTCTTCACCGCCTCCCGGGCTGTACCCCCTGAAGCAGAAGAGGGCTCGGAAGTCGCTGATTGTTCCGAAGATCGAGAAGTTCCCTCATCCTTGGCAGCGCCGCTACCCGACGTGGATATCTCAGCATTCATCTCTGTATCATCAGAAGCATCCGGTGCACTATAGGGAATGATCTGGACCTCAGCGATATCCGGTACAGCGTAAATCATCTCCTCAAGTTCACTTGCCTCAGTGGGGCCAGCGAACACTATCTCCAGATGATAATCAACCCGCTCCGCCTCGATATCTTCATATGTTGGCTTCGATGCTATAACCTGGCCTTTCTCTCCTAACTCACTGAGCACCTGGAAACAGCGAACCGCCGCCCAAGAACTCTCCCTATTGACCTCTACACCTATTTGGTATGCCCCATGTCCCAGAGAGATTGCCTCCTCCAACCTACTCTTTTCTATATCATCAATACTAATACTCAATTTAGTGCTTGTTCCGCTCTCAGAAGAGGGGGCAGAACTCGATTCACCTTTTGCCAACTCATTTAAAGCTGCGATGACAGGATCTACATCATACTCATCATGTCCCGGGGAGGTAAGATTGTTCCTTAACCTCCCGAGTCCGTCCAATCCGCTGAGGAGCATATCAGTTACTTCAGGAGTAAGATCCAAAGACTGGTTACGCAACTTATCCAGTGTACTTTCCATGGCATGAGCCAGGTCAGCCATCTTCTGGCAGCCCACCATCGCCGAGGACCCTTTTAAAGTATGCGCAGCACGGAAAATCTCATTCAGCAGATCATCGTTGTAGCCCTCATTCTCAAGCTTGACGATGTCCTCATCCAGAACCTGCAACTGCTCGTCTGCATCTTGCAGAAATACCTGGAGTTCTTCTTCAGAAGCACTAACATCCCAATTCGCCATCTTTTTCCTCGACTAAGAAGATTAATATAATGTTCCCCCCGGCAGCCCATAAAGTGCTGCCTTACGTTTTAGTTATCCGGCGCCCGTCTAGTATGACTCTAGCACTACCACGGCAAAGTGGACACAGTGTCAACCCTCATTCAGCTAAGTAATTTCCCCTCTCTTTGTATAAGGGTTAGCATCACTCCGATTCGGAATGTTGTTGTCTGCTCCGGAGTTCATAATCCACACTTTTGCAATCCTCCAGCAACTGGTAGATATCAAGCACCAGCAAGCTGTTCACCAATTCCTCATCCATGACATGCTGTAAACCCTCAGAAGCAAAACTGCTGAGCAAGTCATCTCTTGCCTCATCATCATCTATGAGTCCATCTGATTGATTATCAGGAACAGATTCTTGCTGTTCTCCCTCTCCCCCTACCTCAGAGTTTGCGGTTTGTTCGGTTTCTGGGTTGATAGCGCCCCCATTTTCAGAAGTACCTTCACCCTGCTGTGGGGCTGCCGAATTCATGCCCTGGGTTTCCTGAGGGGCCTGCTCCAGATCCTTTTGCAGAGATTGCACATTCTTATTCTGCAACATATCCACTATCTGCCGACTTTCTGACGAAGCACCCGGGTCCTGCCATTTATCCCCTTTACTGAAGCGTCCTGCTAGCCCCTCCCTGATGTTGTTGAATCGCCCTGTTAAGTCCATATAGTCCTCCTGCAGTAATTCCCTCATCCCCCCATTGCAGCAACACCGAATATCATTTCCGTTAACACTGGTACGACCACAAAGCATAGGCCGGATATAACCATGGTTATACCCAGGTTCTGGAGTATCTTGTAGTTATGCCCTCCGTCAGCTATTTTAGGGGCCAATGCGTTGACCACCGTGAGCACCAGGAGAACAGGGAGTACTAGCGTGTTCAACAATTCAAGACCAGCGAAATGAAAACTGAAGTAACTGGTCATCGAAGGCGCACTGGCTGACACCGATCCCGGGTCCTTGATTTCCTCCTCCATGGTCTGAATCACGGACCCAAATTTGGTCATTACCTCTACAATAAACACAAGCAGCATCGCTACCGCTGCATGCATGACGAACGTCAACCAGCTGAATGGCTTGGAGATCATTTTCCGCTTTGATCGGAGCGTGCTTACTGTCGTGGCATAGGCTGAAGCCCTCTTGCCTACTTCCTCCGGTTCCGCTCCCAGATCCAGGGCATCACGGAACATCCCCACACTGCGGCTCACTACCACACTTCCTGTTTCCTCCACGAAACGGTCCCAACACAGCTTGCTTTTGATACCGGACTGGAGTCGCACCAGCAATCTTTTGCTGTTCGTCATCAATGACTCAACAGACCGCAAGTCTATCCTTCCAAGAGCCTCCCCTACAGTAGAGCCTATAGCTGTCGCAACACCTCCCAACGAGCGGAGAAGTGTGGCAACATCTGCATCCCTTCTACTTATCTTCTTGTCATCCAGGGCGCTTACAAACCCTACAGGGAACACCAGTAAGCCAGCTACTATGAGAGGGTACCCTGCAGTTGCGCCCATCATTATTAGCATCACTCCGGCAACTGCGGCCAAAGGAACCAGCGCCATAAACAATTTTTTGGCAAGCTTCTGTTCCTTGGATGTCGGCTCCTTGCTCGTCACAGTCTCCTTTGGTGACATTAGAGAGATGAGCCACGCTCCCATGACAGTTATCCCTATGGTGAGGCCGACCAGTATCAAAATGAAACTGGTTTGTATCTGCCAGATCATTGTGGACACTATGGCAATGATAACAACGAGCACACCAGCGATAACCAGCGCTACATACGCATCAGTCCATTGCTTGAGGGTATCCAGCTTTCGTTCATAATGGTTACCGTACTCCTCGGCAACCGCTTTGGCCTCTCTGGCCAAGAATTCGCTGGGGTCCTCACCAGCGCTCAAGGATCCAGCTATCCGCCGCAACATGCTCGATACCATCGAATCACCGATAACATCCGCCTCCATCTGGCAAGCCTGAGCATAGTCATAGCCTAGTCTACGGGCTATAAGCTCCACGTCCTTAAAGTACTTGGAGGATTCTCCGGGCAACTGAGCGCCATATTCAAAGATCTGCCCCCGGGGAATCTCTGCTGCCGCGACAGTGGACATGTAGGATAACTGATAGAAAAGGTCAAAGCGTACGAGATCCTCAGCCCCGGACCCCGAGCGAGTCTTATTTCTTGTGGTCTTCTTACTACTAGAAGACCCCTTGGCGGCGTGCCGCCGAAATAACTTGGAGAAGATCATAGAAGTCCGTAACCCCCTTTTCCTTATGTAAGCGCTCCAGGATTTTCGCTCGTTGCTTAAGCTCCTTGTATATTTCCCTCCTCTTTTCCCTGGAGTAGCCTCTCTTCATGGCCACTTTTTCTTCCAGGAGGTAACTGTTCATATTACCAACGAACCTCAACTTATCCTTACCGGATTCCCAATTGAATATGTCCACAAATGAGAATGCCTGCGAAGCAACATCAAACCCAACGATTTCGCTTATGCTGAGTACACGCCTGGCCGTCTTTCCGTTGGCAAGTTGCACCGCACTCTGAATGACCACCACATTCAAATTATCCACAAACATCTTGGGCACCTTTATCGGATCACCTGTGAGACGCTGTATGAGCTTCTCGACCGAAGCGGCATGGAAAGTAGACATACAGGCATGTCCTGTCTGCATCGCCTGAAAGGCTATATTCCCTTCCTCACCTCTGATCTCCCCGATGATTATCATGTCAGGCCTCTGCCGCAATGCTGCCTTAAGGAGCCCAAACATGCTAACCGTTCCTCCACCACCGGCTGTCGCCACCTCGCGAATCCAGTTGTGGTGGGGGACCTGCAATTCCGGAGTATCCTCAATGCTTACGATCTTGTCTTCCGGGGGGATGAAAGTAGTGAGAGCATTCATGGTGGTAGTTTTACCTGAGGCTGTTTCCCCCGAGACAAACAGGTTCATCCCTCCCTCGATGACCAGCGACAGATAGGCGGCTGCCATATAGTCCATCGTGCCGAAATCCACAAGCTGCACGATGCTTATAGGAGTCCCCATAAACTTACGGATCGTGAAGTTGCTCCCACGCTTTGAGACATCCGTTCCATACACTATGTTTATCCTCGAACCATCGGGAAGGGTGGCATCGGCTACAGGATTATGCACGGTTACGGGTTTCTTGATCTTCTCCGCCAACCTGAGAACAAAATCATCAAGGTCCTCATGGGAAGCAAAGCTCATCGTGCTTTTCAGGCCCTTGAATATCTTATGTTCCACAAAGATGCGGCCAAGTCCACTGCAACTTATATCCTCGATGTAGGGATCACGGATAAAGGGTTCCAAAACCCCCAGTCCAACCTTGTCTCTCACGATCAGGTACTTGACCGCCTCCAGCTCCTCAGGGGTAAGGAAGACCTTATCATTATTATTTCTACGAAATAGCCCTGACAAGCTTAAAGCTCCCCTCTCCCCATTATTTTTGTCTCCTCGTTTGGTGGACGGTACGCAAACGGAATCAAGTATATTAAGCAGGGCTTTTTCTTTATCCTCATCCGAGCTTGCAAATTCGAGCTCCTCAGTGAAGTCGAGCAGTTTCTTCTCTACCTCCTTGACAATATGGTCCACATCTATCGTGAAGGAGGGTTCAATAGGGATATAGAATTGCCTCATATCTTCAGGGTCGGGATAGATATGCACGAAGCAGTCGTTTGTCAAGGGATATATCAAGTTAGGTTGTGGCAGATCGCCGAGATCCCGGGTAGGGGTCTCATAGTAGTCCGGGACACCTATCCTCTCAATGGGGATCAGGTGCATATAGCGTAAAAAGAAGGGGTTTTTCTCGAACACCTTCTTAACATTCTCCGGCACCATAGTGTAGACGCCACACTGTGACAGGTTTTCACCGACCGAGTGTATTTCCTTCATCGGAAATGGTAAGGAGTGATGTGCCATAATTACACCTGTGCCTTTGATACGGGTATAATCCTCATTCCCAGCCCCGGCTCGACATCGAAGCTGACTATATTGCCGGTGCTCTTAGTAGCTCCTCTTATCTTGGCCACTTCCATAACCTTCAACAAATTCTGCCCCATCTCCTCAAGACGCAGCCGGAGATTCCCATCGCACATGGAGCGAATGCGGCTTAACTCGGACTCAGTAAAGGAATATGTGTGCACGATTACTATAATCGTCACGCCTTTATCGCACAGGGTCTTGCAATCCTCAAAGAAGGCAACCGTTTGCCCGGTAGTGGAATGTGTGATAAAGGGAGTAAGGGAATCTACAATTACCAACTCGTAGTTCTCCTGCTGCCGTATTCCGCTGGAGAGGGTCTTCAACATGCCTTGTATAACAGTACTATCCTTTGTCGTCATGCGGACCGGATAGACACTCATCCAGCACATAAGCAGATACGGTAGAACATCCAGATTGAGGCTCTCCATCTGGCTAAGGAGACTGCGAACGGTGTTCTCAGTAGTAAATAGAGCAACAGTATGGCCCTCGTTCACCGAGCCCCACATAATCTGTTGGCATAGAACCGACTTACCCGCCCCTGATTGCCCTTCGACGAGAATAAAGGACCCAGGCGGGATGCCACCGCCCAGTTTTCTGTCGATCTCCCCCACTCCGGTTGATATTATCTTTTTTGCATCCTCTCCATCATACAGATCAACCATTGTACTCTCCTCTGAGCAACATCGGTGCATCACCAGCAGGTCGATTCCCCAAAATCGACCCTCTCTTTGGCCTCCAATAGTCTAATAGTCGAAATGTGAATTTCGACCTTTGTACCGCGGCTGGAAAGCCGCGATTGATAGTGCTGTTTTGCCATAGGTTCAAGAGGCGCTAAGCGCCTAATGAGCTATCACCGCGGGACTGCCTCGAAGGCAATCCAGCCAATTCCTTCAAGCCCAACCTCAGCCCAGGCATGTGCCTGATTGTCATAGACAACCTGCTTACCCGGCTCCGAATTCACATAGTAACCAGTGGCCAGCCGCGCAGGTATCCCCGAAGCCCTGGCCAATAATACAAAAGCAGAATTAAAGTGTGTGCAGACCCCTCGCTTTTCCTCAAACAGGAACCAGTCATTCGGCTCGTGACCTGAAGGCGCAGGGGAATACTCCAAGTCATACTCGTACTTAACGCGCAGGAATGTCTCTATCGCCTTTGCCTTTTCGAAAGGCGTAGGCATGCCTTCAGTAATGCGATGGGAGAGATCCCTAAGCCTTTCCGAGGTATTCCCGGGTAACTGGAGGTATCGCGGCACATACATCGTTGGGGCCTGGTTCAATACATCCCGGTTGAAACTCTCATAGCCTCGCGACGGCGATGTAGTGCAAATAGGCAGTCTTTCAGTATCATCCTCAGATTCATTAATGTGCCTGTACTGACCCGCTATCTTCTGTAAATACCACTTGCTTCCGTCATACTTGACCCCAATAGCACTGCGCAGATATCGAGCATTGGATTCATTCTCTATGATAAATAGCGGCTCGCCGGAGGAGGGGGGACTCCCTTGCAGCGGGAGGGCTCCCATACTCGCATGACCTTGAGTCCCGAGCACCTGGATCAGGACAGTCGCGATAAGCATAAGTATAGTGAAGAGAACAATAAAATTGCGTCTCTTTGCTGTCATGTTTGCCCCTATCTGGTAAAAGTAGCCGAGGCAAAAACACCATTAGGTGTAGACACCTTTGCCAGATTGGTAGTGTTAGCCCCCACCGGAGGACTAACCTCCATCTGGATTAACATTTCTTCATCCGGGTCAAAAATGCCCGGCTCAAAAACCTCGCTATCACCGCTTGAGGCATCCATATAGATGCCCTCCACGGTCCATTCATCAGAGGAGAGACCACTCTCTACATACGGAAGACATTTGATTAGATACTCACCGGTTCCATCATAGTACTGCACGATGACATCCCATTCATCGAAGTCTTGCAATTGAGTCTCCCCGTTATTTTCCACAACCGTTTCCACCACGGATGTTGTATTTGTCGAGCTGGTGGTATTACTCGAAACAGTTGAGATATCCGTCCTGGCTATGTCCTGAGCCAGCGTTTGGCTTGCCTTAGATGCCTGCCACACAGTATCCATGGACGACATGGTGCTGTCCATTATCGTCAGCGCCCCAAACAAGATCAGAGCAATACACACTATAGCAACGATAGCACTTTCCATGATTCCAGTTCCTTGAGTTTGTTGTGTTCTTTGCGTTTATTGAGTTCACAGGCTTAGATAACTCTCATCGGATATTCCATTAGGCATGATCATTCTCAACATGTAGGTTGTCCCCGAGGAAAGGCCCGAAGATGAAAATGAATCATACTTTATAGTGACCTTGACCGTATTCGCCTGCTTCCATTCAGTCTGGCCCCCTTCTATCTGATACTCCCAGTAGGGGTAACCACTTGTATTATCCGTATAGGGAATTCTCTGATAGTTACCCTCATGCCCGAAGAAGATATCGGACCTATCAGGCCTTCGTATGCGCGTTGTGCCGACATTCTTCACCCAGGCAAATATCTCGAAATCCTCATCTGCGTCATCATCCCACGTCTCATCCTCGGGATCATATTCACTTGCAATATGAACGATACTGACCTTGCTTTTCATGCGATCATCTATCTTGTTCGCCATGCTGACCACAGCATGACTCCCCTGGGTGATGGCAGGATAAACGCTGTTGAAGATAAAACCAACACAGACTACTCCTGATATTATAAGCAGGACCGTAATTATGGGTTTGTCCATCCATTGTGCTCCTTGCTGTCATCGATCAGTGATAAGTAAAGTTGTGCTTGCTCCTGGTACCTCCCTCCCAAGAGGCCATCAAGCTCTATAAGAGTAGTCACATAGTCTCTCATTGGCACAGTCCGTTCTTCCTCTTGTTGTTCTTGCTCTTCCTCGCCATCTTGTTCTTCCTCACTATCCTGCGCCCCATCGCTTGTAAGCGTCATCATTTGGAGCAGGCTCTCCTTATAAGTCGCAGGAAGATAGGCAGATGCCTCATAGAGATCGATAAGGACCTCCATTTTCTGCTTCCCTATTCTCTTCACTCCCTTTTCAATCCACCGCATCAGCCGAATCAAAATTGTCAGATCCAATTCCTCACTTTGCGGCGTGTCCTGTGATCCAGCGCGCGCCTTTGACGCTTTCCATACATCGTGCGCTTTATATGGGCCTCTCGCTTGCCCTTGTTCAGGTTGACCGAACCCTCCGTAAGTGCCTGCCATGTCACTCCTCTCTCGGCCCTGATCTCCGGCACCCCGCTCAAAACCAGCCCGGGGACCTGGGCCCATTCCCTGCATTGGATCTGCTGCTGGCCCTGGCCCAGAACCATATCCACCTCCCTGTTTCGGTGAAGCAGCCTCACCATCAGAGGCCAGACCTGACATTTCCTGTCTTCCTCTCTCCAAAGCCTCCCTTTCCTTTCTCATATTCTCCATTAGAGACTCCAGTTCCGCTGCCGGCGATTTTTCATCCGAGCTTTCAGTATCTTTGTCTTTCCCGCCCTTTGTGGAATCCTGGTCCTCACCGCCTTCCTTCTTCTTTTCTTTTTCATCATCTGACCGGGATTGTTTTGCTGGCTCACTCTCTGATGTATCCGTCTGCGGCGGGGGAGGGGAAGGAGCCATCTGCACTGTATGCTGAGAGTGCACCACATCAGACTCGAACGGATTTGCAGTCGAAGTAAGGACATGTTCCCGGATATCGAGCAGCACGTTGTGTATCTGGTTCTTGAGAACCATCACTTCCTCGTCTAGATTGTCCATCCTGTCATTCAGGTCCATGCTGAATCCCCTCCGCCTGTTCAACTACATAGTTAATTCAGGACCATTATGGAACTCAAAGACGATGGTAGTCGCCGTTCCATTGTAAAACTGGCCCCTTTGGGAGGTTTCACCTCGAGCCGGAATGACTCATTGGGGCCTACCTCGACATCTGTCGTATTGGTCGATGCCATACCGGTCATTTCCCTGGTCAGATTAACGCTGATCATCGCCTGCTCGCCGGGGTCCAATGCGGTGTTATTAAGAGCGGCCCCCTCATATCCCCCGTAGAAGTTAACACTCCAGTAAATGTCCTTTACCACATCATCCTGATCATAGTAAGAGATCACCAACGAATGCACGACCTCGCCGTTACTGGATACCTCTTCCTCTGGCGATACGAGATCCACGGAGTCCCCTGTCTCCAGGGCAGCTTTCACGGTGAAATCAATCACCTCAACTGATGTGAGATTGGCATTGCAGTGCGCAATTACATCCCCCCCGAGCTTCACGGTGGAACCCGTCTCATCTACGCCCGTGTCAACTGCCTCCTCCGCCTTCTGTGAAGAAAAGATACCTGCCGAAAGAACGGTATAGGCAAATATGGAAGCCACTATCACGAAGGCAATGAGGACGATCGCCGTTTCCAGACCGGTAATCCCGCTCTCGCCACGAGCAATACCGGCACCCGCCCTTTCCCTGGAGCCAATGTCCCACTTATGCAATCTAAAAAGACACATCATTTTTCGGCCCTCTCTTTTCCCTCTCGGCCTACCATCTGGCCTTTCTCATTCCCAAGAACTCCTGTTGACAATGATCCCAGTCCCCGGCAGCAACAGGCCTGATATTTGTTGTTCTTGGCCGTCCGGCAGCAAACTTCTGCCTACGATATCCCTGGTTTTACAGCCAGAGAGGGAGGCGCGGCTTCACAGCCGCGCCTCTTTTTTGACCCCTGGTCCATTAGTTCAAGTTCATTGACGTATCGAGATATCCTGGTGTGGTCCTCTCCAGTGTAAGCGTAGCGCCTTCCTGCGGCTTTACTTCCACTGTGAAAGTGTGGTCGTTCTGGACAACGTAGTCAGACTCGTCAATAAACGGATCGTTGCCGTCTGTGCCCAGCCCATAGCCGTCGGCATCACTGTCCAGATAATGCAGCCATACTGTAATGACGGCCTTTTCCCCCTCTTCCAGGAGGTTATCCGAGTCATGCTTGCCTATCCAGTCGAGTGTCCATGCACAATCCTCGATAAAGGTGTTCGCGTCATTGTAGGTAATAAGCGTTCGGTAGTTATCATCCTGGGCATCTGTCACCGCCGTAACGTTGGAAGCGGTCATGTTGGCTGTTGAATAGGGCGGCGTCAAATCTATAGGCTCCCCGCCTATAGCATTGGAAACGGTAAATTCCACCTTGGCCATCGCGAGCTCGTCGCTAGCATCGATGCTGTCATCTTCATTGGTATCCACATTGTAATCAGAGCCACTAACCGTTGTCCGCTCATCCGCGTAGCCAATTACAGCCCCCTTGAGCTGCATTGTGCTCTGCGTCTCCTCCATTCCTGAGTAAACCGCCTCCTGGCTCTTCTGCGTGGAGAAAACTCCAGCGGAGAGGACGGTGTAGGCAAACACCGAAGCTACCACTACGAAGGCGATCAGAATGATAGCCGTCTCCAGCCCGGTTATTCCGCGTTGTCCGCGGTAGAATCTGCGTAGTCGCTTGTTAAGCATCATTTTTCCCTCCTTTCTCATATTTTCCCTGGTGCTTCCCTCCCTCAGGGAAGCTCATACACTACTGGCTCATGTTCTAATCTATTACATCATGTTGTTGTCTTTTTAGTGCAGGTTGTTTCTGCGGTCGATAATGCCGGGGGTGGTCCTTTCGATCGTCAGAGTAGCACCGGTCGGTGGCTTGACCTCTATGGTGAATTCTTTATCACTGGTCAGGTCAGGGTCTAGAAGCGCTACGAGATCATCGCCATCCTCGCCCATGGTTGAACCCCCAACGGTAACCTGGAACCTTTCATCGGCCTCCAGGAGGTTGTCGTCATCCGCATGTCCCAGAGTCGATACGCTCCAGAGAACATCGTCCACACGTTGGTCCTCATCGACGTATGAGATAGCCACGACATGGGTGCTGTTGGAATCAGCGATCCCATCACCATCGTCATCGGTGGGAGGAGTAAAGTTGATCGGCTCACCTTTGATGGCATTGGTCAGGGTGAACTGTAACTGGCTCATTGCCTCATTGCCGTCCATGTCCAGGGTGTCATCATACCCATCGAAAGTACTGTTTCCGCCATCCGGGTCCCAGCCCATCGCCATAACACCGCCCTTGAGCTCAACGGTGGAGCGTGTTTCCCCCAGTCCGGAGTACACCGCCTCCTGGCTCTTCTGGGTACTGAAAAGGCCGGCGGAGAGGACGGTGTAGGCAAACACCGAGGCCACTACCACGAAGGCAATAAGGATTATGGCCGTCTCCAGGCCGGTTATTCCCTTCTGGCCTTTATGCATTCTGCGCATAAGCTTGTTTGTCATCATTACTTTGTCCCTCCTTTCTTTCTATTCTTCCACGTTTCTCCAACTCTCCATTCCCCTAAGTTCCTATTCCATTACTCCCTCCTTAAGACCGAGTTGGGTTTCTCTCCCTCTTTCCCATCTCAAATATCCCCCTTTCACTTCTCGTTTTTCCCCTTTATTTTTCCTATAATAAGACGTACCGACCTGACGTCCGATAATTACCATCCTCATGACTTCTCACATAAACCTCTACTCACTTTCAACTTAAGAAATCAAATATATCAATCCAGATTCATCACAGGGTCCAAAGATTTGGGAGTTTTCCTTTCCAATGTCATTACAGCTCCCTGGGGAGGCTTGACCTCGAGGGTAAAGTCGGTATTCGCCTGCAGGGGTGTATCAAGGCCATTGGTCTCACCATCAACCAGGTTTTGTATGGAGATCTGAACCTTCTCATCATCCTCCATAAGCACGTCGCCATCGGATTTGCCAAGCCAGGTTTTCGACCACTCCAGGTCATCCTTACGCTGATACTGATCCGTATAGGAGATAACGACAACATTGTTGTCCGCGCTGGTATCAGTAAAGTCAATTGTTTCACCATCCATTGTTTTCTTAAGGGTGAAAGCGATTTCGGTTACATTAGTAGAGTTGGACTTGGCGATTATGCCACCACATATCTCGAGGGTACTTCGTGTCTCTCTTAATCCGGAGTGGACTGCCTCCTGGCTCTTTTGCGAGGAAAAGAGCCCGGCAGAGAGGACGGTGTAGGCAAATACAGATGCCACTACTACAAAAGCGATCAATATTATCGCCGTTTCCAGGCCGGTTATTCCTTTTTCATTCCTTAATATTTTTTTGCTGGTGTTCTTTCGTAACATGTTTCCCCCTTCCCTGAATCACGTGAGGGTAAAAGTCTGGATTTACTCTACTCCCCCACGCTCTGCAAGGACACAATGCTAGCCTTCATTTCGCAGAGGTTTAACCCCAAGATTTAGTTGGTGCAGGCCAGTAAAAAATTCGAGGGTTTTTACCCATCTATCATGGGGGATTTCCTATTGCAATCTCAAATAAAAGGTAGTATAGTGCAGTCACAAGCCTTTTCACTCCAAAAAAATCGACTTCCAAAATTTGAGGGTTAACCCTCTTGTAGTAAATCTTAAGAAGGGAATAGGATATAGCTATGGTATGGGGCGATAGTAGTCCAAAAAGTAACTTCAGCGCATTAGAGACAGAGACCGTAGCAACAAAGGTGAGTGTTTATGTAATAGAAGAACAAGATATCCTGCGTGAGGCTTACACAGCTGGATTTGCAACTGAAAGCAGCATTGAGCTAACAGGAAGCGCAAGTGGTGGTGGCCCCATGAGTATTGTGAGTGAACTTGTGGAGGCCAGGCCAGATGTAGCAATATTAGGGATAAAAATGCTCGAGCCGGGGGTAGTGGAGAAAGTAGAGGAAATACGGGAGCACTGTCCAACAGTGGGGATTGTCCTCCTCTCAACTCTCTACGACATTAAAGGTATCAAACAGCTAAGAGAATTCGCCAAGCAGAGTTCAAAGGGCTGCGCTTTTCTGCTTAAGCACTCCATTGACCGAATAGCACAACTTGTTCAGGTAATCCATGCGGTGCGCCAAGGGCAAGTTATGCTTGACCCCATAGTCATGGAGGGTTTGATCGGAGCAGGAGATCCTAAGAGCACAGTACTCAAAGAACTCACCAACAGGGAGCTGGAGGTTCTGAGCTGGATGGCCAAGGGGTTTAACAACAGGACCATCGGCGAAGTCCTCTGCCTGGAAGGTAAGACAATTGAGAGGCATATTAACAATATATACAGCAAACTCAACCTCAATGACGGAAGTCAATCTAAGCACCCGCGAACAAGCGCCATAATGCTGTATCTGAAGGCGACCGGACAGCTCACTGACAACGATTTCATCGAAAGGTAAATTCTCTCTGCTAACAAAAATCAAATAAGCGCAGCATCTCACCAAGCTCACTGGCCTGTCGAAGCGGGGTTCTGGCAAGCTCTCCCCTGGGCAGGCCAGTCCTTTTATAAAAAGTATCCAGCCCTACCCAAAGAAAATAGCCAGTTGATGGAGATTCCAGCCAGTTACCAAAACGAGGAATCCGATAGCTGGGAGAAGAAGCCTGGAAGGAACAATCCACGCGATCACCAATGCAGCAAGACACTTGGTAAGTAACAGGTTCACAGGACTTGCCAGGAGACTTTGCATGTAAGGATTCAGCTCCGACAGGCCATAGGAAACGGCAAAAATAGTCAGAGCGAGGTCCAGATATACCAGGAATATAAAAGAAACCTTCTCAACAACACCACGTCTGAACGTGACTGCTGTATCGAATAGACGCAGCATCTCACCAAGCTCCCAGCCTACCACAGCGGGGTTAATGGCAAGCTCTCCCCTGGGCAGGCTTTTTCTATTGTGTACCTATTTTAACCCCCGAAGGATTCAAATTTCAAGGACTTTGAACTCGGGCAAAAATCGACAGCAGTCTTTTCTAATCCAGAAATGAGCCTGGAGGGGTGGTAATAATCGTTTCTTTCCTTGTGAATAGTGTGGATATGTGGATAACTTGTTCCTCCTTTGGCGGATTTTGGGC
>JBKGZM010000030.1:0-21768 GCA_046545575.1 Dehalococcoidia bacterium
TTTTCTTGTTTACCAATAGGATATCTTAACCCGAGCCCCCTTCATAGTATCTTTTGAGATGACAGCGTTACGCCTTAAAACAACTCCCAATGGTAGACTCCGTTAAGGCTTTCTATCTTGTTTCATTTTACACGTCGGGCTCCCCTTCATCAATTGAGGGAGAAAAACAAGGATGTCATTTCGAGTCCGCCCACGGCGGACGAGAAATCTTGTGTCATCCCACATTCAAGCCTTGGGGATTTCTCCCTTCGGTCGAAATGACACAGTAGGGGGCAGCGTTGTCACAGTAGGCGAGGCCGCTTCCCCGGGCAGGAGGGCCGACGTCGGCCCTCCTGCCCATGTCATTCCGGCGAAAGCCGGAATCCAGAACAACCAAGAACTAGCGGGCCAAGTCGGGAACGACGTCCCTGCCACCCATCAACTGCGGACTGTTAACCGTTGGCTGTTGACTGCCGACTCCTAACGATTTGTCCTTCCCGCCCACAGGGTTTATAATTTCACGTAGGAAAGGGGGTGCAAATGGAGGAACATGTACCGACATACGAGGAAGCCCTCTCGCTTCTCAAGGAGTTCAATCAGAACGAGAATCTTCTCAAACACGCCTACGCCGTCGAAGGGGCGATGCGCTACATGGCACGCCAGCGCGGGGAGGACGAGGAGAAGTGGGGCATCATCGGACTTGTGCACGATCTCGACTACGAGCGCTGGCCAGACCAGCACTGCAAAAAGACGGAGGAGATACTGACGGAACGCGGCTGGCCTCAGGAGTACATCAGGGCAATCATCTCCCACGGCTGGGGAATAGTCACCAACGTTGAGCCGCAAACGGAAATGGAGAAAACCCTTTACGCCGTCGACGAACTGACAGGCCTCGTCACCGCAGCGGCACTGGTCCGCCCCTCCAAAAGCGTGAGCGACCTGGAGGCAAAGTCGGTGATGAAGAAATGGAAGGATAAATCGTTTGCCGCCGGGGTTGACCGTTCCATCGTCGAGAAAGGCACGGAAATGCTGAATATGGATCTCCGCGATCTGGTCAGCGAGGTAATCATGGGCATGCGTGAGGTCTCGGACAGGATCGGTTTGTAATAGCCAACTACACCAATTGGTATCGGTACTACAAAGCTCTGCCCCCTCCCTCTAACTCCCTCCCGCCAGGGGAGGGAGGATTTTCCCTCTCCCTTGACGGGAGAGGGACAGGATGAGGGTGATATTTGTACATAATCATGAAACTCGTCAGCGCGTGCCTGCTCGGAATACGGTGCACCTGGAGAGGCAACGACTCATACAGGAATGAGCGGATCATCGAACTTTCCCAATCCGAACTATTGATCCCCGTTTGCCCCGAACAACTGGGAGGACTACCCACTCCCAGGCCACCACAGGAACTGCAGTCCACCACAGGCGAGGATATCCTTGACGGTAAGGGCACTGTCAAAAACCAGGAGGGCAGAGACGTCACCCAACATTTCATCCGAGGAGCACATGAAACCCTGCAAATCGCCAGACGACTCGACATCGATGAATTCATTGGCAGATTCGGAAGTCCTTCATGCGGCTGTGACCACATCTACGACGGCTCGTTCTCAGGAAAGCTAGTCCCAGGCAATGGAGTCACGACAGCACTGCTGGCGAGAAATGGCATAAGGGTAACTTCGGAGCACGAACTGTAGTCACGGCCCTGACGCGTCGATTCTCTGGCCAGGTTTCACGAGTGTCATTGCGAGTACGCCTCTGGCGGAGGCCACAGGCATACGACGCGGCAATCTCATTAATCCCCCTTAGTCCCCCTTTAGCAAGGGGGGATTTAGGGGGATTGCTTCGCCCACCTGCGGCGGGCTCGCAATGACATACCAAGCCACCGCTTACAGTTTGCCCCACAGGCATCGCAGTCAGCGGCCTGATTTGTTATAATGTAAGCGTTCAGCACTCAGCTTTCCGCTGTTGGGCTGAACACCCACCGAGAAGCTCTTGTTACACCAGACAAGGGGGGATAAGCATGGCTGAAGAAGAACAAACCAATGCCCTTATCGAGAAAGCAGCAGACCTGATTGTCAACGGCAAAAAGATCGTGGTGTTCACAGGAGCGGGGGTGAGCACCGAATCCGGCATCCCCGATTTCAGAAGTCCGGGCGGAATCTGGACGAGATATGACCCCGACATCTTCACCTATGAAAGGTTCGTGAATGACCCGGAAGCCAGAAAAACGCACTGGCAGCTCCTCGCGGGCAGGGAGTTTATCACTCCCGATGTCCAGCCAAACGCGTCTCACTACGCCGCAGCTGAACTCGAAAAGATGGGCAAACTGAGCTGTGTCATCACGCAAAACGTAGACAACCTCCACGAGCGAGCGAGGAATTCCCCCGAGAAGGTACTCCACCTTCACGGCAACCTCGAGAACGCCAAATGTCTCGGCTGTGGCTACAGTGTAAGCATGGACGAGGTACGCACATGGTTTGAGTCGGGAACAGAGGTACCGGACTGCCCCCAGTGCGGAGGCCTTCTTAAGCCGGATGCTGTTTTCTTCGGTGAAGCGTTGCCAATGCAGGAACTGAACGAAGCACAGCACCGGTCACAGAACTGCGATGTCTGCGTAGTCATTGGCTCTTCGCTGGTGGTCTACCCGGCCGCTCTTATGCCACATTATGCAGAACAAGCAGGGGCTCGGATGATAATCGTCAATCGCGATCCCACGGACCTGGATAGCTCCTCCGATGTATGTATCCATGCAAGCGCCGGCGAGACAATGTCCCAGATTATGGAGCTGGTAAGAGCGCAACTGAAAGAGTCCTGAACTATGTCATCGACAGACTATTTCAAGCACCGGCTCAGGAAACTCCTTGCCAATCGAGAGAAAAGGCAGATCGGCGAGACGAGACTCACCGCATCAGCGGTGCTGATCCCGATCTACGAAGACAACGGGGAATACCACCTGCTCTTCACCAGGAGGAGCAACTCAGTGGAAAGCCATAAAGGTGATTTCACCTTCCCCGGCGGGAAGAGAGACAATTGCGACGAAAACCTCCTCGCCACCGCTTTAAGGGAGAGTTTCGAGGAAATAGGACTCGACCCTCAAGACACCGAGGTCCTGGGAGAATTCGACGATGAACAAACCCTCACCAGCAAGTTTGTTATCGCCCCCTTCGTAGCCTTTATCCCTTATCCGTATGAATTCCGAATCAATCCCTATGAGGTGCAAGAAATCATAGGAGTCCCGCTTTCAGCGCTTAAGGATGAGAACAATCTTCAGGTGAAGTTAGTAACCAGAGGGCAAAAGACCTTCAACGACTGTACATACAATTACCAAGGCAACATTATCTGGGGAGCTACCGCAAGGATCGTTAATAATCTTGTCAAACTGATTTCCAGCGGGGAGTGACCATTGAAGCTTCGCCAGAGGAGATAGAAAATAGTGAGCACCGTCATTCCGGCGAAAGCTGGAATCCAGAAGATTTCAATACTGGATTCCGTGTCAAGCACGGAATGACACATCGAATGGCTACCCTTGCACGAGTTTTTTCAGTTCCACCAGAGCTTTAGTAGCCGCATGTGATTTTATCCGCCACCGCGGGCCGGGGAAGACGGCATGAGCCGAGCCCGTAACTGATCCATTTGCAACCCCAACATAGACCGTCCCCACAGGCTTGTCTTCCTGCTTCTCAGGTCCGGCAACACCGGTTATTCCCACTCCCACATCCGCCCCCAACCGCTCCCTCGCTGCCTGTGCCATCGCCTCTGCAACCTGAGAGCTGATGACCCCGTACTGAGCAATAAGATCATGGTCAACCCCAAAGCTCTCCTTCGCTTCGGAGGCATACGCTACCAGGCCACCCGCAAAATACTCAGAGCTCCCCGAAACATTAGTTATCAAATTAGCCAGGAGGCCACCGGTACACGACTCCATCGTCGCAAGCGTAAGGCCTCGCTCACGGAGCAGCTCTCCCACAGTTTGCTCCAGAAGCTCATCGTCCACGCCCCAAATATAGTCGCCCATCACAGAACGAATATCCGCCTCCACCGGAGCGATCAATCTTTCAGCACTATCCTGATCAGGAGCACCTGCTGTAAGCCGCACCTCTATGCCACTCGTCTTTGAATAAACTCCGATTGATAGGTTTGCGGGAGGAGAAAACGGACGTATCATCTCATCGACTGTGGCCTCTGACAACCCGAATATCTTGAGAGTGCGGGAAATTATTCTTGAAGCGCCTACTGTTTCCTGGAGCTTTCCCTTGATCTCCTTCTCCCACATCCGCTGCATTTCCCAGGGTGGACCCGGCAAGGCCAGTATAATCTTCCCCTCACGTTCCACCCACCATCCTGGAGCAGTGCCACGCGGATTAGGGATCGCTGTGGCCGAAGGGATCAGGGTCGCCTGTTTGAGATTGCTCTCCGGCATCTCGTGTGACAAACGATGGTACATATCCCTGAGCCGTTGCTCGAGCTCCGGATCGACCTTCATCTCCTCACCAAGCACTTCTGCAATAGATTCCCTGGTTAAATCATCGGCAGTGGGACCAAGCCCCCCAGTGGTGATAACGAGGTCTGATCCGCCTTCGGCGGACCATGCATGCCTCAGCACCTCCGCTATCATGGGCTGGCTGTCCCCCACCTGGACAGTTCGCTGCAGCTCAATACCCAGCTGAGGTAGTTCCCCGGAAAGATAAGGGATATTGGTATCGGTGATCTTGCCGAGCAGGATCTCACTTCCGATAGAGATTACTTCTGCCCGCACTTTACTCCTCTTCTTCCCACACTATATGTGCCCCGTAGATATCCCAGTTGCCGTTCCGCTTATCCATCCATACTACGGTGTTACCACTGATGGCCGGATGCCACTGCTCGGCGGAATCGGTACAGATAGCAAATTCCTCAGGAGAAGCCAGGTCAGAAGCGTAGATATCCCAGTTCCCATGGCGTCTATCCCTCCAAACCGCCATGTTGCCATCGACCGCCGGGCTCTGTTGTTCCGCACTGTCGGTACATATAGGAAACTCATCCCCGATCTCAAGGTCGTAGCCGTAAATATCAGAACTCTCATTACGCCCATCAACCCAGACCACCGTGCTACTGCTTACAGAGGGATACCGCTGACCGTTGAGCCTGTCAGTTATCTGTCGTTCGCTTTCGCTGAGAATATCATAGCTGTAGATATCCCAGTTTCCGTTTCGCACATCCTCCCAGACAACAATGTTGCGGCTGATATCGGGGTTGTCCTGTTCATCCGGGTCAGTGCAGATGGCGAATTCGGAGTCGGTTTCTAAATTGTAACCGTAGATGTCAGGATTGCCATTTCGCTCATCAACCCAGACAACAATGTCTCCTGCGATTGCCGGTTTGGTCTGATCGCCGGGCTTCTTACAAATATAGAATTCCCATCCCGTTTCGATATCATACCCGTAGATGTCCCAATCACCCTCGCGGTTATCAGCCCAGACCACTGTTCTACCACTTATGTCAGGGTCATTCTCCAGGCTCGGGCTGGAACAGATAGTTAGTTCGGCTTTATCCTCAAAGGCATAGGCCTGAATGTTATCGTTGAGGGATTCATCCCGTTCCTGCCACACAACCACCCCGGCACTTATAGCAGGATGGCGCTGCCATGTGGGATTATCGGTGACCACGAATTCCTCGGTGGTCCGGGTCGGACCGGAGATGCATGAGAGCGAGACAGACGTGAAAAGAAAGAGGATAGCGGAAGAGAAAATCAACAGCCTGGATTGTATGTTCATCTTGCTCCGCGGGGTAAAACCCCTTGTTCGCTGTTTAGTAAATCCTTAAATCACGACCGGGTTACTTTGGCATCCTGCAATATTTGCGAGCCAACCTCAGCCGCTCTTTTCCCTGATAGTAGCATAGCCCCGAATGTCGGGCCCATGCGCGGCAGGCCGTAGACAGCCCCAACTGCCATCCCCATAGCGATCAGTCCCGGATGTATCTCCCCTGTATACTCCACTATAGCATCCTCGGACTTATCAATCCATAGAGCTCCCTCACCGGCTATCTTTATCAAACCTCGCCCCTCCAGTTTTTTCACCACCGACGCATCATGCCCGGTCGCATCCATGACAAGTTTTGCCTCCAGTGGTACAGGGTCCAGCGTAGCTACCTCTTTCGGAAGATGGGCAATAGGGCTCCAGTTGATCACTATCCCAGCCACCCTGTTTTCCTCATGCAAGACGATATCCTCAACCAGGGTCAGGTTGGCAAACCTCACGCCTGCATCACAGGCAGCTGCGATAGTCCGCGAACAGGCATGAGGAGCATCCGCCACAAACAACCCCTCCTCCACCTCCTCACAGGGAACGCCAATATCAGAGAGGACCTTCTCAGCAGGAGCCCTGATCGTGAGCTTGTTCATGAAGTAACCCCCCACCCAGAAACCACCACCCAGGTAATTGTTCCTCTCAACTATCAGAACCTTGAATCCCTTCTCCGCCAGCTCCTTGCCCGCTATCAAGCCGCTGGGCCCTCCCCCAACGATTATCACATCGCTCTCTACATATTCATCAAACTGGCGAAGGAAGGTCCTCGCTATCGCCCTGGTTATGTTTTTCTCACTCGCAGGATGGAATATCGCCATTTCTCGTTCTCCTCACTTCTTATCTACCCTGTGGGGATTTCAGGTATTCGCTCACCAGCTTAAGGGCACAGAGCTTACCACACATACTGCAACCAGGCCCGCTCGAGGGTTGATCAGCACGGACTTTGGCAGCGTGCTCCGGGTCCAGAGCCAGTTCAACCTGTTTATCCCAATCCAGTTCTTCCCGTGCAGCAGACATCTTCTTATCCCAGTCCCACGCGCCATTGACGCCTTTGACTATATCACCAGCATGAGCGGCTATACGGCTGGCCATCACTCCCTCTCTGACATCATCCGCATTGGGAAGTGAAAGATGCTCGGCAGGAGTAACATAGCATAGAAAATCGGTGCCAGCAGCTGCCGCAATCGCCCCACCAATAGCACCGGAAATATGATCGTAGCCAGCAGCCACATCGGTTACCAACGGACCCAATACATAGAAAGGAGCCCCTTTACAAACTCTTTTCTGCACCTTCACATTAGCCTCAATCTGGTCCAGAGGGACATGCCCGGGGCCCTCTACCATGACCTGCACCCCTGCATCACGAGCCTTATCCACCAGCTCCCCGAGAGTCAGAAGTTCCTCGAACTGAGCCCGATCAGAGGCATCAGCCAGGCTCCCCGGCCGGAAGCCATCTCCCAAGCTCAAAGTCACATCATATTCCCTGGCGATCTCTAGCAACCGGTCGAAGTGCTCATACAGAGGGTTCTCACGCCCATTGTGCAAAATCCATCCGGTAAGGAATGCTCCCCCTCTCGAGACCACATTGGTAACCCTTCCCTCATCGGCGAGCATCTCAGCAGCTTTCCGCGTCACCCCACAATGTACCGTCACAAAATCCACTCCGTCACGGGCATGGTCCTCAATACAACCGAATATATCGTCATCCGTCATTTCGACGATCGCGCCACGCTGCTCAATCGCCGCAAGCCCCGCCTGATAGATAGGAACGGTGCCCAATGGAACAGAACATCTCTTCAGGATTTCCCGACGAATGGCGGTGATATCACCGCCCGTACTCAAATCCATAACCGTATCGGCCCTGACATCCAGAGCTGCTTGCAGCTTCACCAGTTCCATATCCAGGCTGCTGAAATCAGAGGATGTACCGATATTGGCATTGACTTTAGTACTGAGGCCCTTTCCAATACCACATGGTTGAAGTCCCTGGTGATTTACATTAGCTGGAATAACCACAGAGCCTTCTGCAACACGCTGACGCACAAATTCCGCCTCAAGACCTTCCCTATCAGCGACAGACTGCATCTGTTCAGATATATATCCGCTCTTCGCCATCTCCAATTGAGTCATCTGAGTCATTTCCTCTGCCTCCAATAAAACAAAGACCAGGAGCCCGGGTTGTCGGGTCCTGGTCGAAATTGCACCCGCTTCCCTACGCTCGCATTACCGAGGGCAGGTTCAAAGAGTTCTCCGGCAAACGGAGTCTCAGCTTTGAGCACCTCTAGCGGCTTTCTTTTTGCCTACACTTCAAGTATACATCGAGGAGCAGAGATTGTAAATGACACCACTGCGTCGCGTTACCATCAGTGTTGATGGGCAAGCACGCTACCCAGCATATTACCCAACATAACCACCATCAACGGAGAGGACCTGTCCAGTGATGTACCGCGCATCCTCCGATGCCAAAAACACAAATGCAGGCGCTACTTCCTCAGGTTCACCAAAGCGCCCCAGTTGTATCCTGGAAATGTATGTTTCCTTTAACTTCTCATCACCCCTTATTTTGTCCGTCATCTCCGTCGTGATGATACCCATAGATATAGTGTTAACATTTATGGAATACCTGCCGAGCTCTCTGGACGCGGATTTCGTGAACCCGATAATTCCCGCCTTCGCCGAGGCATAATTTATCTGCCCCACCGTTCCAAACAGGCCAGCAGTTGAGATTACATTGATGATCTTCCCGTACTTGTTCTCCTTCATATGGGTAGCAGCAGCCTGTGTACAATTGAAGGTCCCCTTGAGGTGAATATCAATAACCTGGTCCCAAGTCTGCTCATCCATCTTCAAAAGCAAAGCGGGCTTGGACAGTCCGGCATTGTTAACCAGTATATCCACGCCACCTAACTCCTGCACCGCCTGTTCAACCATTGACCTGGAATCCTCATAGCTGCTGACATCCGCTTTCACGGCCACGGCCTTCCGGCCGAGCTTCTGTATCTCCTCCACAACCTCATTAGCCGCGGCGTCATTGCTGCGATAGTTTATCAACACATCGGCACCTTCCCTGGCAAAAGCCAGAGCCACAGCCCTACCAATACCTCTCCCCCCACCAGTGACAATCGCTCTTTTGTCCTGCAATCTCATAGTAATCCCTCCAATAATAAGCTAATTACCTATTCTTCCACTCAGGCTTGCGCTTATCCAGATAGGACTGCAAACCCTCCTGGCCATCTTCTGTCTGCCAGCTCTTGATACCGTGCTCAACTCCCTTTTCCAGCGAAGCCTCAAGCGAGTGCGTTTCGGCACAATCATACAGTGCCCCTCTTACAAGCCTAACGCTCAGTCCGCTCATTGCCAGGAACTTGCGTGCAAAGTCCTCAGCCGTCTGATCCAGCTCCTCCTCCGACACGACCTTGTTAACGAGTCCGATTCGCTCCGCTTCTTGAGCACTGACATTTTCGCCCATCACAAGTAGCTCAAAGGCCTTTTTCTCTCCCATTATTCTGGGAAACAAGGGGGCAGCCGCTGGCGCCAGTCCACCCAGTTTTATCTCAGGCTGGCCAAGCTGGGCCTTATCACAGGCAATAGCCATGTCACAGCCAGCAACAAGCTCACATCCGCCTCCCAAAGCCACTCCGTTAACCACCGCAATACTCGGTTTGCCAAGACGCCTCAAAAGATGAAAAACGCGACCAAACTCCTTCATCATCCTGGGCATCTTATCCCCGACGTGGTCCTTTATCTCCACACCTGCACTGAATGCTTTATTTCCGGATCCACGGAGCAACAGGACCTTTACCTCATCGTCCTTAGCAATTTGTTCCAGCGCGGTGTTCAGCTCCACCAGCGTATCATAATCTATTATGTTAACTGGCGGCCTATTAAGTGTGAGACTCGCAATTCCCTCTTTCTTGTCCAGGGAAATATTCTGAAATTCCATGTTTCCTCCTTTCAGGATATTCCGTTCCTATTATCCAGCGAGGTACGCCTTTCGTCAAGAAACGAAAGCCCAGGGATAAACCCTGGGCTTTCGTACTTACGCTATATTCGCCGGTTTACTCCTTCGGCTTCGGCATGACTTGCTCTGCAAAATCATCATCAAAGGCATGCCCCTGAGCAACCAGCTGACGGTACTTAACGAAGTCTATCCTGCGCTGACCCGTCATCTCTTGCGTATTGAAGGTATTGAACCCAAGATAGGCTTCCATGTTCATGTTCGCCCCCAGCCAGTATTTGGCGCTTATCTTGTTGCTATCCCAGAAGAATTTCTTCTTCAACCTTATCGTCTCGATGCTCTTCATCAAGCACATGGGCATGAGGTTGGTAAAGGTCCAAACTATCTCGTTTATCCTCTGGTCCAGAAGCGAGAAATCGGTCTCAGCCTGCTTTATGGTTTCCTTCGCTTCCTTGGCCTCCGAACCGGTCTTGGGTTCTCCGTAAACGATTTTACCGTCCTCTACATACTTGTCGGTAATCACCTGCGGGTTTCTGATCCACTCACCATTGAGCTTCTTCACGGGTAACACATCAGTTACGAAGCTCAATCGGTGCATCTTATAGGCACTCCAAAGTTCGTTGGAGACACAATTCCATAAAGCCATCTCCGTTGTGGGCAGCTGCCATGGGAGGAAGTCAGTCGATCCGCCATCCGGAGTCGAACCAACTCCGGTACCGGCCTGCCCAAAAGCAGCAAGATCGGAGGCAATGGCCAGATCACAAGCCTGCCCAATTTCCTGTCCTCCAGCTACTCTCATCCCATTAACGCGACAGATAACCGGCGCTCCGGCATCGAGGATGGAGTCCACCATTCCGCTAAACAAATTGATGTAGTCCCTGTATTCCCTCGGCCTCTTTGTATAGTATTCGGCATACTCTTTGGTATTACCACCTGTACAAAACGCCCTGTCGCCTGCGCCCGTGAAGATAATGGCCACAACATCCCTCTCCGCAGAGGCCTTCTTCATCCCGGCGATGACGCCCTTGACCATGTCTGTGGTATAGGAATTGAACTGGGCTGGGTTATTGAGAGTAATCCACGCCGTATACAGCCCATCTACGGTCTCCCCGGTTTGCGGGTTGACCAACGGCTTCTTCTCATACATCGTACATGGCGGCTCTGTACCAAAGTGTTCATCGCCAACAAGCTGGTGGTCCTTCAGCTCGTTATCTCTTGGTAACCAATCCATCGCCATATCTTTCTTACCTCCTGTTTTAATTTTCAACTTTGCCTTGAACTCTTCTGCTAGAAATCAGGCGTCAGCACAATCCTCTTGGAGGGTGAACCCGCGCTATGTACCTCATCAAGTATCTGAGGCATCTGGCTCATCGGCCTGGTCTCCACAAACGGCTCGAGGGCTATCTTGTTCTTCAGTATCATGTCCAAAACGATGGGATAGTACTCGGGTAAGCACCCCCACGTGCCGACGATCTCGGAATCGAAGGCCATCAATCGGGAGATAGCATACTCGTTAGTCGAAGGCCCAAATCCAACCACCATAAGCTTGCTCGTGAACTGCAGAAGCTGCAAAGCCATGTCCTGCCCTGCCTTGGTTCCTGTCACCTCAAATATCTTCCACCCATATCGATCCGGGAAGCCGTTCTCTTTGCATAGATTCCTGAACTCATTGCGAATGTCTTTCGCAGATTTGTCAGCAGAGCTGATCGTAAAGTCGGCTCCGTAATCCAGCGACCTCTTCAGTTTCTCTTCGCTCCTGGCAATCCCAATCACTACACTCGCTCCAAACGCCTTCACCATCTGAGTTTGGTGAACTCCAACTCCGCCTGTACACCCGATGACAATTACCCGGTCACCGGGGACTACGCCAGCTCTTTTACATGCCTGAAATGGAGTCGTCATGGCATCGGCAACAACTGACAGATGAGATAGGGGAATTTCATTCCCGTCAACAGTCTTTCTCGTCTTGACCTCACACAGATCAACCGAGGGAACGGGAATGTAATCAGCATGCCCTCCGTAAATGCCCATGCTGTTCCCCGGCATGCTTTGGTTCAGACAACGGTTCCCCCGTCCTATCTTGCATAGCTCACACTGTCGACAGGGCATTACCGCAGGGATAATCACTTCCTTGCCTATCCAGTTTTCATCTCCTGCCACCACTGTTCCGCTGATCTCATGCCCCAGCGCCAGAGGCGGCTTCTGCACTGTGGGTACTCCATCATAGAAATAGCCTAAGTCAGTGTGGCAAACACCGCATCCGGCTACCTTGACAAGAACCTGACCCGGCTTGAGCTCAGGTACCGGGACACTCGTCTGCTCAAATTTCCCGGGCTTCTCAGCCTTCGGATCCCCCGGTTCTACCATATGCCACGTGTTGATCTTGCTCGGCACTTCCGCCATTTTCTTCGCCTCCTTTTAGAGTATTACCTTAGCTCTCTCGCCTCCATGCTCGCGCAGCTATCACCTCCTCATATAAAGAAAAGGGGGTAGAGAGACTTGCACTTTCACTAAGCGAGAAACACTCCATACGCAACCACGGTAAGGATATCATTCACCTAAAAGGTTGTCAAGGAAACACGGGGGCTTACCAGCTATGGCTGATAGCATCGTTGGGGCAGACGCTATGGCAATTCACTTCGTTGGTACAGGCATCATATCCGGGGCATAGCAAAGCCAATCTTTTCCTGGCACGTTCTCTCACTTCACACTTCGGATCGCCGTTGTCATCCTTGGTCACGACGAAAACGTCCGAGGGGCAAGCCTCCACACACCTGCCACAGCCGTCGCATAATTCCTTGTCGATGGTAATAAAATAGTCACCGGTGCCATCGCTATAGCCATATTGGGCCTTTGCAGCCTTTATCCCCACTCCCCGCAACCGATCCTCAGCGAACAGAGCAGCGCCCAATGCTCCCACGATCTGGGGGTCATCACACAAAAGCGGTTCGAGGCCTACCTTTTTCCGCAACTCCGTTACCATTCCACTGTTTTTGGAAATGCCCCCGGTAATAGCAAAGTCCTTCTGTATCGGAATCCGCTTAAGGAGATTATGAGTACGGGTTGCTATCGCGTCATGTAGCCCGGCCAGAATATCTTTTTTCGCCGTACCTTTTCGCAAATAGACCAGCGCCTCCGACTTGGCAAACACCGCGCATACAGTGCTGAACGGTATGGCATTATCCGATTCAAGCGAGATGTCTCCGATTCTCTCCAGAGGTAAGTTGAGCACCTCGGCTATCATCTCGAGAAACCTTCCTGTCCCTCCGGCACATTTATCATTCATTACGAAGTTATCCACCTGGCCATTGCCATCACAGCTTATTCCCTTGCAATCCTGTCCGCCCATATCAACAATCGTCTTGACGGTGGGGAAATACCAGGTAATGCCTCTGGCATGGCAACTTATCTCGGAGATATTCTCATTAGCAAAGGGAACAAGCACCCTTCCATATCCGGTGGCAACGGTATAATCAATATCATCCATCTCCAGCCCTGTCCCTTTCAACGCCTCAGTGATTACCATTCGTGAAGTCTTAACGCTCTCAGGGCCAGTATCGCGAATGACGGACGAGACTATAGAGTCATCCTTTAAAATCACCGCCTTCGCAGCACGTGAACCGATATCAATGCCTGCCACTATCATCGTACGGCAACCCCTCCCTCTATTTTCTCCCTAGCAACGACAGCCGCCCCAAGCGCTCCCACAAGCTGAGGCTCCTCAGGCACCAGTATCCGGAACCCCATCTCCTTTTCAAGGGTAGTAAGCAGCCCTCTGTTGAGCGCCACCCCACCCGACAAAGCGACGTCTTTCTCAATGCCAACCCGCTTGCAAAGGGCCATAGTGCGGCCTACCACGGAAGCATAGATGCCAGCGACCACATCCTCCAAAGGTGTAGGGGGATCACGATGTACATGGGAGATGACCTCGGACTCAGCGAATACAGCGCAGGTACCTGTTATGCTAGCGGGCTCTTTAGCATTAAGAGACATCTCGGCCATCTGTTCGATGGGCACCTGCATCAATTTGGCCATCTGTTGAAGGAAAATTCCTGTGCCAGCCGCACACTTATCGTGGTTAGCCCATTCACTAACGCCTCCTCGCTCATTAACCTTCACGACGGTACTGCTTTCCGCACCCATATCTATCACCATTCGTGCGGAAGGGAAAAGATAGGATATCCCGCGGGCCAGACATGTGGTAAGCGCTTTCTGCTCATGGCTAAAGGAAATATCCTTGCCACCCACGCCAGTCGAAATGATATACACATCGTCAAAGCCAAGTCCAGCTTTTCTCAAGGCTTCCTCCGCTACTCCTCTGGCAGTGGGGTCAGCGTCATCGCCTGACGCGGTTATCACCGAGGACAAGACAGTGTCTCCGTCAAGGATAGCTGCCTTGGTTGTTAGCCCTCCGATATCTATCCCAAGGGCTTTCATACTTCCCGATGAACGGCCGACGCTCCAGGGAGTCGAGGAATCCTTCCCCGATTTCAGAAGCTCAAAGAAACCTTCCAATTTACCCCTGACCTCTTCCTCGGAAGTCGCCGTCTGGTCAACCACATCACAATCAAGCGTTAATACAGGAATATTCAGCTCACTTAACGCATCTTTAAAGAGCTTGATAGTAGCACAGGTATGCCGGCATCCGACATCCGCGTAATATATCGCACCATCCACCTTGTACTGCTCAGCACAATCAACGATGCTATCGAGCGCCCTCTCATCCATCGGACCGTACATTCTCATCTCGGGGATCATGTAGGATTTCCGGGCCACGCTCTCCAGCGGTTTGGATGGATCCAGGTTTCCTTCGCCCCAAAAGGTGAAGAACGGCTCGATGACGCTCACCGCCCCAAACTCCTGTGAGATTCTTCCCAAAAAGCCCATCAAATACATAGGCGGTATAAAGAGACTCATAAGCCGAAACTGCTCGTTTTCCACCGCACCCTTTCCTTCCTCAACCATGTCGCTTAATTCCTGCCGCAGGGTCTCAAGGTACTCGATGGCCTCAGGCTGACCCGGGAACAGGTAATCCACCGATACAAGCTCCAGGAATCCCTGAGGACTGAACGGGGTCGGCACGACTTTGCGCAGTTCATTTATCTCACGAGTAAGCTGAATCTGCCGATCCATACGGGAGACGATCTCCGAGAGACGGTCCCAATCCATTCTCCGGCCCGATTTCTCCTCCAGGAAATCAACCATGTCCTGTAACTCGCCGACCAGATACCCGATCTCACGATCACTGTCCTTGAACGGCCGATCGATGAAAAATCCCGGACAGCCCGTCATCTCCATTATAAGCTCACCGCTCTTGGCCGTGTTATCACAGACCATATTGGACCACAGCATCGCATCAGGCCTGGGCACTGTCCCGAGCTTGAAGGCACCGGCCAGCCCCCGATGCGGGGTACATATCTCCGATGCGAGCCCCAGCTCGGACCCTGCCTGCAGGATATCATCACACTCACCCGTGAAGAGCGAAATCATCCAGGTAGTTGTCTCCGCATGCATAGGGACCATGCCCATGGCATAGATAAGCTCAGACGGGAAAAACACCGTATGTGCAGCCACGAAGTCCCCATTATCATGGGCATTGAGAAGACGAGTGAAATACTTGGTGAGCATGTCGTAGTACATCGCCTCGCTCTTACGAGCGCCAGGGCGTCTCTGATTCATCCTGTTAATAAGCTGACATGCACGGACAATGGATTTAATCTTGCTGCTCTGGGGCTCAGCCATCATTTCTTCTTTCCTTCCAGCATTTCTATGAAAGCCTGGACCCTTGTCTGAATCTGGCCGGAACCGGGCGTTCCGTACTCCACATCCAGGGCCAGGGTTGGTATTCCCTCCGCTTTCAACCTTTCGGTAAGGATAGGAAGGTCATGGCAATAAGGTACGCAGTACCTCACGATCTGGCTGATCACGCCATCGACCCTGAACTCCTTAGCGAGGTCAATAATCCGGTCGAAACGCTCATCCGAGGGGAACATACGAGCACAGGGGAAATTATTCAAATAGCGACGGGAAATGGCTTCAACAGGGGAACTTGTCCCATCCAAAACTACCGGATCGCCCCAGTACCTCGTGCTCGTGCAAAGTTCATCTGTCACGACAATCCCACCCTGATCCTCGATGATTTTGATGAACATGGGGTTCGTCAGAACACTGCCCACGAGCATGATACGAGCGCGGCCCTTATTCTCATTCCCGGAATCCTTGACCTCCTTCAGTAGTTCCTCAGTCCAGGGATTAAAACTCTCCTTGGGCATGCGAAAGCTGGCATTCAAGACCTCCATCGTTTCGGCGCCCGTAATCGGGGGATTATCCCACTTGCGAAATTCGTAGAGTTCCTTCAAAAGCCTTCGGGACTCATTATAAAGGTTAATGGAATCGTAGAGTGCATCATCGCTTATTGTAAAGCCCAGGTAGTCCTCAAGATGGCTCTTGAAATCCACAACTTCCTGATAGTAAAGGGAATGGGCTCTTTCCGTGTATTTTCGCGGCACGGTCAGCACGTGATGGAAGGGTGTGCCAATGTAGTGTCGCCAGAGGTCAAACAGGCGGCGAGCGCCATCGCACGTCGAGCCGCCAACTACTCCGTCCAGGAAGTCATATTCGCCCCGCAAACCCATCTGGAGGCAACTACGGGAGAATGAGCAGTTGTTAACGTAGAGATAGGCATCGCCATCGGTGAGCTCCGTCTCCTCGATATTCCCCACAATTCGTATGGGCAATATGCCAGCAGCGTGCATTATCTCTTCAGGGGAATAGGTACAAAGCCAGCCGAAGACTTTCCCGCCCCTGTTTTTATGTTCCAGAAGCTGCGTGGTCTTGGGAAAAGCTTCATTTACCTCTCGGAACTGCTCAAGCGCCTTTAGTCGAACGTTACCTGTACGTGTCGTCTCCACCATAACAACCGAATAGACTCTCTTCCAGCCAAGCCTGCGCCCCAAACCGTAATTATACTAAACTATCTAACCGTTGAACAGGTCCAGCTCCGGTTGAAACCCTACGAAAATAGATCCTGGACCTGCCCCGTAACCCATGACCGGGCTATATTCACTGAGCGTCAGACTCAAGCAATTGAAGTCCTGCCTTAGCAATTCGATTACCCTGTCAGCCATACCGGGAGCTGCGGCATGCGAAACCAGGAAATGAAGGCTGTCCGAGTCCGCCTTCTCCTTCACAAGCTCGACAAGGCGTTTCATACCATCCTCCCTCTTCCTCGCCCTTCCCAGAAATTCCACCTTCCCTTCGTCAGTCAGCCAGTTTATAGGTCTTATGTTAAGTATGGACGCTAACCTGGACGCGGTTTTTGACATACGTCCCGTTCTGTAGATATAACGCAAAGTATCCAGCAACATGATACCACCAGTTTCCTCTCGGACCTTCTCAGCCACATCTGCCACCTGGTCCATAGTCATACCCTGAGCTGCCGCTTTGGCCGCAGCCAGGACCACGAGCCCCTGCGCACCTGCACAAGTCCTTGAGTCCCAAACACGTATACTTGTCCCAGGCGATTGCTCCTGAAAACTATCCGCAGCCAGAGTCACCGTTTTGAAGAGCGCACTGAGCGCCGAAGACATGGTAATCACGAGTATGCTCTCCACCCTTGACTCGATCTTCCGGAATTCACTAACGACATCACCAGGAGCAAGCGCAGATGTGATAAACCTGTCGGGATCCTTCCTTATAAAGTCGTACGCCTGTGTCGGGCTTATTGTGACACCATCTATATATGTTTCGCCATTGATATGAATATTGGCTGCCGGGAACACCGCGATTTTGTACTCCTCCGCCAGTTCCCTGGGGATACAAGCAACACTGTCAGTCATGACCAGCACATTTGACATGGGTGACCTCCACAGATAAATCCTAAATCCGAAACACGAAATCCTTTACGATACAAGATAGCCGCCATCCACCACGATCAATTCCCCGGTTATGTAGCTTGCCAAATCCGAGGCCAGGAACAAAGCTACGCGAGCTACCTCGTCAGGGGCCCCCATCCTTCCCAAAGCCATACGGGACATGAATTCCTTCAAGTCCTTTAACTGCGACTTATCGTTTTCTCCCGTATGTGAAAAGATAGCCTGCGTCTTAACAGCGCCGGGAGCTATGGCATTGACCCGGATACGCTCCGGTCCAAGCTCGCGCGCCATACTCCTGGTCAACATCAAAACACCGCCCTTGGAGGAGTCGTAAGCAGACATTCCCCCAAAAGACGGATGAAGAGCATCAATGGATGCGAGATTTATAATACATCCGCCTCGCTTATCCTGTATCATATGCTGACTCGCATAGCGGCTACACAGGAACGTGCCGGTAAGATTCACAGCCAGCGCTTGCTGAAAATCAGCGCCCGTCATCTCGGAGAGCGGGATTCGAGGGTAAACACCCGCATTATTCACAAGTATATCAATGCCGCCCATTGCGCTCACAGCGGTATCAATCATCCGTTGCACCTCCTCCTCGCTCCTCACATCACACCGGGCAAAATGCACCGTGTATCCACAGCTTTCAAGTTCCTTGGAGGAATCCTGAGCTGCCCGGGCGTCTAAATCCGCGATGAACACGGTTGCGCCCGCTTCAGCAAGCCGATGACAAATGGCCAAACCTATACCAGCCGCTCCGCCGGTCACCACGGCCCTCTTGCCTGACAGGCTCATTAGGTCGGTAAGTGGAGCTTCCCCTCTCGATGCAGTCATCTAACACCTAACCCGGACAAGCCGGAACCAATCCACCTCTGACGGACAGGCTGTCACCCTCACTCCTTCGGCTTCGCTCAGGACAGGCTTAATCCTCTTTCCCTTGGTGGGAGAGAGCTAGAGTGAGGGGGAATTCTTTGCCATACTGATTTTCATCAGCACAAGCCTTCGGGCTGAGGCCCTAGAGGCCGAAGGCTTTGCTCAAGACTTGACATTTAAGAGACTAAGAATTAACAGTACCAAGACAGCCTAGGCTTCTTAGGTATTGTAAATCCACAACATGCCTCTCGTCAAGCATACGGGCATAGAGTATCTATGAAGGAGCAATCTGACGCACAGATTTGGGGCGAGAATTTAGTTAACGGGAAATTCCGGAGAGGATTAATTGTAGAATCGGCTATCCAACCGAAAACTCCCCTCGAAAAAGCCTCGTTTTCAGATCATCGACATCTATGGCCTTTGAGAGCGCATCATTGGGGCTTATGAATCCCCGCGATACCAGACGTTCCAGAGCCTGATCAAGGGTTTGCATCCCATGCTGAGCCCCTGTCTGCAGGGCATTGGGCAACTGGTAAGTCCTCCCCTCCCGGATGAGGTTTCTCACAGCACTGGTGGCTACCATAACCTCCACCGCCGCAACACGGCCGGAGCCATCGCTTTTAGTTAGTAAAGTCTGGTAGAGAACTCCTTCGAGAGCAGTGGAGAGTTGCATTCTGATCTGCTGTTGCTGGTGGGGAGGAAAGGCATCGATAATGCGCCGCAGCAAGTGTAGTGGATTTACCGGACCCGGTCGGGCCCGTCACCAGAACCAGCCCTCGCGGCTTTAAGGACAGGGTCTCGCATACCTCCGGCAATCCCAGATCTCGTATACCGGGGACTTCCGTCTGGACCAAACGAAAAGCGAGGCCGATGGTCCCGCGGGAAAGATAAGCATTGACACGGAATCGGTCCAGCCCCTCAACTGAATAAGCAAAGTCGAGTTCCGAAATATGCATTATGAAACCTCCATGCGCACCAGAGACTGGCAGAAAGCCAGGAGCAACAAAGCACCTCTATCATTTTGCCTCCAGCATTTCCTTGATGACCCAAAGCAAGTCCGTCAAAGAGTACGGCTTCTGCAGGAATTAGTGGAATCCACAAAATCTCTTACTGCCTTGGATCGATGTACTGGATGACCGTCTACTATTGAGAAACACCGGTCCTTTTGTGTATTGCATCAGTCGCTTGCAGAACTCCATGAATGTCGAGGATTCGAGCTTGCCTTCCTCTCTGTTGTACCGCGCGCATCCGTATCTGCTCAAGGGTCCGATGATCAAGCATCCATCCTCCGATGAAAATCAGGAGATGCACACTCTGAGGCCTCACCACGCAGCGTCTCGATGGCGTGGGGTAGGGCGGGGAGGATGGCCCCGAGGCACTCTCGTACCGCCTTGGCGCTGCCTGGCAAGTTTATGATCAGACTCCTCCCACGGACTCCTGAAACGCCCCGGCTCAGCATTCCCATGGGAGTCTTTTTCAAACTCTCCGCTCGCATGACCTCGGAGAATCCCGGAGCAAGTCGGTCCATAACCGCCAGAGTAGCTTCTGGAGTAACATCACGGGGGCTTAGTCCAGTGCCTCCGCTTGTAAGAATCAGATCAATATTTGAATTATCAGCCCACTCCTTTAGCTTTTCCGATATCTCTACCTGCTCATCAGGAACGACCTCGTAATGGCTGACTTTAGCCCCAAGGCCAGAAAGGAGCTCTCTGATCACGGAACCCGCTGTATCTTCCCGCTCCCCTTTGGAACCTTTGTCGCTCACCGTCAAAATGGCAGCACTGAACATGCTCCCTCCTTGTTTACCTTATATACTGCTTCAAGGTTTGAAGCGCATCATCAAACGTAACGCGCTGTTGTCCCCCTTCGCTCATATCACGCAGCATCACCACCCCATCACGCAGCTCATCCTCTCCAATGATCACCGCAAAGCTTGCGCCAAAGGTATTTGCCTGCCTCAACTGGGCCTTAAGGCTCCTGTTACCGGATGCAAGGATAGCGCTGATCCCCTCCCTCCGCATCCTCCCCGCACATTCCACTGCCTTCTCCTTCGCCTCCTGACCCAGGAAGGCCACAAACGCCTCGGACCTGGAAGCAGATGGAATCTCAAGCCCCTGCCTCTTCATGTTGACCACCATACGCTCGATCCCAGTGGCGAACCCGACCGCCGGCGTCGGTTTACCGCCCAATTCCTCAATGAGCCCGTCGTACCGACCACCACCCCCAATCGTGCTCTGCGCCCCTTCCTCAGTATGCGGCTGAATCTCAAATACCGTCCTCGTGTAATAATCAAGCCCGCGGACCAGGCGATGGTCAATCTCAGGCTCCAGACCAAGAATTTCCAGATATCTCATAAGCAATCGAAAATGTTCAGCGCAATCATCGCAAAGATAATCGATGCTCCTGGGAGCTTGCTCGGCCAGAGGCATGCACGTCTCATTCTTGCAATCCAGTATCCTCAGCGGATTCCTATCCAGCCGCCGCTTGCAGTCCGGACACAGCCGGTCGAAATTCTGAGAATAATACTCCTTCAACGCCTCAAGGTACCTGGGACGGCACTCCCGGCAGCCGATGCTGTTTAATTTCAGAACCAAATCCTGCAAGCCAATCGAGCGGTACAGCGACCAGGCCATATCGATGATCTCCGCGTCAATAGCCGCATCAGCCTCGCCGATAGCCTCTACCCCAAATTGCCAGTGCTGACGGTACCGCCCCGCCTGAGGTCGCTCATACCTGAACAACGGACCGATGTAGTACAGCCTTACGGGTTGGGGAAGATTGTACATCCCGTGCTCCAGATACGCACGGCAAACGGGAGCTGTGCCCTCGGGACGCAGGGTCAGTTGATCACCGCCCCGGTCCTCGAAGGTGTACATCTCCTTTTCCACGATATCCGTGTCATCCCCGATGCTCCGCACGAAGAGGCCGGAACTCTCGAAGATGGGCGGATCGATGCGCTCATAGCCGTAAAGCTGGCAGATCTCGGCGACCTTACTGCGTATATACTGCCAGTATGCCTGCTGCTCCGGGAGAATATCGAAAGTTCCGCGCGGCGCTCTATACAAAATTTCCCTCTTTTTAATGTTTTATCAGTTCGAGATCAGGCACCAAACCCCTACTAAGGTATAGAATACATTAGCGAAGAAACGGTGTAAAGAACGACGCCTAAACCTTTACAGGCCCCACAAAGTATGATACTATTTCAATAAGACCAAATCTGCCCGCTCCGATCAAGCGAAAGTTAAGGAGGAGAAAGAATGCCTGATAAAAAGAGTGTTGATCCCACTACTATAGAGAT
>JBKGZM010000031.1:0-21753 GCA_046545575.1 Dehalococcoidia bacterium
TTCGATCCTCCCTGCCGTTGTATCCTTCTCGTCCGCCATTATACTAAACCTCCTTACTTTATGGGATTCTATCAACAAACGCAGCGAATTAATAACTCAGAATCTGGAAACGGTAAAAACAAAACTCTTCGAGTGGCATTTTGCCCTCTCAGTTTCTGATTGTACAACTTACCTCTCAGAGTGATATGGTGTTCTTCTAATTCGCCGCGGCCGATGCGGTAGCGTTAGTCCTATCCCTTGAGGAACTCACGAGTGATCGATAACTGCTATCTTAGCACCCGCCTGGACCGTATCACCGGAAGAAACCGCTATCTCCTTAACGGACCCACCCACTGGCGCAAGTATTGGGTTCTCCATTTTCATGGCTTCTATGACACAGACGACTGCCCCTTCTTCCACTGAACTTCCTTGCTCTACATTTACGGACAGTATTTTGCCTGGTACGGGTGCCTCGACTATCTCTTCCATTCTTTCATAACCTCCTTCAACTTTAAGGCCCCCTTCAGGGCCTGAAATTCCATATTAGACAATCCATCAAGGTCGGAATTGCTCCGAATTCAACAACCCGTCGAGATTCTACCACAGGGAGACCGATATTTCCAAGTTGCAAAGCGGTCTAAAAATCGCATTATCCTCTATTATGGGCATATTCCCGAAACGCAGGGTTCAGTTGTTTTGGTATCTTCCCCGAGATAACGGAACCGGATGCTGTATATTCTTCATGTTCGATCGAGCCACATTGATGGAAAAGGTCAACCAGTTGGGGAACGGTGTACGGGATTTCAACAGTGACATCAATCATTTCATTGCCCACCCTATCAGCGATGAGAGAGAGGAGACGTTCAAGCCCCCATCCCTTTGCGGCGGAAATCGGTGTTACAGTGCCGTTACTGTCGCCCACCTGCTGTACATACCAGTCGACAGCCTCCTCGCCTGAAAGACCAATCCCCCGTGCGGGCATATCGATCTTATTAACGGCTATTATCCTCGGCTTATTCCCCAGTCCTAATTCCTCAAGAATATCATCCACGGTCTGGCCCTGTTGAGCGGCGTTCGGATGTGTTATGTCAAGCAAATGAAGCAGGAGGTCAGCCTGTGAGAGCTCCTCCAGGGTAGCCTTGAAAGCGGCAACAAGCGTCGGCGGCAGCTTCTGAATAAAGCCGACGGTGTCGCTGATGAGTATATCCTGGTTATTGGGCAAAGTCAGTCGACGTGTTGTCGGGTCCAACGTGGCGAAAAGCTTATCCTCGACGAAAACACCGGAGCGGCTGAGGGCATTGATGAGCGTGCTCTTGCCAGCATTTGTGTATCCAACCAACGCAACTATCGGGATTCCAGAGTTTTCGCGACGCTGACGGTGAAGGGCCCTGTGTTTTCGCACCTCCTCTATCTCATCCTTCAGGCGCTTTATCCGGCTTTCGATCATCCGCCTGTCGTACTCAAGCTGCTTTTCCCCAGGACCCTTGGTGCCGATACCCCCCCTTGTGCGTTCCAGGTGAGTCCAGAGACCTGCCAGACGAGGCAACAGGTATTCCTGTTGGGCCAGTTCAACCTGGAGTCTCCCTTCGTGTGTATGCGCACGTTTAGCGAAGATATCCAGAATAAGCCCTGTGCGGTCAAGAACATTCACTCCGAGAGCCTGATCCAGATTTCGTAGCTGAGTCGAGGAAAGCTCTTCATCGAAGATGACCAGGTTAGCGCCGAGTTCATCTTTAAGTTCTATAAGCTCTTCCAGCTTCCCTTTGCCGATAAGGTGAGAAGGTGTAGGCCGATCCAGTCGCTGAGTTAACGTCCCTATTACCTTAGCTCCTGCAGTCTGTGCCAGGAGCGCAAGTTCATTCATCGAGTCGTCAAGAGACCAAGGGCTTCGGTCCCCCTTTATCTCTATCCCGACCAGTATGGCCTTTTCAGGTTGAGAATTGGTGGAAACAGTCCCTTTCGTTATGCCCCCTCCTTACACCATCTTTCAAGTCTGCCAAGTCCTTCTTCAAGTCTATCATCCGGGGTGGTCAGGGAGATTCTGAAATACCCCTCGCCGGAATTACCGTAGCCCGTGCCCGGAGTAACCACTACTCCTATTTCCTCGATAAGCCTTGCGACGAAGTCAGATGACATATATCCTTCGGGAACTCTGGCCCAAACATAGAGTCCTGCTTTTGGTGGAACCGCCTGCATCCCGATTCCATTCAATGTACGCATCACCTTGTCCCGACGGCTTTGATATACCTCATTGTTGTCGGTGATGCATTCCTGCGAGCCATCGAGAGCCTCAATCGCCGCGTGTTGTATCGCCTGCGGTATCCCTGAATCGAGATTGGATTTCATACGCATAAGGGCATTTATCATCTTTTCATTGCCGACCGCCATGCCTATCCGCCATCCCGTCATGTTATAGGTCTTCGAAAGGGAATGGAACTCCACGCCAATGTCCTTGGCACCGGGCACTTCAAGAAAGCTACTCGGACGGTAGCCATCGAAGACAACCTCGGTATAAGCGGCATCGTGGCATACGGGCACATCGTGTTTGTTGGCAAAGTCAACCACCCTTTCGAAGAAATTAGAGTCGGCAACAGCTCCGGTAGGGTTATTGGGATAATTGAGCCACAGGATCTTCGCCTTTTCAGCGATCTCAGTCGGTATCTTATCCAGCTCAGGCAGGAAATTGTTTTCCGCAGTCAACGGAAGATAGTAAGGTTCCCCACCCGCAAGTATTGTGCTCTTGGAATAGACGGGGTAAGCGGGGTCAGGGACAAGGGCTATATCGCTCGGGTCAACGAAACAGAAGGTCATGTGACCAATGCCTTCCTTGGCGCCGATGAGCGGGAGTACCTCTTTATCGGGATCAAGTGCAAAACCGAAACGCCTTTCGTACCATCTGGCGATTGCCTGGCGCAGTTCTGGCAAACCGTCGGTCTCAGGATAATGGTGATTTGCGGGGTCGCGGGCTGCGTCGCACAGGCGGTCGAGGATGTGGGGTGGGGTGGGGAGGTCAGGATCGCCTATAGCAAGGCTGATGACATCTTCCCCTCGCGCGCGCTTTTCAGCTATCTTCTTTGTTATTCCCACGAACAAATATGGCGGCAGGTTCTCAATGCGCGTTGCTGTTTGCACTATATCAACCTCCTGACTATTCTATTAAATCATTTCCCATAGCTGGATTCAAATTGATGCGTGTTGCCGCGTGTCGGATCAATATGTCAAACTGCCAGAAATTATGTTGACAGCCTACTAGCGGTATGATAACATTTACATTGTTCTCAATATTAGTGATTGCACCTTAAAAAGTGAATAAGGTTTCTGTTTGTTTCCTGTGCAGAAGCTAGAAAGGGCATACGGCGGATGCCTTGGTGCCAAGAGCCGAAGAAGGGCGTGGCAAGGCTGCGATAAGCCTCGGTTAGCTGCCAAGTAAGCGAAACCGGGGATTCCCGAATGAGGCAACTCCCGCCATAAGGCGGATTCCTGGTTGAACACAATAGACCAGGCAAAGGGAACTGAGGGAACTGAAACATCTTAGTACCTCGAGGAAAAGAGATTATTCCCTGAGTAGTGGTGAGCGAAAGGGGAAGAGCCCAAACTCTGGTGGCTTAGTGGCCTTGGGGCCTATGCTATCGGAGGGTTGCAAGACATAGCGCGTTCCGGCCCAGGACGGAGCAAGGAGTTACAAACCATATCCCTAGCTGAAGGTCCCTGGGATGGGCAACCGTAGAGGGTGAAAGTCCCGTAGGCGAAAGGGTGAGGCTCCTGGCTATGTTCTTGAGTACCACGGGGCACGTGGAACCCTGTGGGAAGCTGGGGTGACCACATTCCAAGGCTAAATACTCTTGGCGACCGATAGTGAACTAGTACCGTGAGGGAAAGGTGAAAAGCACCCCGTGAGGGGAGTGAAATAGACCTGAAACCGTATGCCTACAAAGCGGTCGGAGGTCGCCTTTGGCGACTGACGGCGTGCCTATTGAAGTATGAGCCGACGAGTTACTATCAGTGGCAAGGTTAAATCATTAAGTGATGGAGCCGCAGCGAAAGCGAGTCTGAACAGGGCGAGAAGTCGCTGGGAGTAGACCCGAAGCCGGGTGAGCTACCCTTGGCCAGAGTGAGGTTTCGATAGCATCGAAACGGAAGCTCGAACCCGTCAGTGATGCAAAACTGTGGGATGAGCTGTGGGTAGAGGTGAAATACCAATCGAACCCGGAGATAGCTGGTTCTCCCCGAAATGCATTGAGGTGCAGCCTCGAGTGTTGGCCTCCGCGGGTAGAGCTCTGGATGAGCTAGGGAGCGAGAAGCTTACCAAACTCAACCAAACTGCGAATAGCGGAGTGACTAAGCTCGGGAGTGAGACGGTGAGGGATAAACCCCATCGTCGAAAGGGAAACAGCCCAGATCATCAGCTAAGGTCCCTAAGTGCAGGCTAAGTGGGAAAGGATGTAGCGTTGCCCAGACAGCCAGGATGTTGGCTTAGAAGCAGCCACCATCTAAGGAGTGCGTAATAGCTCACTGGTCGAGTGGTGCCGCGCCGAAAATGTAACGGGGCTAAAGTCTGCCACCGAAGCTATGGATTCGCCGTAAGGCGAGTGGTAGGGGAGCGTTCCCTTCAGCGATGAAGCTCTAACGCGAGTTAGGGTGCAGCGTAGGGAAGTGAGAATGTCGGCATGAGTAACGCAAGGCGTGTGGGAAACACGCCCACCGAAAGCCCAAGGTTTCCTACGGAAGGTTAATCCGCGTAGGGTTAGTCGGGCCTAAGCCGAGGCCGAAAGGCGTAGGCGATGGACAGCCGGTTAATATTCCGGCACCACCTATTCTCGTCAAGCTTCGGGGAACGCAGGAAGGTAGGCGGAGCGTGTCTATTGGACATGGCACGTCCCCTGTTTTAGGCGCGAGGGGAGGCAAATCCCCCCTTGCTTAAGCTGAGGACAGGGGGAAGCTGCGGGGCAACCCAAAGCGACTCGGCTGAACCTAAACTGCCTGGAAAAACCTCGTTGTTTGGGGATAGATGTCCGTACCGCAAACCGACACTGGTAGGCTGGGGTAAGAGCCCTAAGGTGATCGAGAGAACCCTCGTTAAGGAACTCAGCAAGTTGACCCCGTAACTTCGGAATAAGGGGTGCCTTTGGTGGTGAAGGGACTTGCTCCCGGAGCCCCCGAGGGCCGCAGGAAAGAGCCCAAGCGACTGTTTACCAAAAACACAGGTCCCTGCCAAAGCGTAAGCTTATGTATAGGGGCTGACGCCTGTCCAGCGCCGGAAGGTTACGGGGAGGGGTTATCCCGCCTATGGCGGGAGAAGCTCCGAACCTAAGCCCCGGTTAGCGACGGCCGTAACTATAACGGTCCTAAGGTACCGAAACCCCTTGTCGGGTAAGTTCCGACCTGCAGGAAAGGCGTAACGGCTTGGGCGCTGTCTCAACGAGGGACTCGGTGAAATTGCTATGCCTGTGAAGATGCAGGCTACCCGCGACAGGACGGAAAGACCCCGTGGAGCTTTACTACAACTTGACATTGGATTGAGGCTTGGCATGTGTAGGATAGGTGGGAGGCTAGGAAGTCCGCCCGCTAGGGCGGGTGGAGCCACCCGTGAAATACCACTCTTGCTAAGTTTCGGTTCTAACCCTTGATCAAGCAAGGAGACATTGTCAGGTGGGTAGTTTGACTGGGGCGGTCGCCTCCTAAAAGGTAACGGAGGCGCCCAAAGGTCCCCTCAAGGTGGATGGAAATCACCTGTGGAGTGCATTGGCACAAGGGGGCTTGACTGCAAGACCTACAAGTCGAGCAGGGACGAAAGTCGGGCAAAGTGATCCCACGGTGCTGTGTGGAAAGGCCGTGGCTTAACGGATAAAAGCTACCCCGGGGATAACAGGCTTATCCCGCCCAAGAGTTCACATCGACGGCGGGGTTTGGCACCTCGATGTCGGCTCGTCACATCCTGGGGCTGGAGAAGGCCCCAAGGGTTGGTCTGTTCGCCCATTAAAGTGGCACGCGAGCTGGGTTCAGACCGTCGTGAGACAGGTCGGTCTCTATCCGTCGTGGGCGCAGGAGATTTGAGAGGAGCTCTCCCTAGTACGAGAGGACCGGGAGGGACAGACCGCTGGTGTTCCAGTTGTCCTGCCAAGGGCATTGCTGGGTAGCTATGTCTGGACCGGATAAGCGCTGAAGGCATCTAAGCGCGAAGCCGACCTCAAGATTAGATCTCCCGCTCGTAATGAGGTAAGGCCGCAGCAAGACTAGCTGCTCGATAGGCGACATGTGGAAGGCGGGCAACCGCTTGAGCTAAGTCGTACTAATCGGCCGAGGGCTTCATGCCAGGAGCAAGCAGAAACCTTATCATAAGCATTCAGCAGCCAGCTATCAGCTATCAGTTAGGCCTTATTATCCAGATTGGATTCTGGGGAGTGCATGCGATGTTCTGACTATTAAACTGAATGCTGACCGCTGAGGGCTGAATGCTCAAGAATACCGCGGGGTAGAGCAGCGGAAGCTCATCGGGCTCATAACCCGAAGGTCGTTGGTTCGAATCCAACCCCCGCTATATCAACTAGGCTACTCTTTCTTGTGGGGGGCTCCTGATAGGTGAACTTGATGGTCAGCGAGTCTCCGTTTACTTTTATCCATTCTATATATCGCCGGAGGAGTCGGCGGATCTGCTCGGGTTCTTCATTCTCCAGCATGGATATCGCTTCCAGGCGAGTTGATTCAACAAGCGCATCATCCACTACCATATTGGCGTACCGATCCTTGTTGGAGTTCTTCCTGACCCTGTCCAGCTCCCGTTGCAGACTTGCCAGGGAGTTCTCCCTTTCCTTCATCCCTTGCCGTAGGCTTTGGGAGTCCATCCCATCTGCTATGGCTTTAACGAGGTTATCGATTTCCCTCTGGATAGCTGCCATCTTGCGGCGGAGCTCTTTGACCTCAACAGAGGCTTCACTGGTCTCTTTCTTAGAAGTCTCGACAAGGTAATTAATCGCCTGTTTCACATGCTCGTAACTGAAAACATCTTTTTTTATGGTATCCATCACAAACTTCTCAAGAGGGTCTTTCCTCAATAGGGGGCAGGAAGAGTACCTCCGCCCCGCACGCCTGTATGTTTCGCACGCGTAGTACCGGCGCTCCCGATTGCCTGTCCCTGTGATAGAGCAATCGTGCTCTTCGCACCATAGTAGCCCAGAGAGGATGAAGTCATTTCTCCTCGCCCTGATTTGACCACGTTGCGGCCTGCGCTTGTCTAAGACCCCTTGGGCACGGTCCCACAGTTCCTTGGAGATAATGGGCTCATGTGCGTTTGGGATCCGGACAACCTCAGGATCGTCAAGGTCATACTTTGTAACACGGCCGCGTGGTTTCTTCCGCCGGTGCACGTTATAAACACGCTCCCCTATAAAGGTCGGGTTGCGGAAATAGGTGCTAATAGCCGATGGCTCCTTAACAACCCCCGTTTCCCTGATGATTTCTTGAGAACTGCACCCTTCCACGAGCATCTCAAACGCACGCTCGACCCGCTCTTTCCATTCGGGATCCGGCTCCCAGGTGACCCGGAACCGGGGTTCACCGTTCTTCTTAAGGCCAACAACCTCTCTACGAGGCCGGTAACCCTTGGGCGGATTGCCACCGCAGCTATAACCTTGATGTGCTAGCAGTTTAAGGCCCCGCCGCGTGTCTTCTGATATCTCCCAGCTCTGGTACTCTGCCAGGCCGGACATCAGAGGTTTGAGAATTGCGCCTGTTTTCCCATCGAAGTTGGCGTCAGCGGCGCACACGAAATCGATGTCGTTAGGGGTGAGCATGGCCTGAATTGCGTACCTATCCTCAACGTTGCGGGCAATGCGGGATTCCTTCCATACCACGATCTTCTCAAAGGGCTGTGGCCTTTGGTGGGCATGCCGGAGAAGTTCTTGGAGGGCTGGACGTTCTGTATTACGGCCTGAGAACCCCTCGTCTTTGAACACATCAACAACCATCCAGCCTTGAGCTTGTGCAAACGCCTGGCATTCCTCTATCTGCCCTTGAATCGGGATCTCTTCCTCTGCCTGCATTTCAGAGGATACCCTGGCATAGATAACGACTTGGGGTTGCTGTCCTTTCATCCCAGCCCTCTTCCCTTTACGGCTTTTTTATCCGTTCGTATTCAAGTAGGGCTTGTATACTTTGAAACTCGTCAACTGACAGAAGGTAATCGTCACCCTCGGCACTAATGACAGGGTTGAAGCCCTTATCCCGAAGGTGTTCGGCAACCGCTGAAGCATCCCATATTGAAGGAAATCGGTCAATGGTCACTTGCATGACTAGTGGCCCCTCCCTCTGATGTCTTTCTCCCTCTGGGGAGCCGCTCAAAGTAGCAATCCTTTTCCTCGATAAGATTAGAGCCCGCCACCTTAAAGCTTTTAATCCTACCTTGGGCAATGAGATGCCTGACCCTGCGGTCGGTTACCCCTAATCTCTTAGCTGCTTGCCGTGTTGATATAAGCAAAGCCTACCCTCCAAAATCTTCACTGTAGCCAAGATACCACACGTGGAACTAATTGTCAATACCCCAAACCATAAGGGTTTGCCTTCCTCAAAAGTACCTCAGGCGTGAGTCGAGCGTAAGTACCTCCTACTTAACAATAACCAAGGCCTCAGATTGCCCGAGAAACGGCGTTTTGCCCTTCACCTGACTTGTAATACTCGTGAGTTTAAAAGCAGGCCCTGAGCTTAAACAGGTTAATGGTGTTTCCTTATGAAACATCATGGTCGCCGCCCCACCTCACAGCTTGGAGTTCTCTGATGCAACGCTGCAAGACATCCTTTGGCACTCTTTCTCGCAGGAATGTTTCCCCGCGTTTCCCAAGGTAATATAAATATACCGGGCGGCGGTCGGGGCTGAGGCCGACTTGCCTGGAGAGATATTTCCAGCGGCACCATTTTCCGGCTTTGGCTCGTAAGTAGTCATAGTTCGTCCCGGTCTCTTCTGCAATTCTCCGGATATCGAGGCCAGTATTGAGATGCAATTTATAGCGCCTGTGGTAGAGAAATAGGAACACCTTCGCTTTTGTGATATTATGCGTCCCCTCAAATGTCGCTTGCTTTGCAACCATTTTTTTAAGACCCCCTCTCTTTATATAATAAAAAACCTTCTGTGCAACCACTTCAACCCAGATCAAAGTCAAGGGGGTTCCCTTGGTTGTTATCCTTGGGCGGTTCCTCGTTTGTATCTTCGCCTGTGAAGTATTGCTCGATAGTTCTACCCCGGTCGAACACGTTTACCCCGTGCAGGTTCTCCCTCCTAAGTGCATAGCAAAACGATGGCGCAACTAAAGTGAGCCAGGCGTCAACAGCATCAGCAGGGACTTCTACTACCCCTTTAACTCTTTCGCCCCAACCGAAGCGGGTACCCCTGACAGGTAGAACCCCCCTGTTGATGTACTGACTCATATCTTCGTAGGTTATAATGCCATCATCCTGCACTTCGACTTGAGCGAGGACCGCCAAACCCCCTACGATTGCCTTGTATGTTTCGTCTGCTTGTTGCAAACTGAGATCTTGAAGATACCGAATGCAGCCGGCGCCAACGAAGAGGTATGTGAATTCGAAGCGAAGCTCATTCTCCTCTGGTATAATACTTTTAGCAGCGCCATTTTGTCCCCCGATTATGCGGTCCAGGACACTTTTTGCGACCTCTGGCGAACGCTCACTCGCCATCTCCACTAAAAACGCATTCAAAGCCCCATACATTTTTACCTCCTAGATATAGTTTTTTTCTCTTACCAGGGCCTCCGCCTACTAAGCATCGAGCCTTGCCCCGGCGGAGTCACCTTGTAACCGGGGCCGAATTTCTCAACTTTGGCCCCGCGTTTGGGTTGCTTCCTCCTCGTGTTTGAGGATTTCGGAGTCACAACCCCTCCATTGCGATGGAAACTCAAGCCCTTAGTTGGGGAGGGCATTCGCTTTCCAACATCTGTTTTCTCACCTTTGCCACAGAAAGAGATCCGTTGCTCACTTGAATCAATGAAGGCGTCCACGACGCCCAGGTCCACACTGACATCAAAAGGGACCTGCCCCACAACTGTAAGGGTCTCCTGCGGAGATCCCCTCTTTGTCCTCGCCTCATCCGGAGCTGCGGGGAGATTCAGCGGCTTCCGTTGGTTATATGGCGGGATGATAGCTTTCCACTGCCGGCCTTGTTTCCAAAATATGCTCCCCGCGGGGAATACGTTGGATTTCTTCGCTTTACCGGCGCCTTGGGGGGTGAACCAGGGCAGCGGGAGGGCCTGTGCACCGGTTGCAGATCTGGCGGCTTCTCCGGTAGCTGCGGCGGAGGCTGTTTTGACTGCGGCCTGTGTGGCGGTGGTGCTTGCCGCAGCGGCATCAACTGCTGCTTTCTGCGCGGCTTTCACGTTTGTTTTGACATCGGTGACCACTGAGGTTATGTTTTTAGGAGAGGTTATATTGCCAGTCTGAGCCTTTTCTGCAACCTTTGTAACTGTTTGTGCGTGGTTTGCCGCCTGCTCGGCTGCGGATTGGGCGGCCTGAGCTGCCGTCTGGGCTTTGGTGGCTGCCTCCTCCGCTGCGGCCGGTGTCTCGGCAGTTGTAGCCTGGCTTGCCGCCTCCGTGGCTGTACGTGCCGCCGCCTGGGCTTGCTGCGCAGTTTCCGAGACAGCTTTAACGGCTGATTGGACTTGTTGACTGGGCACGACTGCTGGTTGAGCCGGGATTACCTTAGGGATGGTTTGATCCGCAGGTTGAGGGACAGAGGCAACTTGAGAGGCGTAGGCTTCTGATATTGCAGCGAGACGTTTAAGAGCCTGTTCTTCTGCGCGCGAGAGTTTTACCCTTTTAAATACCTTGGGTTTTGCGTCGGGTTTTTGTCCGGCTATGATTCGCTCATACATAGCTTGTTCTTCGGGGGTTGCTCGCTGCTCTCCTGGCTTGAAAGCAGGTTGTGGCATATCCCCGGTGCCTGTCTTTTCTGGGGTTCCTACCACGTTCGGGAATTTCCGGCCCCATCTCTGAGCAAAGGCGTCGAGGTGGGATCTCTCCACTTCAGTTAGATTGGGGCTTTGTCCACTGCGCACGGTGTTGTAAATTGCTCGGAATTGATCGGAGGTGATGGCCCCCGATGCTGCACCCGCCGCAGCGGCCATGAGCAGGCCTGATTCCTTATCAGGAAGAGTTAGGGTCGGCCCTTCTATAAGCCCTTGTCTGGGTGTTCTCAGTTGCGGCCCTTCGATGTACCCCTTGGGGATCACAGCAGGAGCTCGTGGGGGTTGACTGTGCACCGTTGGTAACCCTGCCTCCCCTAATGGGACGCCTTCTTGTGTCCCTCTCCCAGGAGTCTGGAGAGGGACACTTTCCGATGGAACGCGTGGTGTTTCAAGTACGGCTGGCATTTCAACTTGCCTGGTGCTAGCGATCAAGTTGCCAGATTGCTGCCCTACATCAGCAGGCCTGATGATATTTCCAGCATCATCAGTGAGTACGTTGCCTTCTGGCGAAACGACAACAGATTCTCCGATCTGAGCCCTTGTCTCGGCAGGTAGATTGTCTATATCCTCTTTTGTGAGCTGCTTAATTCCCAGACCAGCGAGGCCACCAACTCCGGCTGCCCCCGACAGATACCCCGCCCCCCTGGCTGCCTGAGTCGCGACCGATGCGAGCGAGGCACCGCCGACCGCCGGGGCGGCGGTGTGCATAACAGGTATCTCCACAGACTCTCCTGGGTGCACGCCGTAAAACTCGCGCTCCCGATCGGAGAGGTTCTCATACGGGACCGAGACTGATTGGGTTGGGGCCATGGACTGCATAAAGTTCTCCCGCACACCCCTCCAGTCGATCTTGTTTGCCGCCTGGGAGAGAGTCTCCCCGATATTTTGGAAAGTGCCAGAAACGAAATCTCTGACCGATGCTGCAACCCCTTCAAAGGCAACCCGGGTGTAGTTATCGGCCTCAAGAGAGGTGCCGCCGTCTGTCCTGCGGTTGTATTCCTCTTCGGATATCCTTTCGCCGGTCCGGACGTTCATCCATGCCTTTTCAGGTTTCGCCCTGGTTGTCGATTCTTCTGACATCTGCGCGGGGGTTTCTTGCTGCTCTGTTGAAGTGCCGGATACTTCTTGGACGGGATAGACTGCACCGTAACGTTCATAGTATCTGGTGCCCTTCTCGGCGACAAGCTCCCTGGCTGTCTCATCGAGACTACTTACGTAGGCCTGTGCCTCATCTACCATGGAGGCGTCGGAGGCCACTGCTTTTAGTTCAGCCGGCGAGTATCTTCCTGATGCCAGGGCTGCCGGAAGGTCTATCCCAGGTTGAGGCTCGATCTGGCCCGGCGTTGCGTAAGCGAGGGGTTCTCTCCTATAGCCGTCGTCTTTGAGGTTCTTCAGGGTTTCTTGCCGCTTCTTTACCTCCGCTGCCATCGCATCATACCCCTCATTGACGAAAATACTCTTCAGATCATCGGGGAGTTGGTTGAAGTCTTTAACCGGGATCCACTGATCAGTGCCGGCCGGATCCTGGATGTGCTCGGCCGCGAAGTCCTTCGCCACAATTCCGCCACCGGGAGAGAGTGTGTACTTCTCTTGGATGTCGCCATAGGTCATTGTTTTGCCATCAACCTCCACACCGCCCGGATAAGCCGTCTCCCAGGTCTGGGGGTCAACCTGTCCGGTAATGGGCCCCCGCAAGGGGTCGTCTATAGCGGCACGGGCCTCTCGCTGAGCTATGTAGCCCCGTGCCTGGCCAATCGTTTTATCGATATCCTCAACGTTGAGCCGCTGCAGGTAATCCCTAGCGCCCTGCTCTCCGTACCTATCCACCAGGACAACGGGGTTGATCGTGCCATTGGGGTTGAGGACATTGTCCTCATAATTCCTGTCGTCGCTCTGGAGGGAGTTTTTTGTCTGCTCGTAGGCGACAAGGCTGGAGGGGTCCTCAACGCCGGCCTGGCTCAGGGCGGCTATCGCTTCGGAGGGGCCGACGTCATCTACCATTTTGCCTACAGCAAAGGTGTTGTCTTCACCTAGCCAACCGCGGTCCTTGGCCTTGTTGATGGCGCGAGCTTTATTGATTTCCGCTTGAGTTGTGTCCCAGCTCTCCAGTACTTCCTCATCCGTCTTGCCTTTCACTATGTCGGTGAGGAGCTTCCTCTCCGGAGGCGGTTGGTAAGGTGAGGGCTCTTTCGTTTCTCCTGCCGTCGCCTCTGAGGTCCGGTCTCCGGTTTGTGGGGTTTTGTATTTGAAGCCGCTACCTTCGGCTTTCCCCGCGAATGTCGAATCATCAGGGATCTCCCCCTTTGCTTTAGCAATCGTGAATTGCATCTTCGGAGTGAGCTTTCCGGTTTCCTGTAACTGCTCGCGTTGCTCGTGGTTCAACGCCCAGTAATCATCTCTGGGCACCCATTTCCCCGTGTCTCCGAGCTCGACGTTTTGATGTTCAAACTCCCACCGCTCAAAATCCTTCGTTGCCTGGTATTCCTCAACTCCCTTTTCTTGCAGTATGCGCTTGTCCTCATCGCTCATTTGGCTATATTGCTCGCGTGGAATCCAGATAGTTTTCCCTGTTTCGGGATCCTCCCCAAGATTGACGTGCGTCCGGTGAAACTCTTCCCGTGACTTGACGTTCTCCGTGGCGCTCTCGATTTCCTGATCTGTGAGGCCGGTCGCTCGCTTAATAAGAGTAGGGGAAATGTCCTCCGACAAAGCAGTTTCAATGGTGACTTGTCCATTTTCGAGCGCCCCTTTACTCTTCAGGTATTGTAGATCGTCAACGATCGTCTGGGCTTTGTGGATTGATTCCTCGGGGAACAGTCGCACGATATCGGCTTTGGTTATAGCCCCTTCCCCGCTCTCCGCGGCCTGGAGGGCGGACACCAAGTCATACGTGTCGTGGCCAGTCTTATAGGGCTTCAATACGGATTCAGCCTCGGCCCTTCCTTCAGCTAGGGTTTTGGCTTCGCTCCGGTACCGGGTAAATTCACTTTCAGTCCCCGTGAAGACCTTCTCTTTCCCTTCCCCCTCGATTTTACCGCCCCACTTTCCCTCAAAGGCCAGTTTATCCTCAGCGGGGGTGCTGTACTCCGACACAAGGCTAGTTGCTTCCTTTTCGTCTACACCTGCTTGGACCAACTTTTCATGAGTTTCTTCCCTAGCTTGTGGTAGATGTTGAGGGCCCTGCTCTGAGACGGTCTGCAAATGTTTTTTCGCCCAGGTTTTCATCTCAGACGTGGATGAGGGGGTCGCAGTTGAGGTTTCTCTTTTGCCATCCCCCTCAGCCTTGCCAGGCTTATTGTTTTTGGCGGGCTTGTCCCCTTTATCCGGCTTTGTGGCCTGCGGCGCCTTCCTCCCCCCAACCCCGTGCATCGTCGCGATATGCTCGGCCTTCCCCTCGCTTAAGCTCTCAACATACTCTCGGCCAAAGCCTTTTTTTATCAAATCCTCTTTTGCATTTGACATCAAAAACCTCCTACATAAATTTTAGGCCCGCACCAGATCTCGCAGTTTGCGGCCCCTCTCGTATATATAGCACCTCGAATGGCTTTCTATATCGCCCAGGACCTGTAGCCAAATCCAGAGACGATGGCCAAATATCCATTCCTTGCGCCGTCTATCTCTCGCTAACTTCCTCGGATGTTTCACGGTATGCCCCCTTCGCTTCAAGGCGCTGCATTTTCTTACGGATGTGCCCCCTGACCTTCGGTTTCTTTCTTTTGATTGCTTTGCTCGCCATTTTTTTATTGACCCCCTTTCCAAAAGGTTGTTAATTTGCCGTCTACACTGTCGACAGCGTCTACACAGGCGTGGTCTTGAAGCTGGGCCCTTGTAGACGCTACTGATTTGGTAGCGTCTACATCATCAGTAGCGTCTACATCAGTAGCGTCTACAGACGTGGTAGCGTCTACAGTAGCGCCTACACCCTCTGAGCGTGGTTCTGAAGCTGTGTAGACGCTGTCGCCGGTGTAGACGCTTTTTCCAGCATCTTTTGGAGGGGTATGTTTTATTATTTTGATGCGTCGCTCAGGATTGCGGCTTATTCGCCTTTGGCCCGTCTGAACTTCGAGGCCAGCTTCGGCCAGATTGGCTTGAAGTTCATTCAGCCGGCGACTGAGTACGTGCGGCGCTTTGGGCCATGATTTATTGTTTGTGCTTACTTTCAGGGTGAACGCCTCCCCCTCCAGGTCCGCTAGCAACTCGGCGGGCGTCCCCTCCCACATGTCTTTGGGCGCCATTAGACTCTGCAGGGCAAGGCTCACTGGATTCGAGGACAGAAGCTCTGCGTTCTGCTTGCGCCGGTTCTCCTCGTAGGCCTCTAGAAACCAGTCGTGCCCATACCCCATAACGTCCGCCATGGCGCAACCCCAGAGTGCAAAATCGGCCATTCTAGGCAATGATTTTACGGACTTCTGGACCTGAGGATAAATTGCCCTGGCGGCGCTTAATATCTCGAAAATACCGCAGAGAATGTGTGGCTTATCCGCGTTAAAGTCACCCCAGAGCGTAGCTTCGTCGCGGCGCTCACTGCTCGACAATCGATCGAGGCCAAAGATAATGCTGCGATCTAATAGGTCAGGCTTTGAGGCAACAATGTTGATGCCGTTCAAGCTGATGGCCCGCTTCAGGGCAAATATCACAGATTCTTCGTCGGTATAGAGTTGGCGTGTACTGAATCCTGTCCCCGTTGTGGCACTACACAAAATATTTGATTGCCAATCCTGAAGCCCCGAGAGATTGTCAAAGGCGGCAAACGCATGCTGATTCAATTGTCTTGCCAACTCACGATCGTTCGTCGGCATCGTCAGGACCGGCTCGAAGCTTGGATCCACGAGGCTACCTATTAGTTTTGTCGTCGTGGTTTTCGCCGCCCCCTGCCCGCCGTGAAAATGGGCGATCGGATGGCCGATATTCGGAATAAACAAGCCCACCAAATAGATGAGGAATAGCTTTTGCTCCTCGGGATCTCTGATGTTGATGTAGTCTAAAATGAGGTCGGCGTTACCTGGCTCTTGGGGGGCGTTTTGAGCCGCTTGGTGTGAAAAACGGCGGAACAGGATAGGGGCCGGCACGGTACGGAATCCCTCCGGGGTAATTTCCACCGCGTGCCACGCAGGATCGGCTAAGTCATAGTAAATTATTCCCTCCTGCTCTGCAATTCGGTTTCCTAAGTCGTATGTCGGGCCTTCGAAAGTGGCTTTGCCCTCCAGGACCGTGAGCGCGGTATTTAGGGAGTCGCTGTTGGGGGCCTTACCTTCGAGGGTGTACAGTTGGCGGGAGAGCCATTGCTTGAACTCGGTGCTCCGGAGTCGTAGGGTTTCGCGATGGTTATCAACCGGAACGGCGGCGTACCCAACGCGAGTAGGGGTTGAGAAAAGCGTGATATCTGCCTCTTCGGCCAATTGAACCAAGCGGTCCGCCTGCGGGGTTCGTTGAGGTTTGTGGCCGTTCGTGGATTCCTCCGCCGACTGAGCCAGCTCATCCTTTGCGTTCCAGAGAAGGCGCAACAATTGGGCCTCCAAGTCTCTGCCCCGAAGTTGGGGATATTTCGTTTCAAGGTCCGCGGCGAAGCGTTGCCGCTGCCGTTGATTAGACAGTTTTATCTCATCCTCGTAGATGTTCTCACTATCATCGTTACGCAGCACGATGGTACCTTCAATAGCGCCTTTCGCGTTCATGCTGTATTTCTCGAGCTCTAACTTCATCATGCCCCCATTTGTCAGGCTACATTTACGCTCACAGCTTTCGAGTGTTTAGCCTTCACTGCATGGCCGCCGCCTATCTCGGTGGCAGTTAGCCCTGCCAGGCGTCTAACTTCAGTCTCACTCGCCTGTCCGTTCTCTGCGTTCTCCATGATTCTTGAACAGACAGCTTTGATCTCTCTGACTTTGAACGCCTCTTTCAAGCGTGGCAAATACGAGTCTAGCGCTCCAACCTCTGTGGTAATTGCTGCTGCAATACCTCCACCGTCCACAGAACAGTTGAACTCCACCTCGCACAGAATTTGGTAATCGCGGAATAATTCTCGAAGATATGGCATAAGATCATAGCCTGCCACAACGCTGGCCTCTCGGCCAACAGATGCAACCGTCAGTGCTTCTCCTCGATCTGCGAGTACCTTCACAGCCTTCAGTAACTGCCGATGCCACTTTCGTGCGAATAAAGATGGATGAACCTTCCTGAGGCCTTCAGCGACAGCCTCATCCTCGCCTTTAGCGGCGGACATAAAAAGAGAGCCGAGGACGGCGACTTCAGCTGCCAGATCGGTGCCTTGCCGAAATAGCTCTAGATCCCAAAAAATTCCCTCAACTTCAAGTTGTCTCTTTGGTTTTTCCATTGCTTCCTCTCCGCTCCAGGGCTCTATCCAAAGCACAGCTTATAACATTCGCGAACGCAGGCTCCACAGTGAAGGGCCTATTCCCTCGCTCTACTTTAGTCAACCTGAATTCCCTCGTGGTCACCCTGCGCCCTACATTGGGCCCTTTCTTCTGCAATTTGTCACTCATCACTCACTCAACCCCAAAGATTGAAAGATTCGCGCTTTACGTTTTTTGGGGACCCATCTGTTCTTTTCGACGCCGATAACATCGCCGACTCCTACCCTTGCGACAGACGCAAGATCTATCTGTCGCCACCCCCAACTGAGGCGTGTAAATTTAACCATCTCCCCTGGTGTCAGTCCTGTCTGAATAAAAACCTCTCCGCTCATTTCCCCCTCTAACCCGATTATCGGGGTCACGGATTGTCTGGTACACCCCCCAAAATTAACACAGCAAAAGTGCGGAGTGTAGGTATAACGAAACCCCGTGCTGTATATTGCACGGGGTTTTATTTGACCTTCAAGGAGAGTCTCTATCGCTTCTTCGGGTAACCAACGGCGTCGTCTACCGGGCTGACCGTGTCCTGTAGTTTCTTTGGGTCCATTTTGAAGGCAGAAGCCGCTTCAGTCAACGAAGGGTGGGTCACTCGCGCAGCGCGCCATAACTCAGCTGGCCGCAAATCGTCTCCGTTGGGGGACTCGATTGTATTGAATAACATATACACATCGTCATGATGTAGGATTGCGGGGCCAATCCGTTTCTTCGCCATCTTTGTTAATGTTCGCTTTTGCTGCCGGTTCAACCTGGTACTTGGTTGTCCCTTGAAGGTGGTACCGTGGAGCTCATCGCCCAGAAAATTTTGGCTCAGCTCTGCTTGGGTTATGTCTTGACTTTCGCAGAAAGCACGGAATATTAGGGCGTTCCAGAGGAGTACTGTATTGTCACATCGGGGGTCCACTTTGATGGCGCCATCTGCCTTATTGTCCTCACTGTTGAAGAACTCTCGCAGGAAATATTCCATCGTTTCAATTGCATAGTTTAGATCGGCATGATTTAGGGCAGATACCCATTTTCTACTCACCTCTATCGGTGAAATCAAACGCACAGGCTTGGAAAGGGTCTCATACATTATTGACACACCTGAATCCACAAGCCGTTGACTACTCCTCGATCTCATCGCCTCAACAATATTCCCGTAGGCCTCATAGGCCTCTGCGCAATCCCGGAGGGTCACCTCCAAGACAGCGGCGGCGATCTTGGACCACTCCCATTCCGGGGCGTTAGTGGGATAGTATTGCCGCTTACCTGGCTCCAGTAAGCAATACGTGCGGGGCGGGGTTATTGCGGGTGCTTTTATGGTCTCACTCTGCATGGATCCCCCTCTATCTTTATTATAGCGGCCTTCCGTTCAGCATTGCATCCCTGCTATAATGTTCGGCGGCAAAATCATCGTCATCGGGTTCGTAGCGTTTGTTGCCAAGTACCGAAAGAGCTCCCCCGCTACCAATAAGAGGATAAAGGCAGACCGCATGTGCGAGTCTGCCTTTTTGTTTTATCCCCTCCCTAATAATTTCTCAATTCGATTTGGCGCATTGTAATTCTGATCCCGATTTTCATCATGACAGGTTTTGAAGGGCTAATTCATCATCCCGGTCCGCCAGAGGAGGATAAACTCCAGCCGGAATTTGGAAATGTAGGGCGGCATTTGATATGCCGCCAATTGCGGCGGGGTATAAAACCCCACCCTACGCTGGATTCCGGATCGGAGTCCGGAATGACATCTCAAATGTTACAAGGTACTAGGGGCCTCCTTTTTCCGTATTTCCCGAACCGCTAAAAGGAGTGATAAGACAGTGAATCCTGAGACGAGATAGTGTAAGTCAACGTAACTGTCGACCCATTGGATAAAGTCATAGAAGACTGTGTCTCTCCAAGATCCTAGCACGAACAGTAAAAAGAACAGGGCTAGAGTAATCCACAGCGTCCGTACCGGGAACTTCAGATACACCAACACTCCGTGTAATAGACAAGCAGAAGCCGTATCCTCAAGGAACAGGAGCCAGTCCAAAAACTCTAATGGTTTTCTAAGGGTTTTTTAGTGAAACTCTAACCTATTTCTGGGGTTTTTCTAATGAGCAATACCCTACAATAGATAGTGGCAGACATTGCCGGACACAAACCCAGTTAATGAACAGGCCACCCATTGTTGATCTTCCACCGAGTACCGAGCCTTCTTATGAACAGGGGAAGCTTTCCATTCCCTGTTTCCGTTGCGGAGTTTGTTGTACCAGATACCAGGTTCGCATGAACCTGATAGAGGCCCAGCGAATCGCAGATGGACTCGGGCTGACCTGGGACCAATTTCTGGACAAATACGTCGACCAGCGCTGGCCCGGAGAGGAAAGCTTCCTGCTCCGACAGATCAATGGAGTATGTGTCTTTCTCCGCAACGAAAGTGATCAAAAATGCACTTGCATGATTCATCATTTCAAGCCCTCCGCATGCCTGGAGTGGACGGCCAGCGTCTGCAGGCCAGAATGCCAAGAAGGGTTAGCTCGATACTGGGGATTGACAGTGGGCCAGACAGGGCAACTCAGTGGTCCCAAAGAAAAGCTGGGCGACTTTATTTCTTTTCTGAGTACATGCCCGGTCATTCAAACAGGTTTCGCTCCTCGGAGTTATAATTTCCAAACATATAGATAGAAGGAGATATAAATGAGATTGGGAGGAATAGGCGTAGGACAAGCAGGGGGTAAAATTCTGGACCTGCTAGCTTACCATGACACCTACGGTCAGCACCATAACATTCTTCCCTTCGCCATTGCGGTAAATTCAGCACGGTCTGACCTTATGGGGCTCAAGATAATCCCCAAGAACAATCAGATCCTTGTAGGACAAACCGAGGTAAGAGGACACGGGGTAGGGCTGCGTCGAGAAATAGGCGCAAAGGTGATCGAGCAGCAGCTACACCTCATAATGCGTTCTGTGGCCGAGAAGGGCCTGTATAGAGTTGATGCCTTCCTGGTAATAGCTGGACTAGGGGGCGGGACGGGCTCCGGCGGCGTCCCACTCGTTGTAGAGCAGCTAAAATCCGTCTATGACCAGCCAGTGTTTGCCTTGGGGGTGATTCCGAGTTCAGAGGAAGGCAAGCTGATGACCGATAATGCCAGGCAAGCTATTAAGGAACTACACAAGGTAGCTGATGGTATTCTTCTCTTTGATAACGAAGTATGGAAAAAGGAGGGGATACCGATCCAGGAATGCTACAAAACCATGAATTATGAACTTATAAAGCCCATCCCCTACCTGATGGGTGCCGGTGAGGTCTCGGGAAACAAAGTGGGGATAAAGGTAGTCGATGCATCGGATATTATGGCTACCTGGAAGGACATAGCTTATATCGGGTACTCCGAGCTGAAGGCTAAAACGTTAAAGAAACAGCTCAATTTCTTTAAGCGTAGAACTTCAATAGACGAACTGGACCCGGTGCTCGCTACCCTTACTGTAGTGAAAAACGCAGCAGGGATGAGGCTTAGTGGGATATGTGGCCGGAATCAGGCGACAAAAGCCTTAATGCTCATTGCTGGACCCTCGGGTCAGTTAAATATGGAAGGGTTTTCCCAGGCCAAGTCATGGTTGCAAAACTACATTGGGGAATCCGGAGAGATAAGAGGGGGAGATTATCCGCTTGAGAATGTCAATGAGCTGTCAGGAATTGTAATGCTCGCAGGCATCACGGAGATCCCAAGGATTGGGCTGTCTTTATCTCATGCAGCAAGCTCGAAGAAGGCGACATAAATTACAAACGGGTATATTAAGCTTTTGAGGCCCGACCGTGGCTTCAACCGCCGGAGGAATATATCTCCTCCTTCTGCAACGGCAAAGACGATTCCAGAGCCGGCGACGGCCACATCTTGACGTGAGAAGAAAGTCCGTTTATAATAGGTTCCCTAAAATGATTTCAGACGGATACAGGGTAGAATCGTTTTACGATGAACTGTTTGCCTCTGACGGGCAACCCCGCCCATCAGCCAGGCCTCTTATAGACCGTATCAACACCCTCCCCAACGGGGAACTCGAACGCAGGCAAAGGACAGCGGAGGCTGCTCTGCTTCAGATGGGCATCACCTTTACGGTCTACGACAGCGATGGCCAACTCTACGTACTGGAAGACAACCTCCGTTGTCCTTCGGGCATCTCATACGTGCTGGAAAACCGTGAGATTTTGAAACACACCCTGCCCCTACTCTTCGAAGATATGAACATTCGCCCGGTGGATGATTATCCCACCTGGTTGCTGGAGACGCTTGTCTATCTGGCATCCGAACATATAGATTCGCCCTCGGTACCTTGAAGCCTATGCTTTTAAAGTAGGAGCTAAAGGGAGGCATACCCTTTGTTAAATAATACTATGAAAGGGGGATTATATGGTAAGTTCAGAACTCAGGACAAAGGTGCTTACTCAGGCACGAAATACTGAGAATAATTTA